>KB899087.1:4610000-5076919 GCA_000378025.1 Xanthobacteraceae bacterium 501b
GAAATACCACCCTTATAGATATGGATGTCTAACCGCGGTCCGTTATCCGGATCCGGGACATTGCATGGTGGGCAGTTTGACTGGGGCGGTCGCCTCCCAAAGAGTAACGGAGGCGCGCGATGGTGGGCTCAGACCGGTCGGAAATCGGTCGTCGAGTGCAATGGCATAAGCCCGCCTGACTGTGAGACTGACAAGTCGAGCAGAGACGAAAGTCGGCCATAGTGATCCGGTGGTCCCACGTGGACGGGCCATCGCTCAACGAATAAAAGGTACGCCGGGGATAACAGGCTGATGATGCCCAAGAGTCCATATCGACGGCATCGTTTGGCACCTCGATGTCGGCTCATCACATCCTGGGGCTGGAGCAGGTCCCAAGGGTTCGGCTGTTCGCCGATTAAAGTGGTACGTGAGCTGGGTTCAGAACGTCGTGAGACAGTTCGGTCCCTATCTGCCGTGGGTGTAGGAATATTGAGAGGATTTGTCCCTAGTACGAGAGGACCGGGATGAACGTACCTCTGGTGGAGCTGTTGTGGCGCCAGCCGCAGTGCAGCGTAGCTATGTACGGTCGGGATAACCGCTGAAAGCATCTAAGCGGGAAACCCACCTCAAAACGAGTATTCCCTTGAGAACCGTGGAAGACGACCACGTTGATAGGCCGGGTGTGTAAGTATGGCAACATATTGAGCTTACCGGTACTAATCGTTCGATTGGCTTGATCGTTCTCATCCTCGATGGTCATCCATCAAGGATCAAAGCAATCCAAAGACCAGGGTCGACCAGACCCGATCCCAAAAGGATCCTTGCTTCGCAAAATGCTGTGCTTCGCCGGCCTGGTGGCCATTGCGAGGAGCCCCAACCCGATCCCATCCCGAACTCGGCCGTTAAACTCCTCAGCGCCGATGGTACTATGTCTCAAGACCTGGGAGAGTAGGTCGCTGCCAGGCCTGCAAAGCACAGCAAAAACGCTTCTTCACACCCTAAACAAAACCCCGCCCGCGAGACATCGCAGGCGGGGTTTTGTGCGTCTGAATACCCAGCCGACACCTCAGCCATAACCCTGACGTTGCCCCCCACTTCTATCCAGCAGTGCGTTCTTCTGGCGGCTGGATCTGCCCTCGGGCGCGTGCTCTGCGGCGGGGGCAGGTGCGGAGCATGGTTATGCGGCAGAAGCCTGCGGCTTTACACGCCCATCGTTCGCTCATCGCGCGATGCTCTACGAGATGGGCGACAGCTCTGCGCCTGAGGCTGTGTGAAAACCCCTGATTATGCTATGTTTAGGCACTGCTTCGGAGGTGCCAGATGGGACGTTTTGTCGAGGCTGCCGACCGTCATCAGGCGAGCTTTCTGCCCGCTTGTTTGGAGGACTATGTCGATCCCGACAATCCGGTCCGCATCATCGATGCCTTTGTCGATGAACTCGATCTTGCCGAGCTCGGTTTGCCCGCGTGCAGCCGGCATCGACCGGCCGCCCCGGCTCCGCGCCGGGCACGATGCTCAAGCTTTATGTCTATGGATACCTGCACGAGCTGACCTCGAGCCGGAAGCTGGAGCGCGAGGCGGGCCGCAACATCGAACTGATGTGGCTGACCGGCAAGCTGGCACCCGACTTCAAGACCATCGCGGACCGGTGGCGGCATAGTCGCAATCGACGGGTCACGCTTGCGCGCGGCGAACACGCACGAGAAGAACTACACCAAGGGCAAGCTGGCGCGCCGGAAGGCCCACGTCGAGGAAAGCATCGCGCGCTATCTCGCCGAGCTTGAGGAAGCCGACAGTGCCGAAGCCGGACCGGCCACTCCGCGGATCCATCACCTGACTGAGCGACTGGCGTCGCTGCGCGGGCGCCTTGGCGAACTCTAGGCGATCGGCCGGCAGCTGGAAGCCTCCCCCGATGAGCAGATATCGCTGACCGATCCGGATGCCCGTGCCATGGCAACCGGCAGCGACCATCGCGGCGTAGTCGGCTACAACCTCCAGGCGGCCGTCGATACCAAGCATCATATCGTGGTCACCACCAGGCTGACGAACTGCGGCCATGACCGGTCGCATCTGCTGGAGATGGCCACGGCCGCACAGGCTGAGACCGGCGCTGCCGAGATGATCGTCCTTGCCGATCGTGGATACTATGAGGGCGAACAGATCCGCTCCTGCGCCGAAGCTGGCATCATCCCGATGGTGCCCAAGCCAAATACCTCACCGGCTCAGGCGCGTGGTTTCTGGAGCAAGGCCATGTTCGTGCATGAGCCTGAGACCGACACCTATCGCTGCCCCGCCGGTCAACAGCTGCAGAAACGCTTTGCCCGGGTGGAGGGCGGCAAGCTCATCAGCGTCTACTTCAACCAGAGGGCCTGCAGCGCCTGCCCGTCGCGTCCCCTGTGCACGGCCGGCAAAGAGAAGCGCATCCGACGATGGGAGCACGAAGCGGTGCTCGATGCCATGGAGCGCAGGCTTCAAGCGATGCCCGAAGCCATGGCGGCCCGCCGCTGCACGGTCGAGCACGACTTCGGCACCATAAAAGGATGGATGGGCGCCACCCACTTCCGAACGCGCGGCCTCGAGAACGTCTCCACTGAAGCCAGCCTGGCGATCCTAGCCTACAACATCAAGCGCGTCATCGCCGTCGCCGGCGTCGCCTCGACCCTCAAGGTGATAACCGGGTGAACGGAGCTAACGCGCGCCGTGGCAACAACCTGCGCGACGAGCCACAGTGAGTTCTCACACAGCCTTGGCCCCAAAGGCGTCGGCAGGAAATCACTTTCCAACATCAATTCGGCGAGTGGATGTCAACGACCGGACCGGGGAGAAAGCGGTCGGGCAGCTTTCCTCTGCCATTAATGCAGGTGCAGACGTCGACGGAACGACATATTGGTAACACTCCGGCGAGGGCCAGAGCCGTTAACGGTCTGATCAGTTGATGCGGCGGCGATTATATCGGCTCAATTTGGTCCGAGGGGCCGGCTGTCGTGGAGTTTCAGGTTTACGATCAGCGCCGCTATGGCGAGCGTGGCCATTAACAGGGCAAATGCGATCGTTGCGTCCGTCAGACCCCATTTGAGCGCCGCTGCGCCCACGCCAACGGCGGGAGCCGTCAGGCCGATGTAAAAGCACACGAACAGAGCGGACGTGACACCCGCCCGTTCCGCCACAGCCACACTCTCGCTGACATGGGCAACGCCTTTGGCAAAAACCGCTCCCCATCCGACACTGGCGACGATCCCTCCGGCGAGCAGCATCGTCCACGAATCGCGGATCACGGCGAGCATAATTATCAGCGCGCCGACGGCCAGCAGCACGCAGCCCGCCTGCATGGTACGCGCTAGCGGCATGGGCTTGACCAGCAACTGGGTGGCGCCCGAAGCGGCGAAAACGAGAAACACGATCCATCCCTGCTCGACCGGATCCGAAATCCCCATCCGGTTCAGCAGGTCGGGCGATACGGCGCCGAAAAGGCCAACCGCAGCGAAGCCGGTGAAACCGGGAATGGCAGCCTGGAGGAAGGCGGGTCGGACGTTTGATGGCAATGCCAGATGCTGCATATGTGGCCGTGCGCCGGGTTTGACGTTGACCGTCTCGGGCATGCGCCAGATGATGAGTAGGCCGAGCCCGAAGCATGCAAGCAGGACCCAGAAGACCGACTGGAGCTGCGGCGGCACGTGCTCGACCATGATGCCGGCCAACAACGGGCCGAACCCGAGGCCGAGGACGTTGACGGCCGTGGAAATGAAGGTTGATTTATCCTTGAGCCGCGACGGGGCCAACTCCACCAGCGTCGCCGTCGCAGTTCCCACGAACAAGCCGACGGCGAGACCAACGAAGAAGCGGCCGAGCAGAAGTACAGGAAGCGCGACTTCCGACAAGAAATCGCTCAAGAGCATCAGGGCCGAAGACAGTAATGCAGCGAATACAGCTGCAATGAGCACAGGGCGGCGTCCCACCACGTCCGACCATCGGCCGAATCCAAGCAGCGCCAGTAGAACGCCAAGAATGTAGGTGGCGAAGATCACGGTTCCCATGAACAGGGAAAAATGCATTTTTGCTTGATAGATTGGATAGAGGGGCGTCGGAACTGTCGTGGCCGACATAATCATAAGATATATAAAAGAAATGCCAATGAAGAATGTTATTTTTCTGTAATTTCGATCAGGATGTGTCATCTAAACACTCACAAGTGTAATGGTATATTTATTCTATAACGACTTCGAACCATGGCGATGCGGCGCTGGCCGACCACTCGCCCTGCCGTCAGCCTCTGTTGAACTCGATCGTCACATCTGCTGGATCGGACATGAGTTCCGCCATCGGCGTCGCCTTGAAGCTGTTCGCGGCCAACGCTCCGACGTCGAGGCAGATATAGTTCATTCCGCGGCTGTCTCGCACGAAGAACAGGCCGCGCGTCAGGTCTGATATGCTTGTCCAACTTGTAAACTCGGTCGGCACCACGTCGATCTGGTGTCCCTGCACTTCAAGATGACCACTTCCGAGTTCCGGCGGATCGACCGTGATTCCGCGCGGGCGGTCAAAATTGTTCATGATGTGGGCGACCATCTGCACGGCCTTGTCGGGATCCGACTGTTTCTCGGCAAACTGCGCATAGAAGGCGGCACGCACGAAACGGTCGACCGATGTGTCGGTTCCCGGCAACCCGGCCTTGGCGATGCCAGCACCGGGTTGGACAGCCTTGTAGGTCCCGAAGTTCGCGCGCGAGCGATCTATATTGTTGAGGAACGTGTAGTTGTCCAGATTGGTCAGGTGCCAGGAGAATTGCGGCGCATTGGTCATGACGCCGACGGGGTTTTCGTAGATCGAGCGAACGCCTTTGTGGAATTCGATCACGAGGCTGGCGCCCTGTTTGTCGTGCACCGAATAGTGAAACGGCATCTCAAGGCCACCGAGGATCGGCACGGGTTCGAGACATATGGGCATGTCGGCAAGAGCGGCCTTCACGGCCGCGACGGTGGAGAACTGTCCCAGCACCCATGCGCCGAGGTCGGCGGCCGACAGGACGGCGCGGCTGCCGTCGACAGGAGATTGGGGGCCGGCTGCCTGCGAATAGGACTGTACCGAGAAGGACAGGCCGGCGTCGTTCAGTCCCTCGATGATCTTCAGGTCTCCGACGCCGAATGTCGTCCCGGGAGCCGGTGCAACTGCGGGCATCGTGATGGCGACGACCGTGCGATCCATACGCCAGCGAAGTGACGGATGACCCTTCACCGTCGACGAAAGGTCAAGGCCCTGCGGCAGGATGGCGATCTGGTAGGGCAGGTCGACGCTGAGTTCCAGGGTTCGCCCGAGATAGGGGCGATCGCTGGCGTCGCGGTAGAGAAGGGAGGTGCACATCACGCAGTCCGACGGTTGAAGGGCGGTTGGCGAAGAGTGTCGGGAGACCATAGCCACGTGCCTGGCGGCAAGACCATCCATGCCCTTGGCAAGGGTCAACGATGTTGAGACGGAGAGCTTTCAGTCTATCCTCTTGCCCGTCCCCTGCGGGGCGCCTTCAACTGCCCAGAAGTCGGGCGAGATACACCCATGTTGGTGCGGCGACGATGAAGCCGAGCACGCTCACCGCGAGAGATGAGGTACCTGTCCGCGTGTAAACTTGGAAGCGACTGGAAATGATGATGCCGGAAAAGGCGGGCGGCAGGGCGACGCTCAAGACGAGCATCTGCAGGATCTGTTCGTCGAGGCCCCCAGCCCAGCCCGCGACGAGAAAGACGCCGGGCATCAAAACGAGTTTGAAGAAGGTATTGTAGGCGACCTCCCAGTCAAGTTCGATCGCGTAGGCGGACAGCGTCAGCCCGGCGGCAAATACCGCGACGCTGGAATTGGCCTTGGCCAGCAGTTCGAAAGTCGGGCTGAACTCGTCGGGCACCCGGATGCCGATGACCACCAGCGCCACCGCCAGGATCGGCACCCAGACAACGGGTTCTTTCATCGCGGAAAGCAGGGCGCTGCCCTTGGGGGCTCCATCCGCGCCCCCGCCGCCGGCATTGAGCAGATACAGGCCGATCGGAATGGTGACGGCGTTCACCACGATGGCGACGATGGCGATCACGAGGCCGGTTTCGACGCCAGTGCCATAGAGAGGATCCAGCACAGCATAGCCGAGAAAGCCGATGGTTGGCGACCCCGCGATAAGCGCGCAGACGGCGGCCTCGGGCTTGGTGCGCCTGAAGAACCACTGGATGGTGAAATAGGAAAGCATGAAGAGGAAGACGAGGCCCACCAGCGATATGATGCTGAGCGTGGCGTTCTCGACGAGCATTGATCGGTCGGCGCGCACGATGGAAACGAACAAGGCTGCCGGCAGCGCAAAATCGAGCACGAGCTTGTTGAGTATTCTGGCGTCTTCAGACTTGAAACCATTCGCCTTTCCGGCAAGATATCCAAGCGCCATGACAACGATGATCGGTATCAGGTCCGATACCAGCATCTTCGACATAAACTGTTCCATGCCTGCTCCTTCTCGGCACCTTTGCGTGCACGGCGCGGCTGCGCGACGGTAGAATGCTGAAGACCCGCGCGCTGGATCGGTTCGCGGCGGGAAGCCGCCGAAAGAACCGAGGCGGAGAGGGGGGCCCGCTCTCCGCCTTGGAACCTCAGCCCTTGACGACAGGCTGGCGGGTGACCCGCAGCGAGGACATCAAGGGATCTCCAATATCGAGATGCCCCTTCACCAGATGCGGGGGGGTGAGTGCCAGCCAGTTGTTCAGTGAAACGTCCCTGTACTCACTGGTGTGGAAAACGTTCAGCACCCGCACGGGCTCGTCACCGGTATTTTCGATGTAATGGGCCAGCGTCTTCGGCACATAGCCAACATCCCCGCCCACAAAATCAAAGGTGCGGGCGTTGCTGACAGCATCGAACACGGTCATTCGTGCCTTGCCGGAGATGTAATACTGAATTTCATCGGCATCGGGATGCCAGTGTATCTCTCGCATCCCGCCCGGCTCGAGATCAATGAACAGCGCCGCGAGATTGGCGACGGCGAAGTTGCCAGAATCAACCACGGTCGTGGCGCCGCCGGGATAGGCGGTCGGCTGAGCCCAGGAGGCACGGAAGATGTATTTGTCGGTGAAGTTCACCGCGCCGAGCTCGGCGCGCACCTGCTCGATCGGCGGGGGCACGGGCTGGCGGAAGATGTACTTTTCTCGGGCCGGAATGCCGTCGAACGCCTCGGCGGGGACGCCGAAATTCTTCGCCAGGACCTCGCGCGGAACATGGGCGAACAACTCGGTCACCAGCAGCGTCTGATTTTCCGAGAAATTGCCGTCATTGAACACGAGGACGAATTCGGTGCCCTCTTCAAGGCCCTGGATGGCGTGGGGGAACCCCGCCGGGGCGAGCCACAGATCGCCCGGCCCAAGATCCTCGACCAGAGTCTGGCGCTGGTCGTCGACCAGATAAAACCGGACCCGCCCCTTGAGCACATAGGCCCACTCGGCTTCCTTGTGCCAGTGCAGTTCCCGCACCACACCGGCCGGCAGGCGCATGTTGACGATGGCGAGTTCCTTCAGCGCCCCCATTTCGCGCTGAGTCACCTCACGCGCCCAGCCACCATCTTCCAGGCGGTTGTGCGCCATGGCGAACGGGAACTTGAGGTTGGGAATGCCGCCATTGTCGGTCAGGGGCGGCATCAGGATGTCGGGGTTCTGCGCCTCAATCGCCGGGTTGCGGGGGCCGATTATGGTTGCGCCCTTGGTGCCGACGATGGGCTGCTTCAGATCGTCCATGGGAAAACTCCATCTATGTGACCGTCACACGAACGCAGATGCCGCGATGGGCTCGACCCAATCGCGCCTCTGCTCGCCGCCGCAATTCCGCTGGCCGCTCCCAAGATGCCGGGGCGGGGCCGCCGCGGTCGGGATTGCTTCAAAAGTGGTACTGGTACCCCATGCCGATCAAATTATCGGCCACCTTCCCGTTTTCCCATTCGTGCAGATAGTTGAACGAAATAGAACTTGACGTGGAAAGCCGGAAGTTGAGGGTCGATCCCAGAGCAGGGGTCTCGAAATCATAATCCGCATTGAATGCGTTGCGGTAGCGAAAAGTCACCACCGACCACGTCGCAACATCAGTCAACTTCCAGTCGACTGAACCGTGGATCGAGTAATAGGGAAAATCGACATCGTTGCTTTGTGCGCGACTGCCAATCGACCCGATTCCGACAATGGAGAAAATGTCCGAGAATTCGTATCGGTAGCCAAGGCCAGCCTGAGAATTCAGGCGCCATCCACCATCGCCCGACAGGTCGAAATAGTGAATCGACGAGTCCAGCACAACATTGTTGTCGAAGGTATGGGTATAGCCAATGCCGGTGACCGTCGACACGTTCTTGTCAAAATCGCCCGGCTCGCGCTGCGTGGCGATGCTGACTCCCAGCACATTGCTCCCACCATACGCCGGGCCGCTCGCTGCGTAACCGAGAGGCAGCACGCCAACCCCCAGGGCGATGCAGCGATAGAATAAATGGGACACAGCTATCGCCTCCAACTACGCGACGAGAATCCTATACAGCATGGAATGTCTTCGTCATTGGAACATGAAGAATAGATAATTGTCGATTTCTAGTATCTCATTCAGAGTTTAAGCTATATCTCCCAAATGGGATATATTTGAAAAATATGATGCATTAATTAGAATCGGTGCATTGTTGCGATCACGCATGCACTCCTCCCTTCAGTTAGACCGACAGGAGCGAACGGCCGATGTGGAGCTGGATTTCGATAACCCTGCGCGAGCAGCCCGAGATTGCGCTGTTCCTGACGATTGCGCTGGGCTACCCGCTCGGCAACGTTGGCTATCGCGGGTTCACCCTTGGAACGGTGACGACGACATTGCTGGTCGGGCTGCTCATCGGCCAACTCGACATCGAGATTTCCCAGACCGTCGGAAGCGTGTTCTTTCTGCTGTTCCTGTTCGCCATCGGCTACGGCGTGGGCCCTCAGTTCGTGCGCGCTCTGAAGCGAGACGGCGCATCGCAGGCCCTGTTCGCGGTGCTGGTGTGCGTGATGATGCTGAGCACCGCTTATGGCGTGGCACGGTTTGCTGGCTACGATGTCGGCTATGGGGCCGGTCTGTTCGCCGGCGCGGCGACCGTCTCTTCCGCGTTGGGGCTGTCCACCAATGCCATTCGCGGGCTCGGCCTCTCGCCCGAGGAGACCCGCTCGATGATCGGCGCGCTGTCGACCGCCTTTGCCATGACCTACATCTACGGCACGATCGGGCCGATCGTGATCATTTCCCAGATCGGGCCCCGGCTGCTGCGCATCGACCTTGCTTCCGCCTGCCGCGCCTATGAGGCCAGGATGGGCGAACTGCCGCGCGGTGGCGGCTCGTCATGGCATCATTACATCGTCCGGACCTATCGCCTGACGGCCGATGCCCCTCAGGCCGGGCGCTCCGTCGGCGAGGTCGAGGCGAGCGAGCCCAATGTCCGTCTCTTCGTCGACCGCATCCGCCGTGGCGAGCAGATGATCACCCCCAGCGAGGACACCCGGCTCGAAGCGGGGGACATCGTCAGCATCGCCGGCGTGCGCGGCTCGCTGCGATCCTTGTTCAGGACCGGGGCGGAGGAGGTGGAAGACGCCGAACTTCTCGCCATCCCCACCGAAGGCGTCGATATCGTCGTGACCAAGCGGGCATGCGACGGCAGGACGCTGGCCGATCTGGCCCGTATGAAGTCGACGCATGGGATCTTCCTCACACGTATTCGTCGGGGCTCCTCGGGAGCGGAGATTCCCATTCTCCCACAGACCGAGATTCACCGCGGCGATATCCTGACGGTCGTCGGACGCTCGCAGCACATCCGCGCGGCGACGAACATCATCGGCCGCGCCGATTTCTCGATCACCGAGACCGACATCACGGCGATGTTCCTGACGATCGCCATTGGCGCCCTGATCGGCTTGCCGATGGTGACGGTTGGCGGGGTGCCGATCACCCTGTCCATTGCTGGTGGCGTCCTCATCGCCGGAATCGTTGCCGGTTGGCAGCGCTCCATTCACCCGACCTTCGGCAACGTGCCGGCGGGCGTGCTCTGGTTCATCAAGGCGGTTGGGCTGAACGCCTTCATTGCCGTGATCGGCATCTCGTCCGGCCCAAGTTTCGTTGAGGGCGTCCGCGAGGTTGGGCTGAGCCTGTTCCTGCTGGGCATGGTTGCCACCACCGTGCCGGTCATGCTCGCCCTGCTGATCGGCAAGCATGTTTTTCGCTTCGACGACGCGCTGGTGCTGGGATGCTGCGCGGGCGCAAGCATATCGACGCCGGCGCTGGGATTGATCGCCGACAAGGCGCGCAGCCAGGTGCCGGCGCTGGGCTATACCGTGCCTTACGCGGTCTCCAACACGCTTCTGACAATCGGCGGCATCTTCATGGTGATGCTGATGGGATGAGGCGCCACTTCCCACATGGGGCGCTGGCGGCGCGACACCCCAGCGCTCCACGCAGCGCTACGGCGGCGAGTTTGAGGTGCCGGCCGGACGCTCTTGCCGGACGGGCTTTATGACCACCGTGGCCGACATGCCGGCGGCGAGGCGGACATTCGGCGGCAGCGCCCCCAGCTTGATCCGGACCGGAAGGCGCTGAGCCAGGCGGATCCAGCTGAATTGCGGATCGACGCGCGCCAGCAGGCCTGCCGCGTCATCGGGATTGGCGATCGCGCGGGCGAGCCCCTCCACCACACCGTTCAGCACCACGCTGCCGGCCATCAGTTCCACCTGAGCCGGCGCGCCCTCTTTGATCTGCGGGACTTTGGTCTCCTGAAAGTAGCCATAGACATAGAACGAATCCGAATCGACCAGCGCCATCACGCCCTGTCCGGCGGTGGCGTAGTCGCCGGCGACGGCGGTCAGGTTGGTCACATAGCCGCTCACCGCTGCATGCACGCGGCTGCGGCGCATGTTGATCTCGGCGATGGTGAGCTCGGCCTGTGCGACATGAAACGCCGCTTCGGCTTCCGCGGCCGTCGTCTGCATGCGTTCCCCGGTCTCGGCGGAGAAGCCGGGGCTGTCTTCGCGCTGCAGGGTGAGAAAGCGCTTGGCGTTCTCCTGCGCGAGGCTCAGCGCCGCCGCCTTCATCGTCACATTGGCCTTGGCGAGGTTCAGCGCGGCATGAAACCGCTCGGGGTCGATTTCGAAAAGCAGGTCGCCTTTTTCGACCGCCTGGTTGTCGCGCACATGGATGGTGCTGATCAGCCCCGACACGTCAGGAGCGACCTGCAGGACATCGGCGAGCACCCGCGCATCGCGTGTCCAGGGCGACAGGAGATAGTAGTTCCAGAACTGCCAGCCGGCGAAGGCGGCAATGGCGACAGTGGCGGTCGTCACTGCCGTCCGGATCAGCTTGCCCGCGTTCATGCCGGTCCTCCTGTCAGCAGCGGCAGCCCGGCGCTCAACCCGACAAGCACGATCACATAAAGCGCGGCGTCGAACAGAGGGCGATGCCAGACGACATCATAGAAACCGCACCACTGCGCCAGCCGGCTCAGGGCGAGGAAGGGAATGAACGCCGCCAACGCCCAGAACAGGACCGGCGGCAGGTAGAAGCCGAAGAAATCGAACGTATGAAACAGCGGATTCCAGGTCATAGAAGGCGTCCGTCGAGGCTGGCGAGATCGCGGAAGGCGTGATCGCGGGTGAGACGATCCTCGAGAAAACGAAGGCTGGTCGCAGCCTCCACCACAAGGCCAGCGGCGCGGGAGCCCGGCCGGCAATCGTCGGCCTCCAGTGCCGACCACATCCCTGCCAGGGCGTCTCGCGCCGCGTCGGGCGGTGTCGCTCCCGGTGCCGAGGACGGCCAGGCCGCGAAGAGCGCGGCCAGACGCTGGAGGCCGCCCTCGATCGCCCGGCGCGCGGGTTCAGGCAGCGACGGATCGGTCGCCACCTGCCTCAGCCGGCCGAGCTCGCGGGCGCTCGAAGCGCAGGCGAGCAGTCCGCGCAGCAGACGGTCATGCCCGGCGCGCGCCAGCGAAAGCTGCGGCAGCAGCGCCCCGAGAAGATGGGTGATTTCGCGGGCGACCTGCGACGCCGGGCGCTCGCCACGAGCGGCTTGCGGAAGCAGGACGCACAGCGTGTGGCGCAGGGCCCTGCGGCGGGGTGCCCGGGCGGTTGCCGGCACGAGCCGCGCAACCATCAGGCAGACAAACATGCCGAACACCAGACCAAAGCAGAAATTGGCGAAGGTCAGCGGGTCGGGCGTGAAGACATTCCCCGTCGCGGCGGCGGCGACATAGAAGATGGTGAACGTTCCCGCCGACCGGGCGTAGCGCGGCGTGCCGATCAACAGGCCGGCCGGCAGCAGCACAAGAAACAGGAAGGCCGCCAGCGTCTGGAAGCCTTCAAGCCAGGGGTAGATGAAGGCGATGGTGAAATAGGCGCAGAAGCAGGCGGCGACCACGGCCCGAAGATAGGGCCAGCCGAGCTTGGCGGGATCATCGGTATTGACGCATTGGTAGTTCATGAGGGCGAGCCCGGTGATGCCGGCAATGCCCTGGTCCCACTGCGTCGCATGCCAGAAAACGCAGAAGATCATCAGCGCCAGCGCGGCGCGGGTTCCCTGCAGCAGGGCCGTCGGGTGGCCGGAGGCCGCGCCACCTCGGCGGGGCGCGCCTGCGCCGCGGCCGGGCCGGAAGGCCGCCTGTTCGGCGAGGGCGAGCAGCGACAAGTCGCGCAGCATCTCCACCGCCTGCCGGCAGACCAGGATGGCGTCCGCTCTTGTGCCGAGCGGGAGATCGTCGCTCCCTTCGATGCGGCGGGCAAGCCCGGCGAGATCGCGGCGGATGAGGGCGAGTTCGGCGCGCACGCGCGCGGTATGGCCCGGCATGGTGGGGTCGGCGCCGATGCGGCCCAGCGCCAGGATCGCCGGCTCAAGCGCGGCGGTCAGCGGTTCAGGCAACGCCGTGCCCCCCTCCTGCAGGGCGGCGAGGCGCAGATGGAGCCCCCGCGCGGCGGCAAGCACCGCGAGGAATTCCCGCGTGACCTCGTCCATCGTGGCAGCGTCCGCCCGCATCTCCGGGGCCTCGAAGCGGGTGTAGGAGCGCAGCGCGTCGAACTTCACCAACTTGGGCAGGATGGTCCTGCGCTCGTCCATCAGGGCCTGGCCGCGGGTGGCGGCCCGCAGGGCGAGGGCGCAGTGATCGGCCAGCGCGCGGAAGGTGCTGGCCATCAGTGCCCGCAGCTGCGTGCCGGCGTGATCGGGCAGCACTAGCGCGCCGGCGAGCGTGGCGCAGGCGATGCCGATGCTGATCTCGCTCACCCGGTCCACCGCCACCAGCCAGGCCGCATCAGGGGCGGCCGCACCCTGAAAGATGACCAGCAGCCCGGTGAAGCCGGCAAGCATGAAACCATAGGCGGCAAAGTTGCTCGCCCGCGCGGCGCCATAATAGCAGGCGAACGTCCAGAGCATGGCGCTGCCGACCAGGAGCAGCGGGTCCTGCGAGAACAGCTTGACGGCGGTGAGAGCGTAGGCGGCGGCGATCATCGTGCCGAGAAAGCGGAACGACCCCTTGGCGAGCGCGGCTCCGGTCGAGGATTGCGTCAGCAGGTAGACCGTCAGTATAGCCCATTGCGGCTCCTGAAGTTCCAGCCAGTAAGCAAGGGCAAGTGCAGCGATGGCAGCGGCAGCCAGACGCGAGGCGAAGACAATGTTGCGCCAGTTCAGATTCAAGAGACCTGTCGGTTCACCTACGCGAGGCAGCGCTTGATTAAGAGGCACTCCGGCACCGTCCTGGAATGAGGAGAGGCATGAGGGCCATTATAGTAATCTCGCCCCGCATGAACAGGCATCCTGTGGTTCTGCGACATGACCCCGACGTCCGGGGCGCGCCGCACAGGATGATTCGCCACCTACCCGGCCGCGGCGCGGTGGGCCCTCAGCTTGACCGGGATCGACTTGTAGCTCGGCACGCCGCATTGACGGTCATAGTCGCGCGCGTCGACCAGCAGGTTCGCCTCGGGATAATAAGCCGCGACCGACCCGCGGGCGATCGGATAGGCGACGGCGGTCTGCTTGGCCAGCACCCGGTCGTCACTTGCCACCACATCCACCGTGTCGCCATGCGACAGTCCGAGGGCAGCAAGGTCGTCGGCATTGACGAACACCACGTCGCGCCGGCCGCTAATGCCGCGATAGCGATCGTTCAGGCCATAGATGGTGGTGTTGTACTGGTCGTGGCTGCGCAACGTGGTGCACACAAGCGTGCCCTCGTCGCGCCCGTCATCCTCGTCGAGAGGTGCGCCGGCGAGGAAGTTCGCCCTGCCATTGGGCGTGTGCCAGACGCGCTCCGCAGCGCCATTGGGCAGGCGGAAGCCGCCCGGCACGGCGATGCGGGCGTTGAAGTCGCTGAATTCCGGGAATACTTGCTCGATCTTGTCGCGGATGCCGGCGTAGTCGTTGCTCAGTCCCTCCCAGTCGATGGCGCTTTTGGCGAGGGTCGCGCGGGCGATGCCGGCAATGATCGCGACTTCGGAGATCAGCATTTCCGATGCCGGCTTCAATGTGCCCCGCGAGGCATGGACCATGGACATGGAATCTTCCACGGTCATCGCCTGCAGCGTGCCGGCCCGCAGATCGCGCTCCGTGCGCCCGAGGCAGGGCAGGATGTAGCTGTGCGTCGCCGTCAGCAGTGCGGTGCGGTTGAGCTTGGTGATGATCTGCACATTGAGATCGAGTTTCCGGAAGGCGGCGAAGGCGACCTCCGGATCCGGCATTGCCACGGCGAAATTGCCCCCGAGCCCGATGAAGGCGCGCGAAGAGCCGTTCGCCATCGCCGCCAGCGCCTCCACCGCATTGTGTCCGTGCTTGCGCGGCGCGGTAATGCCGAAGGCCGCATCGAGGCGCGTCAGGAAGGCCTCGGTGGGAATTTCGGTGATACCGACCGTTCGGTCGCCCTGAACGTTGGAATGCCCGCGCAGCGGACAGATCCCGGCGCCGGGCTTGCCCATATTGCCGCGAAGCAGCAGCAGGTTGACGATCTGGCGCACATTCTCCGTGCCGTGCCGGTGCTGGGTGATGCCCATGCCGTAGCAGGCGATGACGCGCTCGGCGTTCCAATAGACGTCCGCCATGCTCTCGATCGCGGCGCGGGAAAGGCCGGAGCGACGCTCGATGGCGGACCAGGACGTGGCGTCGAGGTCCGCTCTCAGCTCATCGAAGCCGACCGTATGCTCGGCGATGAAGGCGCGGTCCAGAAGCCCCTCGCCGCCGGCAGCGAGGCGTGCCTCGTCCGCAGCGAGCAGGGCTTTCATCATGCCCTTGAGCATGGCGACGTCGCCGCCGACCTTCACCTGATGATAGGCCGAGGCGAGACGGGTGGAGGACAGGGTGAGCATCTCCACCGGGTCCTGCGGGGCGGCGAACCGTTCCAAGCCCCGCTCCTTCAGCGGATTGGCGACGATGATCGGCGCGCCGCGCTTGGCTGCCGCCCGCAGGGTGGTCAGCATCCGCGGGTGGTTGGTGCCCGGGTTGTGACCGATGCAGAAGATCGCGTCGGCATGGTCGAAATCCTCGAGCGACACGGTGCCCTTGCCGATGCCGATGGACTGCGGCAGGCCGATGCTGGTCGGCTCATGGCACATGTTGGAACAGTCGGGGAAGTTATTGGTGCCGAAGGCGCGCGCCAGCAGCTGGTACATGAAGGCCGATTCGTTCGACGCGCGGCCCGACGTATAGAATTCCGCCCTGTCGGGATGGTCGAGCGCGTTCAGGCGTGCGGCAATGCCGGCGAACGCTTCCTCCCACGACACCGGCACGAAACGATCCGTTGCAGCCTCGTAGCGCAGCGGGGTCGTGAGGCGTCCGGCATCCTCCAGCGCGTGGTCGCTCCAGCCCCAGAGCTCGGAAACCGAATGCTCGGCGAAAAAGGCCGGGCTCGCCCGCTTGCCGGTCGCCTCCCACGTCACGGCCTTGGCGCCGTTCTCGCAGAACTCGAAGGAGGAGGTGTGCTTGGGGTCCGGCCAGGCGCAGCCCGGGCAGTCGAAGCCGTCGGGCTGGTTCATGCGCAGCAGGGCGCGCGTATTGGCGACCTCGGTCTCCATCTCGTTGCGGACAGCCTGAGCCACCGCCGCCAGCGCTTGCCATCCGCCGGCCGGGCCGGAATATGGTTTCACTCCGTCGGGTGAATTCTCGGACATCAGCGCCTCTCAGTGCGTTCCATGGGGGCTGGCGAAGGGACATGATTTCGGTCTCCGCCCATGAGGTCAACTGAGGCGCAAATGCGCGACCGGTCTATCTCCCATATGGAAGATGGACGGCGGCAGCCGAGTACGGCAATAGGAAATGCATTAGAATCTCAGACCGCTGGGGGCTTTGCCTCCATTAATCGAGCTGTGTCATTCGATGTCTTTAGAGCGCGAAGTCGATGTCTGCCTTGCGGCCTTCGTTGTCGCGGCATGAATCTTCCGCCATCTGCCCCATGCCGCACGGTGATCTCCGTCGCCGTTCGTGCTTTGCTGCCGTAGGGTTTCGGGCTGATAACCAGAGGTAGGGCGCCGTGCTTGTCAGGGCGTGCGGGGGTCGCAAGGGGGGTGTGATTGAAACCGAGCGCAGTATTTGGGCTGCTTTTTGCGAGCGTTCCGATAACGGCTTATGCTGGCAGCTTCCTTGAGCCTGCGGGGCCGATCGCGTCGGCGCAGCTGTCGCATTTCGGCGTTATCAGCGGGCTGATGCTGATCGTCATCGTGCCGATGTTCGTGGCGCTGCCGATCGTGCTGTGGCGTTACCGGCGCGGCGGCGCGGGCGCGTACCGGCCGGACTGGGAGTTCAACTGGGGCCTCGAGCTGCTGATCTGGGGCGTTCCGGTCGCGCTGGTCGTCGCCCTTGGCACGGCGCTGTGGCGGCAGACGATCACGGGCGACCCCTACCGCGCGCTCGGCCCCGACCCGCTGGTGGTCGAGGTGGTGGCGCTCGACTGGAAATTCCTGTTCCTCTACCCCGAGCAGGGCGTGGCGACGCTCGACCTGCTCGCTCTGCCCGAGGGCCGGCCGGTCACGCTGAAGCTGACCAGCGGCACGGTGATGCAGTCCTTCATCATTCCGCAGCTCGCCGGGCAGATCTACGCGATGGCCGGCATGCAGACGCAGCTGAACCTGGTTGCCGACAGGACCGGCGATTTCACCGGCCGCAACACCCAGTATAACGGCCTCGGCTTCGCCACCCAGTCCTTCACCACACGGGTGATGAGCCCCGACGCCTTCGAGGGCTGGGTCGCGGCGACGAAGGCGCAGGGAACCGCGCTCGATGCCGCCGGCTACGCCAAACTTCTCCCGTCCTCGGTGGTGAACGCGCCGGTGCTCTACAGCCAGTTCACCCCGGGCCTGTTCGACCAGGTGATGGCGGGCTTCGCGCCCGGCATGTTCCAGCATCACGGCCATGCGGCGATGCCCGGCCATGCGGCGATGCCCGGCCCTGCGGCGATGCCCGCTCCGCCCGCGCCCCACCAGGGCCATGACCATACGCCGGAGGCCGCGCAATGAACTGGGAGCTCATATTCGGCCAGATCAAGTGGACCTCCTTCGTCTTCGCCGGGATGATCGAGAACCCCTCGCTCAGCGAGGCCATCGCCTCGGGCGCCGGGTCGATCGCGGTGCTGGGCGCGCTCGCCACCGTCATCCTGCTGACGGTCAAGGGCTGGTGGGTGCCGCTGTGGCGCGACTGGCTGACCAGCGTCGACCACAAGAAGGTCGGCATCATGTACATCGCGATCGCGCTTGTCATGTTCGCCCGCGCGGTGATCGAGGCGGCGCTGATGCGCGCCCAGCAGCTCGCCGCCACCGAGGGCGCCGGCTTCCTGTCGGCCGATCATTTCGGCCAGCTGTTCAGCACCCACGGCACGATCATGATCTTCTTCGTGGCGATGCCGTTCATCACCGGGCTGATGAACTATGTCATGCCGCTGCAGATCGGCGCCCGCGACGTCTCCTTCCCGCTGCTCAACGCCATCTCGCTGATGCTGACCATGGCGGGGGCGATCCTCATCATGGTGTCGCTGGTGGTGGGCCAGTTCTCCACCGGCGGCTGGTCGGCCTATCCGCCCTTCACCGGCATCGAGTTCAGCCCGGGCGAGGGGGTCGACTACTGGATCTGGGCGGTGTCGCTCGGCTCGATCGGCTCGACGCTGACGGGCCTCAACTTCGCGGTGACGATCTACAAGAAGCGCTGCCCCGGCATGTCGCTGTTCCGCATGCCGCTGTTCACCTGGACGACGCTGTGCACGTCGATCCTGATGATCTTCGCCATGGCGCCGCTGACCGCCGCCACCATCATGCTCGCCCTCGACCGCTATGCCGGCTTCCATTTCTTCACCAATGGCGACGGCGGCAACATGATGAACTACGCCAATCTGTTCTGGCTGTTCGGCCATCCGGAGGTCTACATCCTGATCCTGCCGGCCTTCGGCGTCTGGTCGGAGGTGGTGGCCACCTTCTCAGCCAAGCGCATCTATGGCTACACCTCGCTGGTCTACGCCACCATGTGCATCGCCGTGCTGTCCTTCGCGGTGTGGCTGCACCACTTCTTCACCATGGGCCAGAGCGCCAATGTGAACGCGATCTTCGGCATCGCCACGATGATCATCGGCGTGCCCACCGGCGTGAAGGTCTATGACTGGCTGCTGACCATGGTGGGCGGGCGCATCCGCTTCTCCACGCCGATGCTGTACCACATCAACTTCCTGCTCACCTTCATCCTCGGCGGCATGACCGGCGTGCTGCTGGCCAATCCCGGCGTCGATTTCCAGGTCCACAACACGCTGTTCCTGGTGGCGCATTTCCACAACATGATCATTCCCGGCGTGCTGTTCGGCATGTTCGCGGCGGTGCAGTTCTGGTTCCCGAAGGTGTTCGGCTTCCGGCTGCATGAGGGGCTGGGCCGGGCCTCGTTCTGGTGCTTCGCGCCGGGATTCCTGCTGGCGTTCTTCCCGCTCTACTGGCTCGGCATGATGGGCGCGACGCGGCGCACCTATATGTGGTCGAACCCCGACTACGTGCCCTGGCTCGCCCTCGCCATGCTCGGCGCCGGGCTCATCCTGGCCGGCTTCGCGCTGATGGTGACGCAGATCGTGGTCTCGGTGCGCCAGCGCGCGCAGCTCGCCGCCCCGCTGGGCGATCCCTGGGACGGGCGGGCGCTGGAATGGTCGATCCCCTCGCCGCCCCCTAGCTGGAACTTCGCCGTTCTGCCGCAGGTGTCCTCGCAGGACCCGTTCTACGAGGCCAAGAAGGCCGGCATCGCCTATCGCTCGCCGGCGGCCTATGAGGATATCGAGGTGCCGCGCAACACCGCGACGGCGCCGCTGATCGGCCTGTTCGCCTGCGCCTGGGCGTTCGGCCTGGTCTGGCACATCTGGTGGCTGGCGATTGTCTCCTTCGTGCTGATCTGGGCCGTCGTCATCGCCCGCTCCTTCGCCACTGACACGGAGGAGACCATTCCCGCCGCGACGGTGAAGGCTTTGAACGAGGCCTTCCTCGCCGCGGCGCGCGCCACGCCGGGCGTGACCCGCGACCGGGAAATGACCTCCGACAACAAGGGCCGGGCGCACCCCGAAGCGCTGGAGGGCCGCGCCGGGACCCTCGCCTCCGGCACCGCCGTGGAGGCGCTGTGATGAGCCTTTCCGAACGCCTTCATCCCGGACTGAACCTCGCCGGCACCGATCCCGAAGGCCATGAGGCGGCCGAAGAGACGCTGTTCGGCTTCTGGATCTTCCTGATGAGCGATCTGGTGCTGTTCGCAGTGCTGTTCGCGACCTATGCGGCGATGAGCGTGCAGGGCATCGCCGAAGGCCCCCGGCCCGCCGAGGTCTTCGACCTCACCGCCGCCTTCGTGGAAACGCTGCTGCTGCTGTTCTCCAGCTTCGCCTTCGGCCTCGCCATGCTGGAGATGAAGTACCGCGAAAACCGGCGCGGCGTGCTGGTGTGGCTGCTCATCACCGGCGTGCTCGGCGCGGCCTTCGTCGGCATGGAGCTGCACGACTATTACGTGATGATCACGGAGCATGCGGCGCCGCCGCAGGCCAGCGGCTTCCTCTCCGCCTATTACCTGCTGACCGGCACCCACGCGCTGCACGTCTCGTCCGGGCTGGTGTGGATGGTCATCATGGCGGTGCAGGTCGCGGTCTTTGGCTTCAGCACGCCGGTGAAGCTGCGGCTGATGCGCCTCGCGCTGTTCTGGCACATGCTCGACGTGGTCTGGATCGGCATCTTCACCTTCGTCTATCTCTACGGGGTCGCGTCATGAGCCGCCGCATTGCCGCCGACACGCCCACCGTCGACCATGCGGAAGAGGGCCGCGAGCGCCGCTCCTATGTGATCGGCCTGGTGCTGGCGCTGGTTCTGACCACCGGCGCCTTCGCGGTGGTGGGGCTGAACCTACTCAGCGGCGCCGCCGCGCTCGCCGCGCTGGGCCTGCTCGCCCTGATCCAGGCGGTGGTGCATCTGCGCTACTTCCTGCACATCGACCTCGAACGCTCGCACCGCGACGACCTGCTGCTGATCCTCTTCACCGTCCTCATCCTGATCATCATGGTCTCCGGAACCATCTGGATCCTCTACGATCAGCACATCCGAATGATGCCCTGACAGGCGGACGCGCAGACGGGGGAGGCGCAGCTGCCCGATCGCGACGGTGGCGACACCCGCGCCGACCGCCGTCGACATCCTCCACGCCCGCGGCCGCACAAAAAACCCCGCGGAGATGGCGGGGTTCGTCAGCGGTCTGGGCGTCGGGTGGGTGATACGGCTTTCAAGAGAGGTTCCGTTGCCCCATTCGCGGTGGGGCAACGGAAAGTCGCGGAGAGGGTCAGACGGCCTTCTTGAACTTCGCGGCTTCTTCCGAGCCGCCGGTGGCATTGCCCTTGGAATAGGAATGCGCCCCAGTGCCCGCCAGCGCGCCACCCTGGACGATGAGGTATTCGTCGCGGATCGCCCGGCCCTCGAAGAAGCATTCGAGGATTTCCCGCGTGCCGGCGGCGTAGCGCGCCTGGGCGGAGAGCGAGGTGCCTGAAATGTGCGGCGTCATGCCGTTCCACTTCATCGTCCGCCAGGGGTGATCGGCCGGCGCCGGCTGCGGGAACCACACGTCGCCGGCATAGCCGGCCAGATGCCCGTTCTCCAGCGCCCGGGCTACTGCGTCGCGGTCGCACAGCTTGCCGCGGGCGGTATTGACGATATAGGCGCCGCGCTTGAACAGCTTCAGCGTCTCGTCATTGATCATGTGCTCGGTTTCGGGATGCAGCGGGCAGTTGAGC
Source organism: Xanthobacteraceae bacterium 501b (assembly GCA_000378025.1). Lineage (GTDB taxonomy): Bacteria > Pseudomonadota > Alphaproteobacteria > Rhizobiales > Xanthobacteraceae > Ancylobacter. The sequence continues at coordinate 4,631,233 of KB899087.1, forward strand.
GTCACCACGTCGCAATGCGGGTACATCTCCTCGCGCGAGGCGTGCCAGGTGAGGTTCAGCTCCTTCTCCACCGCCTCCGGCAGGCGGTGACGGTCGGTGTAGTGCAGCTTCACGTCGAACGGGGCGAGGCGGCGCAGCACCGCGAGGCCGATGCGGCCGGCGGCGACGGTGCCGACGCTCATCGCTTCGAGATCGTAGGAGTGGGCGACACAGTCGGCGATGTTCCAGCCGCCCTGGCGAGCCCAGTCATGCGAGGGCAGATAATTGCGCACCAGCCCGAGGATCATCATCACCACATGCTCGGCGACGCTGATCGAGTTGCAATAGGTGACTTCGGCCACGGTGATGTTGCGGTCGATCGCCGACTGAAGATCGACATGGTCCGAGCCAATGCCGGCGGTCAGCGCCAGCTTGAGGTTCTTCGCCTTGGCGATGCGCTCGGGCGTGAGATAGGCCGGCCAGAAGGGCTGGGAGATGACGATGTCGGCGTCGACCAGTTCCTTCTCGAACACCGAGTTCGGCCCGTCCTTGTCGGAGGTCACGACCAAAGTGTGGCCATTGGATTCCAGATAGCTGCGCAGGCCAAGTTCGCCAGACACCGAGCCGAGCAGATGGCCGGGGGTGAAGTCGATCGCCTTCGGCGTCGGCAGCGTCTGGCCACCGGGATAGTGGTCGATCTTCGGCAGGTCGTCCCGGGCATAAGTGGTGGGGTAGCCGTCGATCGGGTCGTCGTAGAGCACGCACAGAATCTTGGCCATCGGGCATTCCTCTCGTCAGAGTGAGCAGGGACGCTTCCGCCGCGCACCGCCCGCACGGGCTGCGCCGCGCTGTGGTCGGGCGGCGCGCCCACCACGAGGCGGGGCGACGGGCGTCCTTCGTGCCGGTCCGGTGCGAAAGCCCAGGCTTCCCCGCCGCCGACCATGCGAGAGTGGACGGGGCCGGCAGGGGATTCAAATTGAAAGGGACGAACAATTGATAGATGGCGGCAATGAAGTGCTTGTCATTTAAAGATATTCTCAATCGAACCTTCGCGCCCGAAGCTCTGCGCCATCTTGAGCAGAGCCCCCGCCACCGGGCTCAGCGGGTCGCGCTCGGACAGGACGAGGCCGATCGGCTGGACATGCACCGGATCGACCAGCGGCAGGGCGACGAGATCCGCCGCCTCTCCCAGCCCGCGAAAGCTCGCCTCCGGGACAATGCTGTTCCACGGCCCGCGCCGCACGAAGGACCACACGCCCATGAAGGAGTTGGTCTCGATCGCCGGGGTTGAGGCGATGCCGGCCGCCCCCATCACCTGGTCGATGATGCGGCGGTTCTGCATGTCAGGCGTGAGCAGGCACAAAGGCTGCGCCGCCGCCTCGGCCCAGCGCAGGCTGCGCCGGCGCGCCAGCGGCTCGTCGGGGCGGGTGATGAAGACATAGTGCTCGCGATAGAGTGGCAGGCGGCGCACCCGGTTCAGCGGTTCGTTTTCGAGATAGGTGATGCCGGCGTCGAGTTCCATCTCGTCGAGGCCGCGCTGGATGGCGGCGGAGGAGAGGGTGAGCATCTGCACCTTCACTTCGGCGTGCCGCAGACGGAACGGCGCGAGCAAAGCGGGCGCGGCCGCCGTGGCGGCGGGAATGGCGCCGACGCGCAGCGTGCCGGTGATCTGGCCTGATGTCTCGACCTTTTCCTGCCGCAGGCTCTCATAATCGGCGGCGATCTGCCGGGCCCAGCCGAGCACACGCTCGCCTTCCGCCGTGAAGCCGAGGAAACGATGGCCGCGCACCACGATGGGCACGCCGAGTTCCTGCTCCAGCTTGCGGATGCCGGCCGAGAGCGTCGGCTGGGTGACGTGGCAGGCTTGCGCCGCGCGGCCAAAGTGCTTCTCGCGCGCCAGCGCGACGAGATAGTGCATCTGCCGCACAAACATGGGCGCTTTCCGTGGCTGTCACAGGTTCTGCCGCGCCGCGACTTGCGTGGGCGACGTTATTTCCTCTCGGATACAGCAGACATATAGGCGGAAAGCCGGCGGCGGAAGGCCCTCGGCTTTTCCGCGAACAGCCGGGCCTGCAGCAGCAGGGCGGAGTGGGTGAGCCTTTCCTGCCGCGTGTCGATCGCGGCGAGCAGTTGCGTGCGCCAGAGCGGCCCGCCACCGGCACGCACTGGATGCGCCTCGACCAGCGCGCGCAGGACGGCGAGGTCGTGATGCTTGCCGAGCTTGTCACGCAGCCGCTGCAACTCGTCCACCCACAGCTCGCCAAGCGCCGGCCAGGCTGAAATGACCAGCTCCATCTGGTAGCGCTGGGCGACCACCTCCTTGCGCAGCTCGTGCAGGCTTTCCTCGTCCCGAGGGTCGGCCGCACGGCCGGCGCGGCGCGCCCGGATATAGGAGACCGTCAGCGCGGCGATGAGCGCCTTGTCGTCGAGCGCAGCGCCAAGCCGGGGTAGCGCCTGCGCCAGCGCCGCCATCTCGGTCTCGAGCGCGGCGCGGTGTGTGCCCACGCCCGCATCAGGCGCGGACGTCGTCGCCGGGGCAAAGGCACGGCTGGCGGAACGTCGTGCGGCAGCGGAAAGGCCAGCCTTGGCCACGAGATCATCCAGCGCGTCCTCGCGGGCCGCCGTATCCCGGGCCTGCGCCAGGTGGCGGGCGATGGCGGCGAGCGCGCGCCGCGACGCGCGGGCAAGGGCGGCCACCTCGCGCTCGCGGGCCGTGCCCGCCAGCCGCAGAAGAGCCCGCAGCCGCTTGAACCCCTTGCGCACGCCGTGCACCGCCTTCACAGGATCGGGCAAAGCAAGCGCGTCGCAGGCCTCTTGATGCGCCGCGTTCAGCGCCAGGGCGAGGCGCTGCGGCGGTGCAGCGAGGGGAGCGGGAGAGCTATCCACCGCTTCGGCAACGACATCAGAGAGCTTGTCCGGCATGAATTACCCTTCCGACGCAATTGGTTAGATGAGTCTTTCACCCTCGGCGCGACGATCCGATGACAAAAAGATAGCCCAGCCCCCTTTCAATTGGCCATGCGGATTGCTAGATACCCGCCATCGGCAAGCGCGTGACGCGACGTGCCGGTTCTGACGCGGGGTGGAGCAGCCCGGTAGCTCGTCAGGCTCATAACCTGAAGGCCGCAGGTTCAAATCCTGCCCCCGCAACCACTGATACCGACAAACCCGCAGCCTCGGCTGCGGGTTTTGTTTTTTTGCCGATCTTTCCGATTGCTTGGCGCTCGGTCCATTCGAGGATGGTGCGCAGTTCACCGTGCAGCGCCGCGAACATTTCGCCTCGTTCATTGCCGGGCGGCAGCACGATCCGCTCGATCAGCATCCGCAAAGCTCCCGCGGCCTGAGGCCTTTCCTCTGGCCTGTTCAGCGCACGGGTCAGAGTCGCCACCTTGCTCGCATAGAAGACCGCTGCCCTCGCCAGCATGCCCGGAACGTCGTTGGGAACATCGACCAGTAGCTCCGAAAGCCCCTTCTTTCGGGCCTCCAATGTGTCCATTTCGGCCTTCATGCTCTCATGGAACATCCCAGCCTTGATGGCTTCGATGATGCCCCTGATCTGCTTCTCCACCTTGACCAGCTCGGCTTTCCAGGCGTCGCCATTCGAGCGGCGTTCCCGATTGAGCCGGTTCGTTTCTTCGGCATAAGCACGCATCGCCTCAGCCGCGACCTCAGGCGCCATCATCCGGCCCTTGAGACCGGTCAGTACGCCGCGCTCCAAGTCCTCGCGCGGGATCGTCCGGCTGTTGGAGCAGCTACCCTTGCTGATGTGGTTTGAGCAGGCGAAACGGTCGGACCCACGCATGGAGTACGGGCCACCACAGCAGCCGCAGAATATCAGCCCAGAGAGCAGCGACTTCGGCCGGCGGCCGCCGTTCAATCGATTCTTGGTATGGTGATCACGGATGGCCTCGGTGACATTCACGTACTTCTCGGTGATCTCGCCTTGCCGCTCGAGCACGGCTTGCCACAGCTCGTCGTCGACGATTCGCAGTTCAGGGACGTCCTTGGCGATCCATTCCGACTGCGGATTCATCCGCGAGACCCGCCTCCCGGTTGACGGGTCTTTGACGTATCGAAGCCGGTTCCAGAGCAAGCGGCCGATATAGAGCTCATTGTTCACCAGGCCGGTTCCGCGCTTGACGTGACCGCGGATCGTTGTGTCGCTCCACAGTTTGCCGCTCGGGCCGGGAATGCCCTCCTCGTTCAGTCGGCGCGCAATTGTGCGCGGACCTACACCATCCGCGAACTCGCGAAAGACACGTCGAACAATGTTGGCTTCGACCTCGTCGATCTCACGGTCTCCCCGAACAGGATTGCCGTATGTGTCGAGCTTCTTCACCACCTTGTAGCCGTAGCAGAGCCCACCGCCCGACTTGCCGTCCTCGATACGACCACGGAGGCCGCGATGCTGAACCGCCCCGGGTTTCCCGGAGGCCGTTTCTTTTGAGTCACGCCGCCATGGCTGGCTGGTCCAGCGTGGCGTAGTAGCGTTCCTCGGCCTCGGCCGGCGGGATGTTGCCGATAGGCTCCAGCAGCCGGCGATGGTTGAACCAGTCGACCCAGGTGAGCGTCGCGAACTCGACGGCCTCGAAGGATCGCCACGGACCCCGCCGATGGATGACCTCGGTCTTGTAAAGGCCGTTGATCGTCTCGGCGAGAGCGTTGTCGTAGCTGTCGCCGACGCTGCCGACAGAGGGCTCGATGCCTGCCTCGGCGAGGCGTTCGGAGTATCGAATGCTGACGTATTGAGAACCCCTGTCGGAATGATGCACGAGGCCGCCGCGATGGACGGGCCGTCGCTCCTGCAAAGCCTGCTCCAGCGCGTCGAGCACGAAGCTGGCGTGTGCGGTCCGCGATACGCGCCAGCCGACGATGCGGCGGGCGTAGGCATCGATCACATCAGCGCAAATGCGGAGCATTTGTCGCGAGGCGACATAGACGAAGCCCGACCAAGTGCTGACGTAGGTGAAGTCGGAGAGCCAAAGCATGTTCGGCGCCGGCGCGCGGAACATGCGGTTCACGTGATCGAGCGGACACGGCGCCGCCCTGTCTTGAACCGTGGTGCGCACAGGCTTGCCACGGATCACGCCTTGCAGACCCATGTCGCGCATGGCGCGAAGAGGTCCTTCGCAACGGCGTGTCGGGAAGGCCGCTTTGGGACAGCGGTGCTGGCGACACCTCAATCCGCTCCAACGGATGAATCTCATGTGCTGCCCCCGCTTGCCGCACTCGATCCACACGTGTATCGGGTGTCATGATTCCAAGACGATCAGCATATCGGCAACAGCGCGAGCCTTCGGCCGTTTTCCTTTTGGCGCGCCGACTCAACGCCCCGCTGGCACTCTGCCGCCGCGCCTACAGCCTAAGGCGCCTCGTGTCCTCGCTCGTCGGAGCAATCCTCCGGACATCGATGAGCTAGACACCAAGGTCTCAAGAGGCCACCGATATAGGTCCAAACAGCAAGCCCAGATGCAGAGCGGCGTTCCGAGGATCAGGTTTGAAACGACTATTGTTGGTTAGCGCGCTTAAAAACATAAAGCGTTCATTGTGCGGGTTCGGCCTCGTAGTCGGAGCTTTGTTCTTCGCCGCCTCGTTAACTCCCAGCCTCATTCCGCGCAGCTTCGAGGTTCAGGGAGTTCTTGCAGGCGTCGCGTTCAGTTCCGGTTATGGGATAGGCGTCCTAGTCCGTTGGCTGTGGCGCTACCTGGAGATGCCAAGTCTCAGTGCACGGATTTTAAATTACACCACGTTGGCATCAGCGGCCATTTGCTTGTGCATCGTGCTGCTCGCTTTGCGTCAGGCCGGCATCTGGCAAAATTCGGTTCGAGTGGTGCTAGATATGGCGCCGGTCGATACCGGGTACCCCTTCAGCGTCAGCCTGATTGCCGTTGCAACCTTTGTGACTCTGCTTTTCGGGGCGCGCGGCCTGCTCGGGATAGGACGACGTATAGCAAATAAGCTAAACAGCTACCTTCCACGCCGGGTGTCCATCGTCGCCGGCATCGCCATCACTGCCGTCTTGACCACAACCATTGTAAATGGGGTGCTTGTCGACTATGCGTTTCGCGCTCTAGATCGTTCGTTTGAACGATTGGACGCCTTGATCGAACCGGATCGGCCGCAGCCACTCATAGTTGAGCGCGCTGGAAGTCCGGGATCGAAACTTGAATGGCGTAAGCTGGGCCGAACCGGCAGAGCATTCGTTGCCTCAGGGCCAAGTGCAGCAGAAATAAGCGATTTCACCCAAAAACCGGCGCTTGAACCGATAAGGCTCTATGCTGGCCTTCAGGCCGCCGAGACGCCAAGTGAGCGCGCTAAATTATTGCTCGACGAGTTGATCCGGGTAAATGCCTTTGATCGCGCCGCGTTGGTTATTATAACCCCAACGGGTACGGGATGGGTAGACCCGTCTGCCATAGATGGACTTGAGTTCTTGTTCAATGGCGACGTCGCGAGCGTTGCCTTGCAGTATTCCTATTTAAATAGCCCTCTTTCTTTGCTGTTCCAACCCGAACATGGGCTTGAATCGGCAGAGGCTCTGTTCCGAGCAGTTTATAGTCACTGGAAAAAACTCCCCGTCAACGAGCGCCCGGAGCTGTATCTTCACGGACTGAGCCTTGGAGCGTTTAACTCTCAGCGGTCGATAACGTTTTTTGACATCCTTGGAGATCCGATCCACGGGGCCGTTTGGAGTGGAGCACCTTTCCCAAGCGAAAAATGGCGGTCGCTCACCGATAACCGCGACGCGGGCTCCACCGAATGGCTGCCCGTGTTCCAGAAGGGACGATTTGTGCGGTTCATGAACCAGGACGGCCCTCCTGCGGGAAATACAGCACAATGGGGCAGCGTGCGTTTCGTGTACTTACAGTACGCAAGCGACGCGATTACGTTTTTTGACAAAAGCCTGCTCTATCAAGAAGCTGACTGGATGAAATCGCCGCGTGGTCCGGACGTTTCGCCGGCGCTTAGGTGGTATCCCGTCGTGAGCATGCTCCAAGTTCTCATAGACATGCCCTTGGCGGACACTGTTCCTATGGGATATGGGCACGTTTATGCACCAGAGCACTATTTGAACGCATGGTTGGAAGCAACTGGGATTGAAGGGTGGAGCGCTGAAGACGTCGACGCGCTCAAACAGCACTTGAGGACCAGGAGCCAAAGCGACGATGGATACGAGTATCGCGGTGGCTAGGCTGCAGAGTCATGGGCCGCGAGGTGAGATCTGAATAGGCTACGCAGAGGGCTGAGATAAGGGCTGACGAACGAGTTGTGCGCCCGCTGGAAACGCTGGTCGCGGCGCCCCGCGATAGCCGTATCCGCTTCGTCCAGTTCGAGCCGTACAGCGTGGTGCGGATCATCGGCACCCTGCGCTCATCCGTTCAGGTCGAATTCGCGCCCGAAGAGGAAATCGTGCACGTCGCCACGGGCAACAGCATTGCCTGGGAGGTGGCGCCGGCGGGGAGGATCCTGTTCCTCAAGTTCCGCGAGAAGCAGGTCGTGACCAACCTGCAGGTCGTCACGGCACGCCGGGACGGCTCGAAGCGCAGCTATCAGTTCGAGCTGACGGTTCGCGAAAGGGGAGGTTGGTCCCGGCTCCGACACCTATTCCTTGCCAAATTCCGATACCCCGGCGACGAAGCCGAGGAGCGCCGCCGGATTGCTGCCGCCAGGGCGGAAGTTGAAAAGGCCAACCAGGCCGACAAGGTGCTGGAATTCACGATGCGTTCGGGCCGCGCAACGGGCGCTGCTCGGCGCAGGGGTCGCACGTTATCGGGCCGGCGTCGGTCTACGAGAATGGCAAGGTGACGACGTTCGCCTTTTCCGGGAGCACAGGTTCCGGCGATCTATGTCGTCAACGCCGATGGGTTTGAGAACCTGGTGCCCAGCTCGACCCATGGCGATCTCGTCACGGTCCATGCCATTGCCACGAAATTCGTGCTGCGGCGCGGCAATACGGAACGTCTCGGCGAGATCCGCAAGGCGCTGTCTGCCGCCGGCCGGGTGATCATCGCCACGGACTGCGGCCGCGAGAAACCCACTTCGCACCAGTCGAAGACGCCCCCACCCCCATGCTGATCCTCACCAACTCGGCGGGGGGGTATCGAGTGACGGGTGGGTGGACCGGGCCTCTCCTGTGACCTCAGCCCTGCCCGACGAAGGTCTGGCGCTGGACGCCCAACTTCTCGATGCCGAGCTCCACCACGTCGTTGGCCTTGAGATAGCGCGGCGGTTTCAGGCCGAGACCAACGCCGGGCGGCGTGCCAGCCGAGATTATGTCGCCAGGATGCAGGCTCATGAACTGGCTGAGATAGGACACCAGATGCGGCACACCGAAGATCATGGTGCGGGTCGAACCGTTCTGCATGGTCTGGCCGTTCACCTTGAGCCACATGCCGAGATCGTGCGGGTCGCCGACCTCGTCCGCCGTCACCAGCCACGGGCCGATGGGCCCGAAAGTGTCGCAGCTCTTGCCCTTGGTCCACTGCCCCTGTCGCTCCATCTGGAAGGCGCGCTCCGAGACATCGTTGATCACGCAGTAGCCCGCCACATGGTCGAGCGCCCCGGCTTCATCGACATAGCTCGCCGTCCGGCCGATGACGATGCCCAGCTCGACCTCCCAGTCGGTCTTCTGCGACCCGCGCGGTATCCGCACCTCGTCGTGCGGCCCGGATATGGCGGAGGTGGCCTTCATAAACACGATGGGCTCGCTCGGCACCTCGACGCCGGCTTCCGCCGCGTGGTCGGAGAAATTGAGCCCGATACAGATGAACTTACCGACGCCCGCGACACACGGGCCGAGCCGGGGCGAGCCGGCAACGGCTGGCAGGCTCGCCGGATCAAGAGCGCGCAACGTATCGAGCGCGGCCGGCGCAAGGACTGCACCGCCGATGTCGGCCACCTGCGCCGACAGATCGCGCACCACACCATTGTCATCGATCAAGCCCGGCTTCTCGGCGCCGGGCGCGCCGTAGCGAACCAGTTTCACGTCATGTCTCCCTGGAGTTTGCGGCCCGGCCGGGCCTCCGGCCTCGTAGCGGAAGGCGCAGGCCGGCACCCTGGGCGGTCAGAGCGACCAGCCGCCATCGATGTTGTAGGCTTGGCCGGTGGTGTAAGTGGCGCCGGCAAGATGCACCGCCAAGGCCGCGATTTCCTCGGGCTGGCCGATCCGCCCCATGGGCTGGCGGGCGATGAAGGCCTTCCGGGCAGCCTCATAATCGCCGGTCGCGCTCAGCCGCTGCTCCAGCGACGGGCTTTCGACCGTTCCCGGACAGATAGCGTTGCAGCGCACCCCACGCGCCACATAATCCGCCGCGACCGCCTTGGTAAGACCGATGACGGCCGCCTTGGTGACGCCGTAGACAAAGCGGTTCGGCGCGCCCTTGGCCGCCCCAACCACCGAGGCCATGTTGATGATGGCACCCTCGCCGCGCTCCAGCATGGCCGGAAGCGCGGCGCGGATGGTGCGGACCATGGAGCGGACATTGAGATCGACGGCGAAATCGAATTCGGCATCGGTCATGTCCAGCACGGTGCCCGCATGCACGAAGCCGGCACAGTTGAACAGCACGTCCACTGGGCCGATCTCGGCGAAGGTGGCTGTCACGGCCGCATCGTCGCGCACATCGAGCCGGCGCGGCACGATGCCAGGCACCACTTCCAGCCGGCCGAGCGCCTCGGCATCGATGTCGGTGGCGTAGACGCGGGCTCCGGCGGCGGCGAAGGCGAGCGCGCTCGCCCTCCCTATGCCCTGGGCAGCGGCGGTGATGAGAACCGAGCGATTGCGGACCCATCCACTCATGCGACGGCGCTCCTGCGCTGGACGGCGACAGCGGCGTCGTACAGGTCGCGGTTCACGCAATCACGCGAGCTGCCGCTTTCGAGATAACCGAGCGCGGTGCGCGCCGACTTCTGCCGCAGGTCGACCAGGCTCGACGGGCTGTAGAACGCCGCGTGCGGGGAGAGCATCAGCTTGTGGCGGATCGAGGAGCCCGGCGTGCGCCAGAGCGCCATCAGCGGATGGTCCGCCGGCAGCGGCTCCTGTTCCAGCACATCGAGCGCGGCACCGCCGATGCGGCCAGCGGCAAGGGCCTCGGTGAGAGCCGCGAGGTCGACCACCCCACCACGGGCCGTGTTGACGAGCAGGGCGTCCGCCTTCATCGCCACCAATTCGGCGGTAGAGATGAGATGGCGCGTCTCGGTCGTCAGCGGCGTGTGCAGCGACACGACATCGGATTGCGCCAGCAGCTCTTCGAGGCTGTTCACGCGGCCGAGGCCGACGGCGAGCTCGGTACCGGTCGGGCGATAGGGGTCGAAGAAGATGACCTTCATGCCCAGTGCCTTGGCCCGCAGCGCCGTGGCCGTGCCGATGCGGCCGAGGCCGACCACGCCGAAGGTCTGCGTCGACAGGCGGCGGATCGTGGTCGGAATCTGGAAGCGCCAGCCGTCGATCGGATCGTCCAGAAGGGCGCTATTGTACTGCACCAGCCCACGCAGGAAGGCGAGGCTCATGGCGATGGCGTGGTCGGCGACGTCCATCGTGCCGTAATCGGGCGTGTTGCAGACCGCCACCCCGCGCCGCCCGGCGGCCGTGAGGTCGATATTGTCGAAGCCGACGCCGGCACGCACCACCACGCGGCAATTTGGCATGCGCGCGAGCACCGCATCGGTCACCTCGATCTCGTGGTAGCAGACCATGGCGACCGCATCGTGCCAGACCTGCTCGGGAATGCTGCCGAGATTCTTCGACTTCGACGTCACGACCTTGTAGCGCGGCCCATAGACCGCCTGCTCAAGATCCGCCTCGCCGTCGAACTGGACGTCCGGCTGCAGGATGATATTCGGCATTTCCTTTTACCCTTTTCTTGGCCGGCGCGCAGTCCTCGCCGCGCTGCCGTCATGTGTGCGAAGTTTCAGTTGTGAAGACCGGCCAGACGCGGCAGCCACAGCGACAGCGCCGGCACATAGGTGATGAGGAGCAGCGCCACGATCTTGATGCCGTAAAATGGCAGCAGTGCCCTTGAGATTGCCATCATCGGGCGCCCGGCCACCGAGGAGATCACGAACAGGTTCGTGCCGACCGGGGGCGTGTTGAGCCCGATCATCAGATTGACGATCACCACGATCGCGAAGTGGATCGGGTCAATGCCGAACTGCACGGCCGTAGGCTGCAGGATAGGTACGAAGATCAGGATCGCCGGCACCGTGTCGACGAAAGCCCCGACGACCAGCAGGAAGACGTTGACCAGGAGCAGGAAGACAAAGGGGTTGTCTGTGAGCGACTGGAACAGGTCGCGGGCGGCGTTCGGCACGTTCTCCATCGCCAGATACCAGGCGAAGAGATTGGAGGTCGCGACGATGATCATGATCGTCGCCGTGGTCATCGCGCTCTCGCGGAAGACCTCGATGAGCTTGGTGAGCCCCACGGTGCGATAAGCCACCGCGCAGAGCAGGATGGCGTAGCCGCACAGAATTCCCGCCGCTTCCGTGGCAGTAAACATGCCCCCACGCACGCCGCCGACGATGAGAAGTGGGGCCGCCAGCACCGGCAGCGCGGTGATGGTGGCCTTCACATAGACCCTGAAACCCGTCTGCGCCGGCACGATGAGCGCGTCTTTGCGGCGGGCGAAGGCGACATATCCCATCAACAGCAGGGCGATGAGGACCGCTGGCAGGATGCCGGCAAAGAACATGGCGCCGATGGAGAGCTTGGTGGGGATCGCATAGATCACCATGATCAGGCTCGGCGGCAGGATGGGCGCCATGATCGCCCCGGAGATGGTGAGCGCGGCGGCGAAGTCGGCGGTGTAGCCGCGTTCCTTCATCGCCGGGATCATCACCGCGCCGATGGCGGCTGAATCCGCTGTGGCGGATCCCGATACGCCCGCCATCATCAGGTTGGCGAGCACGTTCACCTGGGCCAGACCGCCGCGGATGCGGCCGACCATTACGTCGGCGAAAGCGATGAGCCGCTGGATGACGCCGCCGGCCACCAGGATGTTGCCGCCAAGGATGAACAGCGGCAACGCCAGCAGTGCATAGGCGTTCATGCCAGAGAACATCCGCTGGGCGGCGATGCTCGGGGTCGAAATGCCCGCCAAAGTCAGCCCCGCGACGGCGAGAAGCCCGATGCTGAAGGCGATCGGCACGCCGACCGCCAGCATCACCACCAGAAGCACGATCAGGATTACCGCGGTCATCGGTTGCGTTCCACGGTCAGCAGCAGGTGGATTCTGGCGAGGAGCGCCAGGAATGACAGCAGGCAAGCGATGGGAATGACGAGGTAGAACATCCCCATCGGCAAACGCATGGCCGGAGAGGGCTGCGCCCATGAATTGCGGGCCAGTTCGAGGCCGCCATAGCCGATGTAGGCGACGAAACCGGCAGCGGCGAGCAGGCCCGCCGCCTGAAGAAGGCGGACCAAGGGTCCGCCTCCCTCACGAGGAAGAACATCCAGCCGAATATGCATGTCCTCTCCGATCGCCCGGTACATGCCGAGGAAGGAAAGACACACGAGCAGGAGCTGCGACAGTTCCTCCGGCCAGGGGAATGCGGCGTGAAAGAAATACCGCGCCACCACCTGAAGAATTATCGAGAAGACGATCACCGCGAGACACCCGATGATGATCGCGTCGACGAATTTATGAAGGATCACTGCTCGGTTCATCGAAGCCCCCTGTACGTCCGTAATGGCGCGACACGCTTCGCCCCGCAGATTTACTTGACGTCGGAGGCCCGCGCCGCACGGATTTGCTCGATCTCGGCGTAGACCGCCTTCACGAAGGTCGGATCAAGCTCCTTGTTCAGGTAGGCCTGCATCGGGCCCTTCACGGCGTCGCGGAAGGTGGCCGATTCCGCCGGAGTCGGGAAATAGACCTCCATACCCTTCTTGCGCAGGGCATCGACCGTCACGACGCGGGACTGGTAGTTTCGCTCGCCGTATTCCGTTGCGGCGGCCATCTGCGCGCCCACGGCGACGACCTCGCGAAGCTCCGGAGAGAGCCTCTGAAAGAACGGCTCGCTGATGATGATGCTGTTCAGGCCGAGCTGGTGGTTGTCGACGGTGAGGTACTTCTGAACCTGATAGAAGGAGTAGTCAAAGATGACACCCAGCGGGTTTTCCTGCCCGTCGACCACGCCGGTCTGCAGCGCGCCATAGAGCTCCGCCCACGGAATGGGCGTCGGAGAGCCGCCCATCGCCTCGACCATCGCCAGCGACATCGGGCTCGGCGGCACGCGCATGCGGATGCCCTTCATGTCCGCCGCCGACTTGATGGGGCGCACATTGTTGGTGAAGTCGCGGAAGCCGTAGGAGGCCGCCGCGAGCAGACGCAGGCCGGACTTGGCGGCCATCTCGTCATTGGTCTTCTTGAACAGGTCGCTGGCGAGGAAGGCCCGGGCCTCCTCGTCATCGGCGAAGAGATAGGGCGTCGCCAGGATCATCATCGGCTTATAGAAGGCGTCGAGCGTCTGCTCATCGCCCTGCGCGATCTGGATCGCCCCGGCCTTGGCCTGTTCGAGCCCGTCGGTGATGGAGCCGAGCTGGCCGGCCGGCGAGATGACGACATCGATCTTGCCGCCGCTCGCGCCTTCCACATAGGCCTTGAAGACGAGATATCCCTTGTGCAGAGGGCTTTCCGGGGCCTCCGAGTGGGAGGCCCGGATGGTGTAGTCGGCCGCCATGGCGATGGCCGGCACCACGAGGCCGGCCGCCATGACGGCGACAGTGAAGATCTTCAATCCGTTTCTCATGCTTTTCCCCTGGACGTTCTATGTTTTGATTGATGAGACAGATCGGAGAGCTGGGATCAGGCCAGCTCAGAGCACGCCATACTTGGCGTAGACGTCCGCGAGCAGCAGACCGTTCTCCAGTTCCTGGCGGGTCTTGTTCTCGCTGGTGACCTTCCGCATCGCCGCCTCGACGACCTGGACACTGACCTCCTTCGGCACGACGACCACGCCGTCGACATCGCCGAACACCAGATCACCCGGCTTGACGCTGACGCCCCCGCACTGGATCGGCAGGTCATAGGCCATCATCTTGCCGCGGCCGCGCGAATCCAGCGGGCCAATGCCGCCATGGAACACCGGGAAGCCGAGCGAGCGGATGTGGCGGACATCGCGCACCAGCCCGTCGGTCACGCAGCCGACCGCGCCACGCTTCATCGAGGCGGTGGTAAGCAGCTCGCCCCAGGGGGCAATGCGCTGCGTCGGGCCGGCGCAGCCGAGCACCGCGACATCATTCGGCTTGAGGTCGTCGATCAGCGCGATCTCGATCTCGTAGGGGTTCTCACCCTCGCGCACCGAATAGGTGTTCATGAACAGGCCCGTGCGGGCATAGCCGACCAGCTTCTTGCCTTCGTCCAGAGGACGGACGAATGGGGCCATCGCCTGATTGGGCAGGCCGAAATCGTCGAGCACATCGCTGAGGACGGCCGTATACAGAGTGGTCTTAATTGCGTCGAGGTCGAGAACGTCGTTGGGCAAGGAAACCTCCTGATCGCCTTTGTTAAACGTTTAACAAACGATATGAGCGTTTCCGTATGGCGTCAATGGCCTTATTAGACACAACTTCCGCGAGGGATGGTCGAATGGCAAAAGTGAACCTGCACACCGTCGCAGCCCATGCCGGGGTCTCAACCGCGACCGTGTCCAAGGTGGTCAACGGCGTGCGCCAAGGCATCTCGGCGGAAACCGTGACGCGCGTACAGGAAGCCGTGCGGGTGCTGGGTTACAGACCCAACCGGACGGCGCGCGAACTGCGCACGCTGCAGCGGTCGATCATCGGCATGACCATTGTCGATCCCTCGCCGATGTTCCTCGCCGACCCTTTCACCACCCATGTGGCAGCCGGTCTATCCAACCGGCTGAGCGAAAAGGGATTCGGGCTTCTCGTACACGGGGTCAAACCCAAACAGATCAACGATTCCTTCCTCGTCCGGGAGACCGTCGTCGATGCGATCTGCCTGATGCTGTCGGGCTCGGCGGCCAGCCGCCGGAGCACCATTCAACTCTTCGCCGATCTCGGCCAGCCGATACTCGTCTTCCAGGACAAGCCGTCGATCGAAGCGGCGGATGTCTGCTACGTGAACCAGGACGATGCGGGCGGGGCCGACGCACTGGCGCGCCATGTGCTGCGGCGCAATCCCGCCTCGACGCTGATCGTCATTCCGAAGATCTTCTGGCCCGCCATCGAGGCGCGGCTCGACGCCATATGGCAGCGATTCAAGCAAGCCGGACGCCCGGCCCGCATCCTGCGCTGCGACGAGAACAACCGAGAGGCGATCGCCCGGGCTATCACCGACAACATCGACCGCCACGGCCTGCCCGAGGCCGTCATGGGCGGCAACGACCGAATCGCCGCCATCGCGCTACGGCTGCTGACCGCACAGGGCGTGAAGGTGCCGGAGCAGGTGGCGGTTACAGGATTCAACGCCTTCGAGCCCTACAGCCAAGACCACGTGACCTTGACCACGGCGCGCTCGCCCGCCTTTGAGCTCGGCCAGCTCGGCGCCGAGCTGCTGCTGACCAGGCTTCGCGCAGGGACGTTCGAGAGTCTCGAATACACGCTGCCAGTCTCCCTCGTCGAGGGCACCAGCGCGTGACGTACGGCCGCGCTCGCAAGCGCGCGAACGCGGAACCATCGGAGAAGCAGCTCGCCCAAGGTCGCAAGCTGACCGTGAAGACAGGAACGGAGCTGCCTGAACCGGCGCAGCTCGATACAGCCACTCTGTCGAGACAGCGCCTCTCCTGCTCATGCTGAAGGTTGTGGCCGGCGGTAATCGTCGCATTCGTCGCGACCATGCGTGGCTGGAGAGCGGCAAGGTGCTCCTGCTGCTGGGCAGGAACACGCCCCGCCAGCTCCTGTTCGCTTGCACTATCGTAATCGCCGAACCGTGCGCGAAGCGCCTTGTCGAGCTGGGCAATCTCCGCCCGGGCCTCATGGCTCGAGCCCGCGACGACGGCCTGTCGAGCGGCATAGCCTTTGTCGCGTGTACCTGCTCGATGGCCTTCACAGATGCCGGATAGGCCTGGCACCTCGATCGCCATGCGCGACCGGTTGGCGGCTTTACGTGCTTCGGCATTGAAACCATCAGGGATCTGATCGCCAATCCACACACGACCGAGAGGTGAACGTCCCGCGGCCCTCTCCTGCGCAGCATACCGGGTATCGGTGACGTGACCGCCATAGCGCTCATCGTTGATATGCCGGAGCTCTGCTTGACCAACACGGATACTCAGGAGTTGGAGCCTCCGACAAATCCGAGGTGGTTCACATCTTGACCATCCTGCAGGGGCGAGGGACTTCGCTGGATTCCAGGGCCAAATCTCAGTGAGAATTGCACAGACCTTGACTAGATTTTTCCCTCAAGCCCCATCTGATGATATTTGTGGATCACTTGGTCCTGGTTTTCCAGCAACCAGTCGATAGACGGCGCGCACGTCATCGCCTTGCGGATGGCTTCGGTTGTTGCCCGGCGGTGCAGATCAAACAGAATCTTGTGGTCGAGCTTGTCGTCGGTCGCGACGGAAGGGTTGAGCCAGACCGAGCAGATGATGCCGAGGTCGTTGGCCTGCTCCTTCGGGATATGGCCGGCGCGTACGGCATCGAGCACGCCATTGGCGATGGCGAACTGGACCGTTCCCATCAGGATGTTGGTGTATCGGGCATTATCCGCCGTCACCTTGGAAACGCACAGCGTGATTGGGCGCACCATGATGTCGGTATTGAGCAACGCGAACACCTTGGTGTGGCCGGCAACCTGGGCGCCGGTCAGCGTAGCCAGCGCCGTGCCTACCGGCCCGTCGAGCGCACCGATGATCACTTCGGGTTCAGCGGCCGTGCCTGCGGGGCCGCCGGCGACGAGCGCTTCGCCCGCGCGCAGAATGATACGGTTCATCATTGTGTTCTTTATTCCCTATGGAGAGGATCGTGAGGTGTCACGATACAGCAAGGCGCTGGAATAGCTGGAGATAATTACCCGAAGGATCGATGACCGTCACGGTGCGACCATGGTCCCCCATGTCGCGGGCGGCGACGATGCGGATGCCCGCAGCGGCAAGCTCCTCCTGGCGAGCTTCGAGATCGGACACCTCAAACACCACGACCGCGCCCGCCGCACCCTCAGGAAACTCCGCGGGCGAACAGATTGCAAAATTCACCCCACCGGCATCATATTGTACCCAGCGCTCGCCATCGGCGAACTTCGGTGTCAGGCTTAGCACGTGCTCGTAGAAATGACGGCTAGCCTCGATATTGCTGGTGCTGACATAGACATTCTGCAGTTTCTTCACGGCCATTTCCGCATTTCCTTTCCGGGGCGACGGCAGAGCTACGCACGCGACGGTCTTTCTTGGCGTTCGCACGCTCGATCCCTCACGTCTATCGCGATTGCAGTCAGCCGGCCGCGGCGAACGAGCCGGCGCGGTAGAGCAGAGCCGCGCGCTGCGGCGAGACCGTCGTGGCGGTGACGGCGCCGATAAATACCGTATGCGTCCCGGCCTCGATCGCCTGCACCAGCTGGCAGTCGAAGGCGGCGATGGCATCGGCCAGCACCGGCGCGCCAGTCGCCAATGCGCGCCATTCGCCATGATCGAAACGCTCGGCACCGCGCGCGCCGTCCCGCCCTGCGAAGCGCTCGGCCAGGCGCTGATGCTCGACGGCGATCACGTTCACGCAGAAACTGCCACTTTCCGTTATCGCCGCGTGCCCCTCCGCGCTGCGGTTGATGCAGACCAGCAGCGTCGGCGGGTCGGCGGAGACCGAACACACCGCGGTGGCGGTTAGGCCACGGCGTCCATGCTCCCGCCCGGCGGTGATGATGGTGACGCCGGCAGCAAGCTCGCGCATCGCCACCCGGAAATCGGCCGCGCGGGACACCTCTAGCGTCGCGGTGGGAGTATCAGTGGTCGAAGGGCCGGCATGAGAGAGAATCATGCGTCATATCCGAGATAGGCACTGCGCACGCGCGGGTGGGTGATGAGGTCGGGGCCGTTGCCGGTGAGCGTTATCTCGCCGGATTCCAGCACAAAGGCGCGGTCGGCGATCTCCAGCGCGCTATAGGCGTTCTGCTCGACCAGAAGCACCGTGACGCCCTCGTCATTAACCCGGCGCACCGCGTCGCTGACGAGATCGACGATCTGCGGCGCCAGCCCCATGGTCGGCTCGTCGAGCAACAGCACCTTGGGAGCGGCCATCAACGCGCGGCCCATCGCCACCATCTGCTGCTCGCCACCCGACAGCGTGCCGGCAAGCTGCCGGTATCGCTCGCGCAGGCGCGGGAACAGCTCCAGCACATGGTCGAGATCGTGCTTGCGCGCCGCATGGTCGCTGCGCGCGTACGCGCCGATCTCGAGGTTCTCCGCCACGCTCATCCGGCCGAACAGCCGGCGTCCCTCGGGCACCTGCGAGAGCCCGTGGCGGACCCGCTCATGCGGCGGCAGGGCGGTGATGTCCTCACCGCCGAGCACGATGGAGCCCGCGCGCACGTCCCGCAGGCCGCAGAGCGCATTGAGGATCGTCGTCTTGCCGGCACCGTTGGCGCCGATGATGGTGGCGATCTCGCCGGCTTCCACGGTGAAGCTCACCGCGCGCACGGCCGCGATCTCGCCATATGCGACGGTCAGGTTGGAGACTTCAAGCGCCTTGCTCATGCGATCCTGGCCTCCATAGGGCGATGCGGTTCGCTCTCAACGACAGGGGTCGCCACATGCCCGCTGCGGCGGCCGAGATAGGCCTCGATCACCCGCTCGTCGGACTGTATCTCGGCCGGCGGGCCCTCGGTGAGGACGGCGCCACGGTTGAACACGGTGATGCGCTCGGCCACTGCCATCACCACGCGCATGTGGTGCTCGATCAACACGACGGTGACGCCGAGCTCTGCGCGGATCCGCTCGATCAGCTCGACCAGCGCGCGGCCCTCGGCGGGGTTCATGCCCGCCGCCGGCTCGTCGAGCATCAGAATGCGCGGCCCGGCCACCAGCGCGCGGGCAATCTCCAGCCGGCGCTGATCGCCATACGGCATGTTGCGGGCGAGATCGCCGGCGCGCTGCGCGATGCCGACAAAGGCGAGATACTCCCTCGCCCGCTCGCGTGCCTCCGCCTCCTCGCGGCGGAATCGCCCGCTGCCGATGATCGCCTCCCAGAAGGTGGTGTGCAGCCGGCGATGCTGGCCGACCAGCACATTCTCCAGCGCCGTCATGTTGGGGAACAGCCGGACGTTCTGGTAGGTGCGCGCCACGCCGTGCCTCGCCACCACATGCGCCGGCAAGCCGTCGATGCGCGCGCCGCCGAGGAAAATCGTGCCGGCGGTCGGCGGCACGAAGGCGGTGATGCAGTTGAAGGCCGTGGTCTTGCCCGCGCCGTTCGGCCCGATGATGGCGTGGACGCTGCCTTCGGCAATGCTGAGATCAACGTTCTGGATGGCGATCATGCCGCCGAAAGCCTTCTTCAGGCCGCGTACCTCCAGGAGCGGCGCGCGCGCCGGGCTTTTGGGAAGCAGGTTCTTCGGAAGGGCGTCAAGCACGGGCGTTCTCCTTCGTCCGCGTTGTTGCCGGCCACAGACCCTCAGCTCGCATATGCATCATCGCCACTAGCGCGATGCCGTAGAACAGATAGCGGAACTCGCCAAACTCGCGCAGCAGCTCGGGCAGGCCGATCAGCACGATGGCGCCAACCAGCACGCCGGGCAGCGAGCCAAGGCCGCCGATGACCAGGATGGCCAGCACGTTGATCGACACCAGCAGCTGGAAGGAATGCGGGTAGACCGACCCGACCAGCGCCGCGAACACCGCGCCCGCCGCCCCGGCGAAGGCCGCGCCGATGGTGTAGGCGAGCAGCTTCGAGGCCACGGGATCGATGCCCAGCGCCTGCGCCACGTCCTCATCCTCGCGCATGGCAAGCCACGCGCGCCCGATGCGGGCATGCTGCAGCCGCCAGGAAATGAAGGCGACCACACCGGCCAGCGCCAGAGCGAGATAATAGAGCGCCGCCGGCGACTGCAGCGAGACGCCGAAGATGCGCGGATGGTCGATCTCGATGATGCCCTGCGATCCCCCGAGATAGGGTGCCAGCGCGTCGGACAGCACCAGCACGCGGATGATCTCGCCCAGGCCCAACGTCGCCATTGCGAGATAGTCGCCGCGCACCCGCAGCACCGGAAGGCCGAACAGCATGCCGGCGCCGGCGGCGAGCACCACCGCGACCGGCAGCGCTACCCAAAACGACACATCGACCAGCGCCAGCGGGCCGGACGAGCACATCAGCGCCACCGTGTAGGCCCCAACCGCGAAGAAGGCGACGAAGCCGAGATCGACCAGTCCCGCTAAGCCCAGCTCAATATTCAGCCCCATGCCCATCAGCATGTAGAGCGCGACCAGCATGGCGACCTGGGCGACGAAGTCGTTCGTGACGAGCGGGAGAATGAGAACGCCCACCAACAGGAGAACGAGCCCCGCCTTCGAGGAGCGCGCGCGGCGCGCCGGATTGTGCCCGGCGTTCCACCGATCCCGCAACAGAGCGAAGATCCCGCCCGCCACCAGCAGCACCAGCGCCGGCACGCGGTTGAGCCCGCCCGAGCCGAACACCTCGGCCTCCGGACCGTTGAAGTCCGGCACATTGTCGAGCACACTGACGAACACGTCGCGGAACAGGCCGGCGATAAGGACAATGGCAAAGCCGCAGGTCAGCGCCCGGCGGTAGCGGCTTGGCATGGCCGCGAACACACCGCCGATCATCCCGAGCAGGGCGCCGAGTATGGGCACTTGCGCCAGCGCCTGCAGTGAGCCGATCGGCGCGCCAAGGCTGAGCGCCTTGGTCAGCATCGGGCTCGCCGCCACCAGCGTGCTGCGCAAGCTGACCGACGCCATGAGCAGCATGAGCGCCGACACGCACAGCCCGGCGACGAGACCGGTCAGCGCGCCATGCAAAACGATGCGGCTGCCCGAGGGTCGCCCCTGCGTGTCCCGGCCGGCGACAAAGCCGGCGGCGATGGCCATCAGCGCATAGGCGATCTGCGACAAGGTCAGCGTGTCTTCCACCACATGGCGCTTGTCCATCGCCACATAGGCGCCGATCAGCGCGAAGCCGATCGCCGCGAGGCCGGCGAGAGCGCCGATCTGAAGGGTCTCGGCCAGCGGGGATTTCCGCCGCCGCGCGACCTTGAAGGAGCTGGTAACGGCGTTAAAGGACATGTGTCAGGCCCGCTTCGAGGCGAGTCGCTCGCCGAGCAACCCCTGTGGACGGAAGATCAGGATCATCACCAGCATGCCGTAGCCGATCACGTCCTTGAGCTGGTAGGGCGCCGGCAGGCCGAAGCCTTCCAGGATCAGCGCAGGGCCAAGCGCCTCGGCCAGTCCCAGCACCAGCCCGCCGAGCAGCGCGCCGCCGAGATTGCCGATGCCGCCGAGAATGGCCGCGGCGAAGCCCTTGATGCCGAGGGCGAAGCCCATGAACACGGTGATCTGCTTGAACACCAGCGCGTAGAGCACACCGGCGACCCCGGCCATGGCGCCGCCAATGGCGAATGTGGCGACAATCACCGCCCCGACATTGATGCCGACCAGTGCCGCCGCATCACGGTCTTCCGCCACCGCCCGCATCGCCTTGCCCAGCGGGCTCAGCTTCACCAGTGCCAAGAGGCCGGCCAGCACGATGAGCGCGGCCACAAAGGCGACGATCTGCGGGATCGGCACGATCAGCCCGAACAGGCTGACAGTGCCTTCCATCCAGCCGAAGCCGGGATAGGCGCGGTTGCGCGTGCCGAACAGGCCGCGCGCGGCATATTGCAGAACGAAGGACATGCCGATGGCACAGATCAGCGGCGCCAGCGAGCGCACATGCAGGAAGGGCCGGTAGGCAATGCGCTCGATGATGAGCGACATCGCCGCGCCGCCCGCCATGCCTGCGCACAGCACCAGCGGGAGCGCCAGCAGCGGCAGGGCGCTCAGCAGCCCCACATCGTTGAGCGCCCCCGCCGCAAACAGCCCGGCGAAGGACCCGATCATCATCACGTCACCATGGGCGAAGTTGATCATGCGCAGGATGCCGTAGACCATGGTGTAGCCGAGCGCGATCAGCGCGTAGACACTGCCGATGGTGAGGCCGAACATCGTAAAGGACACGAAGTCGGCGGCGGAGTAGGTGCCGGCGGTAAGACCGCCGGCAAGACCTACCAGGACGAGAGCCGCGACGCTGATCCGTATGGCGAGGAGCACGTGATCGACCCAGGTCGACCGGCGCAGCCATTCGGACAATGCCCCCGGCTCCGTCGCGGAGCGTGGGATATCGCTCACGGAAAGATCCGCTTCGGGTTGGTGCCCGGCGCGAACGAGGACTGGTCGTCGCTGGTGAACTCCCAGATCGCATAGGTCGCCGCGCCGCAATCGCCATAGACGTCACAGGTCAGCGCGCCGGTGAGGCCCGGAAGGGTCTTGGTCGCCATCATCGCGTCGTGGAGCGCCTTGCGGCCGATATAGAGGTTGCCCTCCGCGTCGGTCTTGCCGACCTCCTTGATGGCCGCCATGGTCAGCAGCGCCGCGTCATATCCATAGGCGCTGAAGCCGCCGATCGGCGCCTCGCCATATTCCGCGGTGAAGTTCTTCACGAACACCGGAAAACGCTCGGAAAATAGGTCGGTCGAAGGGCCGACGATGTTGAAGCCGATAACCTTGGGGCCGACGGCTTCGATCACATTGGCGCTGAACACGCCTTCGCCGCCGATCACCTTGGTGCCTGCGAGCCCGACCACTTCGTCCTTCTGGCGCATCAGGAAGCCGATGGTGGAGGTGAAGACCGGGGTGAAGATAAGCTCCGGCTTCTTGGTGGCGATGCGCGTCAGCACCGGACGCAGGTCGGTGTCGGTCGGGGAAACGGCTTCGCTGGCAACGATGGTGCCGCCCTTGGCGGTGAAGTCCTTCTCGAAGGCGCGCACAAGCTGCTCGGTATAGGGGCTGCCGTCATGGATGGTGGCAGCGGTCTTCACCCCGAGCTTGTCATAGGCATAGCTGGCGGTGAAAGCCGCGCTCTTGAGGTCGTTCGGCACAACGCGCAGGAAGCCCTTGAAGCCGTCCGGCCGGTCGGTGGCGGTCAGCGCCGGCGCAGTGGCGCCGATCGCCACGCTGGGAATGCCGAGCTTCCACAGGATGGGCGCGCCCGCACGGGCACCCGAGGAGCAACTCGGGCCAAGCACGGCAACGATCTGTTTGTTGCCCGCAAGCTTGGTGGCGGCGGTCTGGCCGCCCTCGGCGGTGCACTGGGCGTCCTCGCCGAGCAGCTTCACCGGGAAGCCGAGCACCTTGCCGCCGGCGTCCTTGATGGCGATCTCGGCACCACGCAGTTCGTCGATGCCCTGGTTGGTATCGCCGCCGGACTGCGAGGAATAGCCGCCGATCAGGATCGGCTGGCCCTTGGCGATCTTCACGACGCCAAGGGCATCCGTTACGGGGCCGAGCGTTTCAGCCCGGCTGCCGGAGCCGGCGAGAAGCACCGCGGCAAGCGTCGCCGCGGACAACAATACCCTATTCATCTTCGTCCATCCTCTGGTTAGGCGCGCGACCTATTTGCCGGCCGCGTCGTTCGAAAGATCGGTTTGGGCACCTCTCCGAAGCTGCGATCCGGAGTTCGTCACATGTCACTCGGCCGCGGCCGGGACAGGCATTCCGATGGCTGACAAGGGGCCCACCTCGCGCTCGACCAGCGGGATCACCTCGGCGCCGAAGCGCTCCAACGCGCGTCGCGCGCGGGCGACGGGCATATCGCCGAACTGGAAGAAACAGTTGTAGTGCTGCGGGTTGAGCCGGCGGATCTCCTGCACCAGCCGCTCCGCCACATGGTGGGGGTCGCCGATCAGCAAATTGTCGCGGAAGGTCTCCAGCGGCGGCTCGTCGGGAATGGGGGCCGCCTCGACGAAGGAGCCGTTGAGCGTCAGCACATTGCTGCGCAGGCCGTGCACCATCCGCCCGACATAGCGGGCACGCTCGGCCGCCTCGAGCGCTTCGCTCGCGCTGTCGGTGACGTGGATGTACTGCTGAAGCGCCACCGGCATGGTGGGAGCGTCGAGCCCGCCCTGCACCCAGGAGGCGCGCACCTGCTCGGCAATGCCGAACAGCGCCTCGGAACCGCGCCAGCCGGCGGTGATGAAGGGCACGCCACCCCATTTCGCCAGCGCCTTCAGGATCGGCGGGTGCGGCGAGGTGCAATAGACGGGCGGCATGGGCTGCTGCACCGGGCGCACAGTGATGGCTGTTTCCGGCACGGTGATGTGCTTGCCCTCGAAGGCGACGCGGCCTTCCGCGAGCACCTGCTCGACCACCGACCAGTATTCGAGGAAGATTTCCGTCTTCTTGGCGACATCGGCGCCGTAGCGCTCGAACTCATAGGCCTGATAGCCAGTGCCAACGCCGAGCACCGCGCGCCCGCCGCTGAGCTGATCGAGCAGGCCGATCTCCTGCGCCACACGCAGCGGCTGGTAGAGCGGCAGCACCACCACGCCGGCGCCGAGGCGGATGCGGCGGGTATGGGCCGCCATATGCGCCGCCACCATCAGCGGCGACACGCTGACCGAGTAATTGGTGAAGTGATGCTCGGCAAACCAGGCAATGTCGAAGCCGATATCCTCGGCCAGCTTCACCATGCTTCGCGTATCGTCGATGACGCCAGCGACACCGCCGGGGTTGTCGCGCAGGCCCATAAGATTGAATATGCCGAAGTGCATTTTAATACTCTGATTTTCAGTTAGGCGTACAACATCAGGCGATGAAGTAACCACCACTTATCGCGACGGTTTCGCCGACCATGTATCTGTTCTTTTCCGAGACCAGAAAGATAACCACATCAGCGACATCTTCCGGCTCCGCCGCACGCCCGAGCGCGGTCTGCGCCGCGAGTTCCGGCAGGAAGCCGGCGGCGCGCGCCTTCTCGGTGGCAATGCCGGCCGGTGCCACACCGTTGATGAGAATCTGATCAGGGGCGCAGGCCAGACCCATGCTCTTGGTCAGACTCACCACCGCGGCCTTCATCGCCGCATAATGTGCATTCTTGGGGTGCGCCTTCAGCGCGTCGATCGACGCGATGTTGACGATGCGCCCGCCGCCTTGAGCCTGCATGTGGGCGATGGCCGCCACCGAGACGTTGTAGAGCCCGCGCACATTGACCGAGAAGCTGAAGTCCCAGTCGGCGTCGGTAATCTCAAGAATCGGGCGGCGCGGATACACGCCCGCGCAGTTGACCAGGCCATGAATGCGCCCGGCCTTTGCAATAGCTTCGTCCACCAGCGCCTTGGCGCTGTCGCGGGTGGTGATGTCGCCGATCACCGAGAAGGCCTTGCCGCCCTTCGCCGTGATCTCGTCGATCACCAGCTGCGCGCCTTCCGCATTGATCTCGAGGATAGCCACCTGCGCGCCGGCATCGGCGAGACCGAGACAGATGGCGCGGCCGAGGCCGCTGCCGCCGCCGGTGACGATAATGGTATGACCCTGCATGGAGGCTCCGATCTCTGGAAACGTGGCGCCACCGCTTGAGGCACGATGGCATTGTTGAGGCTGAGTGTTCCCGACCGGTGGTGCCGATCACAAACGATCAATTCTCATGGAACGATAAGGAAAGCCGCGGCTGGCGCGGGCCCGAAAGCCGCGCTTGGCCAAGCATAAGAAGTGCTAATTTGCGGCGGTCCGGCGCTGTTCATATGCTTTGAGATGAAGAGCGCCATGTCGGCGATAATAGGCATGCGTGCAGTGACAGGCTTGCAACGGACCATGGGGCATGCGCCGGGACGTGCGTTCCGGGACGAGTTCCGTCGCCACGGGAGGGGACCGCAATGACAAAACTCGGCCTCTTCAATCTCATGGGCCTTTACGATCGCAACACCTCACCCGCCTCGGTACTGCGCACCACGGTCGATACGGTGAAGATGGCGGAGGATTTCGGCTTCGATGTCGCCTGGTTCGCCGAGCATCACTTCACAAACCATTCGATCTGTCCGTCATCCCTGGTAATGGTGGCCCATTGCGCGGCCGAGACCACCCATATCCGTCTCGGCCCGGCCGTTCTCGCCCTGCCGTTCTACGAGCCGTTGCGGCTGGTGCAGGAAGCCGCCTTCACGGACCTGCTGACACGCGGCCGGCTGATATTGGGACTTGGTTGCGGCTATCAGCCCTATGAGTTCGACCGTTTCCGCGTCGACCCGAACTATCGTTACCAGAAGATGCTGGAGACCTGGGACATACTGGAACAGGGACTGACAAGTGGTGTCGTCGAATATTCCGGCCAGTTCCACCGCATCCCGCGTACCGAACTCTCGATGCGTCCGTTCGGGCTGGCGATGCCGGAAGTCTTTGTGGCGAGCAGCCACCCCGAAGTGCTCGCCCGCATGGCAACGCGGGGGCACACCCCTTTCATGAGCTTTGGCCATCGTGGCCTTCAGGCGGCACGAACATTTCGCAACATCATCGCCGAGCGCTGGGAGGCGGGCGGCGGCAATGCCTCGCATATGCCACTGGCGGTGCAGCGCTATGTCTATGTCACGGACAATCCGGATGAGGCACGCCATGCTGCGCAATGTGTGCGCGACCTCGCCCGTGCCGCCGTGCCGCTTTCAACCGCCGCCCCCAACAAAGACGGGCCATTCCTCAGGTTGATGCCCCTCAATGACGAACCCCCCCTGGACAATTTCCTCGAAAATGCGGTGATCGGATCGCCGGCCTATTGCGCGGACAAGCTGGCCGGGGAGCTTGATGGTCTCAAGCCGACGCATTTATCCTGCTTCATGGGTTTCGCCGGCATCGGAAGGCGCGAGACGCTGGCGTCGCTGGAGCGCTTCGGCTGCGACGTGATTCCACAGCTCGACGGGTTGGTTGAACTGCGCGACGGCGGCCTGCAGGATGCCGCATGAGATGAGCAAGCCCCCGGACGACAGCCTCGTGAGCAAAGCGCAAATCCTCACGGACCATGAAGCCGTCTCACACGCTCCGCCATCCAACATGCGTCCGGTTCGCCGCGCCGCCCGGCTGCCGCCGCTCAATCTTTTCCGGGTGTTCGATGCCGCCGCGCGCAACGGCAATTTCACCACCGCTGCCGAGGAACTATGCGTCACCCAATCAGCGGTGAGTCAGCAGATCCGCCAGCTTGAGGAATTGTTGGAGGTGCGCCTGTTCCGGCGCATGCCGCGCCGGGTCGAGCTCACGCGCGAAGGCACTGCATTGGCAAGCGCAGTGGGCGAATCCATGGCACTTCTCGTGCGGGCGTGTGAACGCATCGCGGACCCGAAAGCGCCCGTCGTGCTCTGCGTCAACGCCCCTCCCGCCATTGCCTCTCGCTGGCTAGTGCCTCGGTTGAAGCGCTTCATGCAGCTTTACCCACAATTCAAGGTCACGCTGCTCGCCTCCAATGACCCAGTTGATTTCGACCGTCAGGATATAGACGTCGCCATACGCTGGGGACATGGCGACTGGCCCAATGCGCGTATCGAGCTTTTGGCGCCCGACCGGCTGTTCCCGGTGTGCAGTCCGGCGCTGCTGCGCGAAGGGCCGCCGCTGCTGGTGCCGAGTGACATCATCCGCCACACGCTGCTTCAAGTGGTGAATGGCAGCTTCTGGGGCAGTTGGTTCGGCGCCGCCGGGGCCGGGGGCATGGCGTTCGACGAGACACTCTATTTCAACGATGCCGGGCTTATGCTCGACGCCGCCGTGCAGGGCCAGGGCGTCGCCTTGGCCAGCCGGCTGCTGGCGGAAAGCGACCTCAAGGCCGGGCGGCTGGTCCGCCCGTTCGATCTGGAGATCGAGACCGGCGCCGGCTTCCATGTGCTGACCAGCCCGGTTTTCTCCGAGAAGCCGGCCGTGGCCGAGTTCCGCCGCTGGATCGGACTCGAAGGAAGCGAAAGCGCCTGACGCGCCACGTCCTCACCCTCCCCTCTACGCAGCCTTCATCAGGAGTACAGCCATGTTGCGCCTCGGTTTCGTCGGTACGGGCACCCTTGTGAGCGCGGTGGTCGACGGCCTTCAGGCGACCCATGGCAATCGCTGCACCATCCTGCTGTCGCCGCGCTCCAAGGAAACCTCGCAGGCGCTCGCGTCGCGCTATACTAACGTCGAACGCGCGGAGAGCAGTGCGGCGGTCGTCGAGGGCAGCGATGTCATATTCCTCGGCATGCGACCCAACCAGCTCGACGAGGCCATCGCCGACCTGCCCTTCCGCCCCGACCAGACCGTCGTCAGCTTTCTCGCTGGCGTGCCGCACGCGCTGGTGAGCGAGAGGGTGCGGCCGGCGGCGCATGTGGTGCGGGTCAACCCGCTGCCGCCGATACGCCTGCGCAAGGGGCCAGTGGTGATCTACCCCGCCAATCCGATCGTCGAAGAACTGTTCGGCGGGCTCGGCGATCTCATTGTCGCGGACAAGGAAAGTGATCTCGCGGCAATCGCCAACGGCAGTGCGATGATGTCCTCCCATTACGCGCTGCAGAATCGGATTGTCGACTGGCTGATCTCACGCGACATGACGCCGGAAACCGCGACGCACTATGTCCGCTCCATGTTCAGCGGCCTGGCTGCCGTAGGTCTGGACGCCTTCAGCAACGGCGTGACCGTCGATCCCGCCCATCACGAGACCAAAGGCGGGCTGAACGAGCGCGGGCGGCGCTATCTGACCGAAATCGGCTGGTTCGACGAAGTCGGTCGCGCACTCGACGTGATCGAGAACCACGTCCTCATGGCGCGGCCAAAGGCCTGATACTGATCATGCTCTCTGGATAAGTTATAGCTGCCTGACTTTTCAGCGCGCCTCGCCGCGCGCGCCATCTGGGATCTGTCGGCCGGGTGATCGACAAGCGACCAGGCGGGGACGAGATAGGCGAGCAGTTCTATCTGGTCATCCCTACGGCATCCGCCTCATGCTGTTCGCGGCAGGCGGGTCTGTTCGCCAGTTCCGCCCGCGACCACCTGATCAAAACACGCCTTATCGAGAGGGATGCACGAACGAACGAGCACGAGCTTTCGGTCGTCAGCGTTTGGGATTTGGCACGGTCAAGGAGGAGCTGAGGCGCGCTCCTGCCGCGGCGCCGCGCGTCTGGCATGGGACGCGCCGACACCACTTGAACAGCTCATCAGGCGAACATTGCTTCCGTGGGGTGCCGTCGCCCTTACAAAGACGCTCGAGTGGACGGGCGATCGCGTCGGCGAGGGCGCGTCGCGCGCCGGCGTCTTCACGTCGATCGAGGAAGCGCGCGGGTGGTTTGAGACGGGATACCAGCGAATGATGGCAGCGGCGATCGAGCTCGATGCGCCGTCACCGTCGCCCCCGGCGGCGCTCTCTGTGCCGGCGGCGGTTTTGGCGCTTTGGGAAGAGACGGCCGGGCGACCATGGCCGCAGGCGGCTCCGCTGGGACCGGGCATAGAGGCGAAGATGGCCGGTGGCTGGATACGGCTGGCCGGGAAAAGTGGCGGATCGCCTTCCGCATATACCGCCATGCTGCAGTGGACCGCCGCCGCCCAGATAGCGATGTCCCGCTTGGGCGCGATCTAGTCTAGCCGATCTGGCTTCGGGTGCGCTGCGCGTTCCGACCGCGACCCGCTTGCTCCGCTAGGTCGCTCTGCCCGCCGCGCGCTGTGTCGCCTCCAGCCATGAACCGCCGCAGGCTCGCCGGAGACCGCTTGGTTCGAGGCACGCCCCCATCGACCAATCGGCCGGCGCCACAGGCGGATGAGTGGGCATCTTTGGACGAGACTCTTGTCGGCTAAGACCAGAGGTAAGCCCTTCCCAGAGGTAATTGTTGCAGGAAGGCCGCGCGCGATCGGTGAATGTGGCGAGAATGCGCCGGCCATCTTGACGCTGCCAGAGCCACCATAATACCGCTTTGTTTGTATCGATTTTTAAATCAGGCGGTCCGCATGCTTCTCCCCTTGCCCAAGGTTTCCTCGCGCGCGCTGCGGCGCCTGCTTCTGGCCTCTGCCGCCGTGATGGTCGCTGGCTCTGCGCAGGCCCTGGACCTGACCATGCCGGGCAGGGGCGGCACAGGCGGCGGCAGCGTCGCCGGCGGCGCGGCAAACCCCTCGTCAGATGGCACGGGTGCCGCAGGCACCAGCGGCACCACGGGGTCAGAAGGTGGCGGCGGCGGCGGCGCGGGCGCAACGGGCGGCGCGGGCGGCAGTGGCGGCAATAGCGGCGGTGCGGGCGGGGCCGGCGGCGCGACTGCCGGCGCCAGCGGTGCAGCCGGAAGCAGCGGCGCCACGGGCGGCGGCGGCGGCGGCGGCGCCCATGGCTATGCCGGCGCCGTATCGGGCGTGACCGATTCGACCCTAACCTTTACCGGCGGCACCGGCGGTGCTGGCGCCGCTGGCGGCACGGGCGGCGGCGGCGGCGGCGGCGGCTATGGCGGATCGGTGACGTCGGGAGCCGGGTCCAGCACGATCGGCGCGGATTTCGTCGGTGGTGCCGGCGGCGCGGGTGGCTCGGGCAGCATGGCCGGCAGCGGCGGTGGTGGCGGTGCCGGCCTCACTATTGTGACAACCGATGTGGGCGCCGATGTCACGTTTGGCTCCACCGCCTCCGCGACGGGCGGCGTCGGCGGCGCCAGCGGCGGCAACAATTCGATCGGCGGCACGGGCGGAGCGGGCCTGTTGATCGCCAACAGGTCGGCCGGCCCCACGACCGTGACGATCGAGGGCACGGTGACAGCGGGCATCGGTGGCGCAGCCATCGGGGAACCGTCCGCCGGCGGCCAGGGCGGCATGGGGATCTACATCGTCACATTCCGGGAGACGGGCGCGGTGACCGTCAACGTGAATTCCGCCCTTGTCGGCGGTACGGGTGGCGCGGTGTCCAGCGGTTCGACACTCACCGGCGGCGAGGGCGGCATGGGCATCTTTGCCGGCAACGTGGATTCGACGCCCGGCCTCGCCATCATCAACGTCAATGCCAACGTCACCGGCGGCGCCGGCGGGGTCGCCAACTCCTTCGGGACCAGCGGCGCGGGCGGGACGGGCATTGGCGCGATCAATTCCCTCATCACCGTGGCGAGTGGGGTCACGGTTTCCGGCGGCGACGGCGGTGACGGTACAGGAAGCGCGGCCGATGGCGACGGCGGCGTCGGCATCGGCGGCAGCGCTATCTGGGTGGTGCTCGAAGGCACGGCCACGGTGAATGGCGGCACCAATGTTGGGAACTGGGAGATTGCGGCCGCGATCAGCTTCGGCAATGGCGACAATACGCTCGAGCTGCGCGCGGATGCGAATGGCAATCTGCCGACCCTCATCGGCGGCGTCACGCATTCCAGCGGGACCGACACGCTCGTTCTCAGCGGCACCAATGACAAGACCATCGACGCGACCACGCTGACCGGTTACGCCGACGGCTTCGATGCCCTGGGCAAGACCGGCACCTCGACCTGGACCCTGACCGGCGACTTCTCGAGCAGCAGCCTCGCCTGGACGATCGAGGAAGGCACGCTCTCGATCAGCGAAGACAATAATCTCGGCGCTTCGTCCGCCGGTGTGACGCTGAAAGGCGGCACGTTGCTGACGACCGAATCCTTTACCTCCTCGCGCACCTACACCCTGGGCGCCGGCGGCGGCACGTTCTCCGTCGCGGCAGCCACGACGCTGACCCTCGACTCCTCCCTCGACGGCTCCGGAGCGCTTGCCAAGGCCGGCGCCGGCACGCTGACGCTGACAGCCGGCAACAAAGGCTATGCCGGCGCTGTCACCGTCTCCGCCGGCACGCTGGCGCTGAGCGGCGGAGGCAGCCTTTCGAACGCCAGCGGCGTCACGATCGAGAAGGCCACGCTCGACATTTCCGGCACGGCCAGCGGCGCCACGCTCAAGAGCCTGAACAGCACCGAGGCCACCAGCAGCGTGGTTCTGGGCACCAAGGACCTCACGATCCAGGTGAACGGAACTTCGTCCAGCTTTGCCGGCGTCATCAGCGGCGAGGGCGGGCTGAACATCACCGGCACCAACGGCACGGTCACCCTCAGCGGCGACAACACCTATACCGGCACCACCACCATCTCCTCCAGTGTCCAGATCGGCGCCGGCGGCACCACCGGCTCGGTGGCGGGCGATATCGTGCTCAGCGGGTCCGGCGCGCTCACCTTCAGCCGCTCGGACACCTACACCATCACCAACAACATCACCGCCGATCTCGGCACGGCTCTCGGGTTGATGGGCGGGGGCACCTTCACCTATGCGGGCGGAGAGGGCTTTGAAGGCTTTGTGTCGGTCGCTAACGCCACCCTGAACCTGACCGGCAGCGAGTTCGCCACCGCCTCCAGCGTGGAAGCCTATGAGGGCGGCATCATCGCCGGCAATGGCACGGTCACTGCCCTCATCATCCATGATGGCGGCACGGCGGCGCCCGGCAATTCGCCCGGCACCCTCAACGCAACGACCGTGTCCTTCGAGAAGGGCGCCACCTATCAGGTGGACGTGACCCCGTCCGGCGAGCACGATCTCATCATCGCCAGCGGCGCCGCGACCATTAGCGACGAGGCCAAGGTCGAGGTCGTCGCCGTGCCCGGCCGCTATGAGGTGGACACGAAATACGCCATTCTCACCGCCACGGGAGGCGTCAGCGGCACCTTCGGCAGCGTGACCGACAATTACATCTTCCTCGACGCCGCGCTGGAATATGACCAGACCAACGTCTACCTGCTGCTGCACTACACCGGCGCGAACTTCGCCGACTACGCGCTGACGCCGAACCAGTTCACCACCGCCACGGCGGCGCAGGAGCTCGGCGCCGGCAATGCGGTGTTCGACGCGCTGGTGCAGCAGACCGCCACCTCCGCCCCGGGGGCCTTCAACGCCCTCTCCGGCGAGGCCTATGCCTCGGTCGGCAGCGTGATCCAGCAGCAGTCGGTCTATCTGCGCGACGCGGTGGGGTCGCGGCTGATGCAGTCGCTCACCGCGCCGGGCGCCACGCCGCTGGCCTATGGCCCCGGCCCGGTGAAAGCCCAGCTCGCCGAAGGCTACACCCCCACCCTGTGGCTCGAAGGCTATGGCGGCTGGGGCGACACCTTCTCCAACGGCAATGCCGCCACCATTTCCAACTCGATCGGCGGCTTCCTGATGGGTGCCGACGTCGCGGTGGCGGAGAATGCCCGCGCCGGTCTGTTCGCCGGCTACAGCCAGTCGGATTTCGACGTGACCGGCCGTTCCTCCTCCGGCTCGATGGATAATGTCGACATAGGCCTCTACGCCGGTGCGCAGCTCGGCGCGGTCGCCCTTCGTGGCGGCGCGGCCTATACGTGGCACGACGTGTCGATGTCGCGCAGCGTCGTCTTCCCCGGCTTCTTCGACGCCACCGAGGGCGACTTCACCACCGGCACCACCCAGGTGTTCGGCGAGCTGGGCTATGACATGGAGCTCGGCGCCGTGGCCTTCGAGCCCTTCGTGGGGCTGGCCTATGTCAACGTCTCTGGCGCCTCCTTCGCGGAAACCGGCGGCGCGGCAGCGCTTGCCGTCTCCACCGGCGGCATGGACACGGTCTATTCGACGCTCGGCCTGCGCGCGGCGACGACGGTCCAGCTCGGCGGCAAGACGCTGACGCCGCACGCCACGCTCGGCTGGCAGCACGCCTTTGGCGACACGTCTGAGGTTTCGACCATGCAGTTCCTCGGCGGCGCGACGCCGTTCTCGGTCACGGGCGTGCCGATTGCGGAAGACGCGCTGCTGCTGGAGGCCGGGCTCACCTATGCCCTGTCCGACACGGCGTCTCTCGGCGCGTCCTACACCGGCCAGCTCGCCAGCGGCGCGTCGCAGAATGCCTTCACGGTACAGTTCGGGATGAAGTTCTGAACTAACGCCGGTGGTCAGCCCAGCTGACCATTGGCGGCCCAGCCCGGCGGATCGGTTCAGCAGCGCCGAGCTCTAACCGCCGGGTCGGGCGATGTCACGGTTTTCGCGCTTTCGAGGAACGCCCGATCCTCGTCCGGCCGTCGGAAGGCCGGATGAGCGATCATAAGGGTGCTCGCCGAAGGTGCTCGCCGTCCTGGCCGCCCTGCCGCCAGCCCAGCACCTAATCACCGACTGGGACGATGACCCTGTCTGGCTAAGGAACGCGCTCGCCACCAAAGGCATCTCGCCCCGCATCTTAAGGGGCCATTGCTGCCGCTCCGACACGTTGATTGGCATCACGTTCAAGCGTGAAGAGCCGAAGCGATTCATGCGGACGGGGTCGCGCTTATAGCGCCCTCGAGGGCCGGTGCGCGACTCTCGGCTCATGATCGCGCAACCCTGCCACCTCTATGTCGAACGGCGGGACCCGGCCCGTAAGATGGCCCGCTATTATGTGCTGTCGATCGAACAGACGTTGTTCGGCGACGTCTGCCTCACACGCCGCGCTGGGGGCGCATCGGCGTGCACGGGCAGGCGCAGTGCACTCCTTCGAGCGCGAGGATGAAGCCGTCCGGCGGTTCCTCGACCTGCTTCGAGGCCAGCGAAAGCGCGGCTGTCGTCCAAAGGCTAGAGAAAACGCGCGTGGCAGTCTGCCAACATTTGAACTTCCGACATCACCGAAGGAGCCGCCTTCCACCTGTCCGGAAATCAACCTTGGCGGCCGCGCGAGGGGCCGCGACATGGGGGGCCGTCCATCGGCCCCCCATGTCGGATATCATTTCGGGCGGCCGCGATCCATGTTCCAGAAATTGAAGGCGCTCTCGCCATAGAGCGGCCTATCGAGGCCTTCCTCCTGGATGAGGTCCGAGACCCGCAGGATGCCCATCCCGTCGAGCAGCTTCAACAGGATGTAGGTGATCAGCGAGGCATAGGCGGCGACGAGCACGACCGCGAAGAACTGCACGAGCAGTTGGTGCCCACCGGCGGCCACTTCGTTGATGTGCGAACTCGCCAGCACGCCGATCAGCAACGCCCCGGTCATGCCGCCGACGCCATGGGCGCGCCAGACCTCCAGCGAATCGTCGATCTTCAACCAGCTCTGGACATATTTGGCGTGGTAGCAGACCGTCGCGCCGACGGCGCCGATGAGCAGGGCGGCGATAGGCTCGACATAGCCCGAGGCGGGGGTAATGGTCGCCAGGCCCGCCACCGCGCCAACCAGCACGCCGGAGAAGGTCGGGCGGCGGGTTTCCCGCCATTCCCAGAACATCCACACCAGCATGGCGATTGAGCCGGCCAGCATGGTGTTGGTGAAGGCATAGGCCGCCAGCGCATCGGCCGCATAGGCGCCGCCGGCATTGAAGCCGAACCAGCCGAACCACAGCAGGCCCGCGCCGAGCGCCACCAGCGGCAGGCTCGCCGGTTCGGATTCGCTCTCGCCGGGCGCCAGCTTGCGCTTGCCCAGGAAGGCCGCGGTGACCAGCGCGGAGAAGCCGGCCGCCGTGTGGATGACAATGCCGCCAGCGAAGTCGACCACGCCCAGCCGGGCGAGGAAGCCGCCGCCCCAGATCCAGTGCGCGGCGGGCAGGTAGACCAGGATGGTCCAGAAGGCGATGAACAGCAGATAGGCCCCGAAGCGGAACCGGCCGACGAAAGCGCCGGTCATCAGCGCCGGGGTGATGATGGCGAACATCATCTGATAAGCGAACACCATGATGAAGGGGATGGAAGGCCCCAACTCCGGGTTGGGCGAGACGCCGACATGGTACATGCCGAAATAGGGCACGATGTCGCCGATGACGCCGCCGATATCCGGGCCGAAGGCGAGGCTGAAGCCGCCAAACACCCAGATCAGCCCGATCACGCCCATGCAGACGAAGTTCTGGATCATGATCGACAGCATGTCGCGCTGCTTCACCAGGCCGCCATAGAACAGGGCCAGCGCCGGGGTCATCATGCACACAAGCGCGGTGCACAGGAGAATAAAGGCGGTATCGCCTGCATTTATGCCTTGCATGGCAGTTCCTCAATAAATGCCGCGAGAGTCGGCGGCGGGGCGACCGGTATTGGAGACGACGGGCGCGCCTTGCCCGGCCGGGAAGCGGACGGGGCAAAGCGGCCCCGCCCCGTCGTCGATCAATGTCAGGACATGGCGGAGGGGGCCGGCGCCTTGCCCGCGTCCTGCTTGTCGTGCCGCGCCACCATGTGGCCGGAGACCGGCCGGTGCGGATGTGGGGCCATGAGCTTCTTCGGGGCGATGAACAGGTACATCGTCAGCACGTAGGGCGCGGTGAAGGAGGGAATGCCTACCGGCGCGACGAGGACGTCTAGCCCGCCCTGCACGAACACGGTCATCACCGTCGCCAGCAGGGCGTAGACGACGATTTTCGGGGTCGGGGCCAGGAAGATCACGCCGACGGCGATGGCGGTCAGCACCGAGCTGAAGCCGTAGAGGCCCTGGCTCACCAGTGCCGGATCGGCGCCCATCGCCATCGACACCGCCATGGCGACCAGCGAGCCGGCGGCGGCGGCGATGCCCGCCGGCACTGAGGCGATGAAGATGCCGGCGAGGATGATCGCGCCGCTGATCCAGGCATCCAGCAAATAGACCTGCCCGATGTTGCGGAAGAAGATCTCCACCAGTTCCAACGGCGCGGGGAGCGCGGCCACGCCCTGCACATAGTCGGTCGGCATTTTCGGCGCATCGCCGGTAACATGAAGCCCGCCGAAGGAATAGGCGCCGGCGACCATCAGCCAGCCGGTGAGGACGAAGGGCCCGGTGGAGCCGGGGATGCCCCATTTGCTGGTCAGCGTGGCGCTGAAGGCGGCGGTGATCACCGTGCTCGCCGCCGCGCCGACGACGACATAGACCCAGAGCTGCGGCGAGGCGGCTATGAAGGTCGGTAGCGCCGCGCCCACCAGAACGCCGTTGAACCCGTAGAGGCCGGAGGCGACCGACGCGTCGTCGCATTCCATGAGCCGCGCGGTAAGCGTCGCCACCACGACGCCCACTGCCGCGCCGATGGTGGTAGCCCACACCCCCGACACGTAGGAGGCGTAGGCCATAGCGGCGAAGAACAGCACGCCGGTCAGCGCGTTCTCCATGAAGAACACCTGACTGGTGCCACGCAGCGACTGGACGGCGAAATTGGTTGTCACCTTGGACATTCACGGCCCCCCACGGGTCAGCGCCACAGGAACTCGTCCGGCAAGGTATGTCCGCGGGCTTCCTCGCGAACGATGCGCCAGAACCGGCGCACTTCCTTGCGGACGTCATAGGTTTCCACGCCCACCGCGCGCAGCATCAGGCCGGCCTCGTTGGGCAGCCGGCACACGCCGGCGATCGCGCGCGGCGCCTCGGCGGGGAAGCAGGTTTCGAACCGCTCCTTGATGCGGGCGGCGATCGGCGGCGGGGTCAGGCACATGATGTTGGCGAAGGCGTCATAGCCGCGCATTACGGCCGGTGCGTCGACCATCGGGTCGTTCTTCTCGATCAGGATCTTCTCGGCGAACAGCCGGCGCCCGTCCGGGCGGCGCACCGAGACGGCGACTGACAGCAGGTCGAGGCCGAAACGCTCCTCGGCGAGATGATGCTTTCGCCCCGCCAGCATCATCTCGCCATAGAGCGCCGTCGCGTCCTCGGCGATGACGATGTCGGTCTGGTTGATGAAGCGGGACTGGCGGTAGGGGATGGTGAAGTCGGGCAGGTATTCCAGATAGGAACCGGCCTCCAGCGTCACCGTCTGGTGCTGGGAGGCGTAGTTCGCATCCATCCGGTGGACGCGGTTGGCGCTCTGCGAAGTCACATGGGCGCAGGCGCCCTCGCCGACCCGGATGTCGATCGTGTAGCGGTCGCCCTGCAGGATGCCGCCGCCGACCGAGATGATCGAGCAGATCGGCAAATCCGGCATCGCCTCGTCCCAGTACAGCGCCTGCTGCACGAGGAGCGGGGCGACGCGGTAGAGGTCGTGCAGCACCGAGCGGCCGTTGCGCAGTGAGAAACCAAGACGCAGTTCCCCGACCTTCCCGGGCGCGGCGGCGCGCATCTGCGCCGGCTCGTCCTTGAAGTCGCGCAGTTCGCGCGCCGCATCGAGGCGGACGAGTTGCTCGGGGAGCGCCATGGCGTCAGGCATCCACCGACGCCGGCGACGTGACCTTCACGTCGAACAGCGCCATGTCGAGGATGAGACGCATCAGATCGTCGATGCCCTCGCCGGTCTTGCAGTTGGTGAAGACGAACGGCTTCTTGCCGCGCATCAGCTTGGAATCGCGGTCCATCACCTCGAGGCTCGCACCGACATAGGGGGCGAGATCCTTCTTGTTGATCACCAGAATGTCGGACTGGCAGACGCCCGCGCCGTTCTTGCGCGGGATCTTGTCACCGGCCGCCACGTCGATCACGTAGATGTAGAAGTCGGCCAGCGCTGGGCTGAAGGTCAGCGTCAGGTTATCGCCGCCGGACTCGATCAGGATCACGTCGCTGTCGGGATATTTCTCCTCCAGTTCCTCCACGGCGGCAATGTTCATCGAGGGGTCTTCGCGCACCGCGGTGTGCGGGCAGGCGCCGGTCTCGACGCCGACGATCTTCTCCTCGATCAGGATGCCGTTCAGCGTGCGGCGCACCTGCTTGGCGTCCTCGGTGGTCACCACGTCGTTGGTGATGATCAGCGGCTTGATTCCGAGATCGATCAGCCGGGGGGTGATGGTTTCGATGACCGCAGTCTTGCCGGAGCCGACCGGGCCGCCGATGCCGATGCGCGTGATCTTCTTCATGGGCCGCTTCCTTTGCCAATGCCGCGTTCAGTTCATGAACAGCCGGACATGGGTAGTAGTGTGGTGGGCGACGAGGACGTCGAAGACGGGGGCGAACGAGGCCATTTCGTCGAGCGAGAGGTCGCGCACCGACAGATAGTCGCCCTCGACCCGTCCCTGGGCCGTAAACAGGATGCGCTGGGTGTCGAGATGGTCGATCCGCATCAGCCGCAGCGCCGCACTCAGGATCATCGAGGCGATGCCGTACTGGTGCATGACGAAGGCCTCGACCTCGTCCACGCCCATGTGGGCGAGCGCGATCGCCTGGCCGACGGGCAAGCAGCCCGGCGTCGCGTTCGCCTTGATGTCGTCGAGCCAGCGCCCGAGCGTGGGCGAGGGCATGATCTTGAGCACCAACTCGGCGAATTTCTTGCCGACGCGCGTCAGCATCAACTGCTGCTCCTCCCCCACGCGGCGGCAGAACAGCTCATCGTCGGCGCGCAGCAGGGTGGCGTAATCGCCTGCGCGCGCGGCGCGATGGGCGTGCAGCAGCGCGATGCCGTCCATCCGCGCGGTCTGGCGCAGGATGAGGTGGACATAGCTCAGCAGGCTCTCAGGATCGGAGACCACGCCGGTCTGCAGCGCGGATTCCAGCCCGTTGGAGAACGCGAACGACCCGATCGGCAGCGTGGAGTCCGAGAACTGCAGCAGGCGCGCCAGATGCACCATGCCGGTGGAGCCGCCGCCCCGATCTTTCTCCCCTTCCGCCATCACTTCACCGGCGCATGGGGGTGAGGATGTGCGTGCGGGTGTGCGTGGTCATGGTCATGTACGTGGTCATCGTCATGCGAATGCCCGTGCTCGTGCTCGTGCTCGTGCTCGTGGGCATGCCCTCCGTGATGATGGTGCGGCGTCGCGTCGGCTCCGGCGAAGAGCAAGCGCACCTCGCGGGCATCCAGCTTGGCGGCGATTTCCTCGCCGGGCGCGAAACGGGTCTTCACATGCTCGAAGGCATGGGTGCGCATCACCGACGCCATCACCTTCTGGTCGACCGAGAGCGGCACATAGACGGTGGAGCCCTTGATCACGGCCGGCCAGTGCTGGTTACCGAGGCCATGGCCCAGCTCGAAACAGGTGCGCAGGATCTCGGTCGGCGACAGCGTCTCAATGGCGTCCAGCTCGATGACCAGCACATCCTTGAGTGCGATGCGGGCGGCGACCACGATGTTCGCCGCGGCGTCATAGTGCAGCACGTCGCCGTCATGCAGGTGCGCGGAGCGCGGCAGCGAGATAGCGAGCTCGATTCCGCCCGCGCTGGCCTTGCGCAGCCGGCTCTTGGGCGCCTCCCACTGCTCCAGCTCCAGCAGGTCGAGCGTGCCAAGCCGGACCCGCTCCTGCCAGACCGGGTCGCGCAGATTACCGAGCGTGCTCTCAACGAGAATCATGTGTGCCTCCGAAACGACCCGTGCCTCAGGCGCGACGTATCCGCGTCGCGACGTTGAGGCCGAGCCAGGTAACGCTGTAGCCGATGACGAGACTGGCGATGCGATAGGCCACCGACAGGCCGAGGCCGCCAGGGGTCATCTCCGAATAAGATCCGTTGATGAAGGTGGAGAAGGTCGAACATGCTGCCGCACAGGCCGGTCAAGACGAACAAGGTCGCGTTATGCCGGGAGGCGACCAACCTCCCGGTTGTTGGATAGTCCGCTCAGCTGAAGAAATAGAGTTGGCTGAGAGGAACGCGTTTTGCCGGCTCGATAGTGGCGTGCGTGCCGTCGACCGTCACGGCGAAGGTCTCGGGATTCACCTCGATCGCCGGCATGGCTGTGTTGCGCACCATCGAGCTCTTGGTGATGGTCCGCGTGCCATACACCGGGACGACCTTTGACGTCAGCTGGTAGCGGTCCACGATGCCGTCCTCGACGCCGGCATGCGAGGTGAACGTCACGCGGGTCTTGGCCAGCGCCGAGCCCATCGCGCCAAACATCGGCCGATAGATCACCGGCTGGGGCGTCGGCAGCGAGGCGTTGGGGTCGCCCATCAGCGCCCAGGAGATCATGCCGCCCTTGATGACCATCTTCGGCTTGGCGCCGAAGAACGCGGTCTCCCAGAGCACGAGGTCCGCCATCTTGCCGATCTCGATCGAGCCGATCACATGGGCGACACCCTGTGCGATGGCGGGGTTGATCGTGACCTTGGCGACGAAGCGCAGCACACGCTCATTGTCGTTGCCCGAGGTGTCGCCGGCATAGGCACCCTTGCGCTGCTTCATCAGGTCAGCGGTCTGAATGGTACGCGTCCAGTTCTCGCCGACACGGCCCATGGCCTGGCTGTCGCTCGACAGGATCGAGATCGCGCCGAGGTCGTGCAGCACGTTTTCGGCCGCGATGGTCTCCGCGCGCACGCGGCTCTCGGCAAAGGCGACGTCGGTTGGGATCTTCGGGCTGAGGTTGTGACAGATCATCGTCATGTCGAACAGCTCGGCCTGGGAGTTGATCCCGTAGGGCAGCGTCGGGTTGGTCGAGCTGGGAATGACGTTCGAGAGCCCGGCCACCCGGATGATGTCCGGCGCGTGGCCACCGCCGGCGCCTTCCGTATGGTAGGTATGGATGGTGCGCCCCTCGAAGGCGGCGATGGTGTTCTCGACGAAGCCGGCTTCGTTCAGCGTATCGGTGTGGATGCAGACCTGAACGTCGTAATTGTCCGCGACGGTGAGCGCATTGCGGATCGCCGCCGGCGTGCTCCCCCAGTCCTCGTGGATCTTGAGACCCATGGCGCCGGCACGGATCTGCTCCTCGAGCGGCAGCGGCGCCGAGCCGTTGCCCTTACCGAGCACGCCCGCATTCACCGGCCACGAGTCGAATGAGCGGAGCATCATCTCGATGTTCCAGGTGCCCGGCGTGATGGTGGTGCCGTTGGTGCCGTCGGAGGGGCCGATGCCGCCGCCGAACAGCGTGGTCACGCCATTGGACAGCGCCGCCTGTGCCTGCTGCGGCGAGATGAAGTGGACATGGGCGTCGATGCCGCCGGCCGTAAGGATCAGATGCTCGCCCGAGATCGCGTCGGTGCCCGGCCCGAGCGCGAGCCCCGGCGTGACGCCTGACATGGTCGAGGGGTTGCCGGCCTTACCGATGGCGCAGATCAGCCCGTTCTTGATGCCGACATCCGCCTTCACCACGCCCTGGATGGCGTCGACGATGGTGACGTTGGTGATCACCAGGTCGGGTGCGCCAGCAGCACTGGTGAGTTCGTTATCGTAGCCCATGCCGTCGCGCAGGGTCTTGCCGCCGCCATAGACGGCTTCCTCACCATAGACCCGGAGATCGTTCTCGATCTCGATATAAAGATCGGTGTCACCAAGACGGATCTTGTCACCGGTCGTGGGGCCGTAGAGGTCCGAATATTGTTGCCTCGAGATCTTCGCCATCTCAGAGCTCCATTGGCTGAATGTTGCGGCCTGTCACGACTTGCTCTTGAATCCATAGCGCTTGGCGCGCTCCAGGGCGTCCGTCAGGCGGGGGCGGTAATCGTCGTAGTTCTCGTCGCCGACCCAGCCGTTGACCAGGCCGTTGAAGCCGAGCACGCGCTGCTTGCCCTGGTAGGGAACGAGCACGACTTCCTTCTCGTCGCCGGGCTCGAAGCGCAGCGCCGTGGTGGCGGGAATATTCAGCCGCTTGCCGAAGGCCTGCTCGCGGTTGAACTCCAGCGAGGCGTTCACCTCGAAGAAATGGAAATGCGACCCCACCTGGATCGGCCGGTCGCCGGTGTTGCGGACCTTCAGCATCGTGGTCGGATAGCCGGCGTTGATCTCGATGTCGCCGTTGCCGAGGACGAGGCCGCCAACCGGGGTCTTCTTCGGTTCTTTGCTCATGATGTCACCCGCTCGTCCCGGCTACTTGATGGGATCATGGACAGTGACGAGGCGGCTGCCATCCGTAAACACGGCCTCCACCTGCACATACGGGATCATGTCCGCGACACCTTCCATGACGTCGTCGCGGGTGATCGCCTTGCTGGCGAGCTCCATCACCTCCTCGACGGTCTTGCCGGCACGCGCCCCGTCGAGCGCGGCGACGGAGATGAGCGACACCGTTTCCGGATGGTTGAGCTTCAGTCCTTGATCCTTCCGCTTCTGCGCAACCTGGGCGAGCGTATAGATCAGCAGCTTATCGATTTCTCGCGGGGTAAAGTGCATAAGCAACCTCCTCCTCATCCCGCCGGCCGGTGGCCGACCGTCCTGCGCGCATCCGCATCATTACGGAACTCCAATCGTGATAACAGAGGTTTTTCGGCCTGTCGTCCCGCAAGTCGGCTATTTTTTACCGTCCGCCGTGTAGAGCCACCGACTCTCGGGCGCTTGCACATTATCGACGACAACCGTCACGGCATTCGCCTGAATGTACACTTTTGACAAACGCATATACCAAATTGGATACGTCGCAAAACGTTGGCACACGGACTTACCATCTCGCGACTTTCTGTTCTGATTATAATATATACAATCAAAGTTTTCTAATTATTGGATTGCCGCCGCGATCGCCATATCGTGCCGGCGGGGGGCGCTGCGCGCGTCTAAATAGCTGCCATGACTATTCGCGTCGGTGTGAGAGACTGCCCGTAGTTGTTCCGCCTGCGGTGTCTGCTGTCAGGGCCCCTGGCGCCGGCAAGCGCGGGCTGGCCGGCGTCAGGGCCTGTGCCTCACGACGCGGTCAAGGGCCTGCGTCGTGAGGCACAGGCCCTGAAGGAAGCCGCGGCGGATATGAAAGGGGAAAGGTCTGTCCAGCTCAATCGACACAGATCGGAGACGGATGTTCCGGCCGAGCCTTGGGCATCGATGAGCGATCCGTGCCGACAGTTGCTGGGGCGAGCCTTACCGCAGGATCAGCCGTCTCAACCGAGAAACAAGCTCCGCCTGCCGGCTTACGCCGAGTTTGGAAAATATGCGCTTGAGGACAAACCGGGCCGTCCCCTCGGAAATATCGAGGGTCTCTGCTGCCTCCCGGACACTTCGTCCGCTCCCGAGCAGCGAGGCCAGACGCGCTTCGGCCGTCGTCAATCCGAAGACCTTGCGGATGACCGTGGGATCGATGATCTGGTCGTTCTCC
This sequence comes from Xanthobacteraceae bacterium 501b, assembly GCA_000378025.1. Taxonomy (GTDB): domain Bacteria; phylum Pseudomonadota; class Alphaproteobacteria; order Rhizobiales; family Xanthobacteraceae; genus Ancylobacter. The sequence continues at coordinate 4,674,888 of KB899087.1, forward strand.
AGATCTTTCGCCAGCATCAGAACGTGCTTATCGGGCCTCACCAGCCCCAGAGCGTCTGCCGACGGTCCAACAAGCGGCGCGGTCCACACGACAAGGCGTTTCTTCCCATCCGGATCGGAGACGGTGGTGGGGTGAGGCAGGCGGCCGTCGAGGCGGCCATCGGTCTGCGCACGTTGAACGGTCGAAACGAAATCGTCGACGTCGGCCCGCATGGTCGGGCGGAGACCTTCTTCGCTATCAACAAAGTACCGCCCCACCAATGGCTCGGCCGATCGGTTGACGCGGAGAGGGCGCATTTTCCCGTCGAGGATGACAGCCGGTTGGTCCATCGTGTCGAACGCTTGAGCGACCGTATCACCCGCCGCCTTCGCCTTCAGATAGGCCGATGTGATCCTCAGCGACTGTTCAAGGTGCCGCGCGAGCAGCAGCAGTGCCTCGCGATCATCGTCCCCGAATGGGCCCACGGAGGCCGCCCGACAGACCACGAGGCTGGTCGGGTTTCCCAATTCGGAGTGGATGATCGAGGCCATCACATGGGAGATACCGTACCGGGAAAGGAAGTCCCCATAGAACGTATTCAGGGACACTTCCGAAAAATCGAGAATATCCTGTTCCGTATAGACGTCGCCGGCATGAAAGCCAGCTGGCAACCTGCCTTCGAGCCAGGGATTGCGTCGAGACCACCCCTCACGCAGATAAGAATTGACGGCCTCCGCGAGGCCGGCGGAATGGGAGGGAAAGGCCCAGCTATCCTTCGACTTCGCGAAGATGACCGCGCCGACCGACATGGACAGCGTCGCAACCGACTCAAGGGCCGACGACCAGCACTCTGAATTCAAGGCTGCCGCGTAAAGGCTGTAGATTGCTCCATCGACGCCCATCGCAGCCGGCATGCCGGCAGGGGGGGACAAATTCAGATCAGTCATGATTCCTTCCTACGACTGTTGTCAGGCGTCCGTCCAAAAGAGCACGTCTGGCTGGGGCTAACGGACCCTTATATCCTGGGCACGCCCGGAGAGGACGGCTCCCGCGAGCCCAGAGGGCCAGCCAATGGGTAACACCCGCAGCCCCCGGGTTCGTCCCCTGGCGGCCGATCGGCGCGGCGCGTCCGCCTGTCAGGGCATCATTCGGATGTGCTGATCGTAGAGGATCCAGATGGTTCCGGAGACCATGATGATCAGGATGAGGACGGTGAAGAGGATCAGCAGCAGGTCGTCGCGGTGCGAGCGTTCGAGGTCGATGTGCAGGAAGTAGCGCAGATGCACCACCGCCTGGATCAGGGCGAGCAGGCCCAGCGCGGCGAGCGCGGCGGCGCCGCTGAGTAGGTTCAGCCCCACCACCGCGAAGGCGCCGGTGGTCAGAACCAGCGCCAGCACCAGGCCGATCACATAGGAGCGGCGCTCGCGGCCCTCTTCCGCATGGTCGACGGTGGGCGTGTCGGCGGCAATGCGGCGGCTCATGACGCGACCCCGTAGAGATAGACGAAGGTGAAGATGCCGATCCAGACCACGTCGAGCATGTGCCAGAACAGCGCGAGGCGCATCAGCCGCAGCTTCACCGGCGTGCTGAAGCCAAAGACCGCGACCTGCACCGCCATGATGACCATCCACACCAGCCCGGACGAGACGTGCAGCGCGTGGGTGCCGGTCAGCAGGTAATAGGCGGAGAGGAAGCCGCTGGCCTGCGGCGGCGCCGCATGCTCCGTGATCATCACGTAATAGTCGTGCAGCTCCATGCCGACGAAGGCCGCGCCGAGCACGCCGGTGATGAGCAGCCACACCAGCACGCCGCGCCGGTTTTCGCGGTACTTCATCTCCAGCATGGCGAGGCCGAAGGCGAAGCTGGAGAACAGCAGCAGCAGCGTTTCCACGAAGGCGGCGGTGAGGTCGAAGACCTCGGCGGGCCGGGGGCCTTCGGCGATGCCCTGCACGCTCATCGCCGCATAGGTCGCGAACAGCACTGCGAACAGCACCAGATCGCTCATCAGGAAGATCCAGAAGCCGAACAGCGTCTCTTCGGCCGCCTCATGGCCTTCGGGATCGGTGCCGGCGAGGTTCAGTCCGGGATGAAGGCGTTCGGAAAGGCTCATCACAGCGCCTCCACGGCGGTGCCGGAGGCGAGGGTCCCGGCGCGGCCCTCCAGCGCTTCGGGGTGCGCCCGGCCCTTGTTGTCGGAGGTCATTTCCCGGTCGCGGGTCACGCCCGGCGTGGCGCGCGCCGCGGCGAGGAAGGCCTCGTTCAAAGCCTTCACCGTCGCGGCGGGAATGGTCTCCTCCGTGTCAGTGGCGAAGGAGCGGGCGATGACGACGGCCCAGATCAGCACGAAGGAGACAATCGCCAGCCACCAGATGTGCCAGACCAGGCCGAACGCCCAGGCGCAGGCGAACAGGCCGATCAGCGGCGCCGTCGCGGTGTTGCGCGGCACCTCGATATCCTCATAGGCCGCCGGCGAGCGATAGGCGATGCCGGCCTTCTTGGCCTCGTAGAACGGGTCCTGCGAGGACACCTGCGGCAGAACGGCGAAGTTCCAGCTAGGGGGCGGCGAGGGGATCGACCATTCCAGCGCCCGCCCGTCCCAGGGATCGCCCAGCGGGGCGGCGAGCTGCGCGCGCTGGCGCACCGAGACCACGATCTGCGTCACCATCAGCGCGAAGCCGGCCAGGATGAGCCCGGCGCCGAGCATGGCGAGGGCGAGCCAGGGCACGTAGTCGGGGTTCGACCACATATAGGTGCGCCGCGTCGCGCCCATCATGCCGAGCCAGTAGAGCGGGAAGAACGCCAGCAGGAATCCCGGCGCGAAGCACCAGAACGAGGCCCGGCCCAGCCCCTCATGCAGCCGGAAGCCGAACACCTTCGGGAACCAGAACTGCACCGCCGCGAACATGCCGAACAGCACGCCGGGAATGATCATGTTGTGGAAATGCGCCACCAGGAACAGCGTGTTGTGGACCTGGAAATCGACGCCGGGATTGGCCAGCAGCACGCCGGTCATGCCGCCGAGGATGAAGGTGAGCAGGAAGTTGATGTGGTACAGCATCGGCGTGGAGAAGCGGATGCGCCCGCCCACCATGGTCAGCAGCCAGTCATAGACCTTCACGCCGGTGGGCACGCCGATGATCATCGTGGCGATGCCGAAGATCGCGTTCACATTGGCGCTCTGGCCCATGGTGAAGAAGTGGTGCAGCCACACCGCGAAGGACAGCACGGCGATGCACATGGTGGCGTAGACCAGCGAGGTGTAGCCATAGATGCGCTTGGCTGAGAAGGTGGCCACCACCTCCGACCAGACGCCGAAGGCCGGCAGGATCAGGATGTAGACCTCCGGATGGCCGAACAGCCAGAACAGATTGGCGTAGTTCATCATGTTGCCGCCGTCGCCATTGGTGAAGAAATGGAAGCCGGCATAGCGGTCGAGGGCGAGCATGATGGTGGCGGCGGTCAGCGGCGCCATGGCGAAGATCATCAGGATCGACGTGCACAGCGTCGTCCAGGTGAACAGCGGCATGCGGAACAGCGACATGCCGGGGCAGCGCTTCTTGTAGATCGTCACCGCGAAGTTGAGGCCCGTCAGCGTCGAGCCGATCGAGCCGAGCGACACCGCCCAGATCCAGTAGTCGACCCCCTCGCCCGGGCTGAACTCGATGCCGGTGAAGGGCGGATAGGCCGACCAGCCGCCGGTGGAGAACTGGCCCACCACCAGCGACACCATGATGAGGATCGCCCCCGCCATGGTCAGCATCAGCGAGATGGCGTTGAGCAGCGGGAAGGAGACGTCGCGGGCGCCGATCTGCAGCGGCATGACATAGTTCATCAGCCCGGTGATGAACGGCATCGCCACGAAGAAGATCATGATCGTGCCGTGGGTGCTGAACAGCTGGCCGAAATGATCGGCCGACAGGAAGCCGGCGCCCTCGGTGGCGGCGAGCTGCTGGGCGCGCATCAGCGCCGCCTCGATCACCGCGCGGGCGAACATGACAAGCGCGATCGCGATGTACATGATGCCGACCTTCTTGTGGTCGACGCTGGTCAGCCAGTCGCGCCACAGCGGCACCCACCAGCCCTTGACCGTCAGCAGGATGACGGTGGCGAGCGCGCCCAGCACCGCGATCGACCCGGCGCCCGAGGCGATGGCCTCGCTGAGCGAGGGGTTCTCGATCATCCCGGCGAAGACGAAGGAGGTCCACTTGATCTGGCCGAATATGAGCTCCCAGTTCATTGCGCGGCCTCCGGCGTATGGTCATGGCCCTGGTGGGGCGCGGGCGGAGCGGGCATCGCCGCAGGGCCGGGCATCGCCGCATGGCCGGGCATCGCCGCATGGCCGTGATGCTGGAACATGCCGGGCGCGAAGCCCGCCATCACCTGGTCGAACAGGCCCGGGGTGAACTGGCTGTAGAGCACCGGCGCGTTCACCACCGAGGACGGGAGAAGTTTGGCGTAGCCGGCGGCATCGAGCGCGGTTCCCTGCGCCTTCGTCGCCGCGACCCAGCCCTCGAAGGCGTCGGGGCTCATCACCCGTGTGGTGAAGGACTGGGTGGCGAAGCCGAGGCCGTTATACTGGGTGTTGCGGCCGGTGAAATCGCCGGTCCTGTCGGCAACCAGGTTCAGCTGCGTCTGCATGCCGGCCATCGCGTAGATCTGCCCGGCGAGCTGCGGAATGATGAAGGACTGCATCACCGTGCCGCTGGTCAGCTTCAGCGTGACCGGCCGGCCCTCGGGCAGAGCGAGCAGGTCGAGCGTCGCCACGCCCTGCTCGGGGTAGAGGAACAGGAATTTCCAGTCGAGCGCCACCACCTCGACCACCAGCGGGTCGGGGCCGAGCGCGCGGTAGGGGTCGCCCGTGATCGTCTGCCGCCACAGCGCCGTGCCAAGGGCGACGACCAGCGCGACCGGAACGCCCCAGATCAGCAGCTCGAGGCCCCAGTTGAACTCCCAGTCCGGCCGGTACGCGCCCGCGCCGCCGCGCCGGTAACGCCACAGCACGATCGGCAGCGCCACGAACATCGGCACGATGACGATCAGCATCAGCCCGCTGATAACGCCGAAATGCGACAGCTGCCCGGCCGCGACAGGCCCCGCAGGCTCAAGGAAGCTGCCGGCATAAGCCGTTATCGGCAAAGCGATCCCCGGAATGGCTACGGCGAGCCATCCGGCTCTTCCCCTCAGCGTCACGCTGCCCCCTTTGCGACTGTTGCGCGCCATTTCGCGTGCGGTCTCTCACCTGGAGGTATCCGTCCAACCCCAGTTGCAGGAAAGCACGAATGGAGACGGATATCATCGTACGGCGCGTCGGAGATTGCGGAAAATTCATGGCGGGGGGAAGACAGCCGCACGGCGACTCCGGTGCCAGGAGGTGCCGAGGAACGGGATCAAGACCCCGCGTCTCATGAAAGCGTCGGCGTCAGCACGTTTGCGGGTGGGGCGGGAATGGAACGGCCGGCGCCGCGTCTTCACTCCCGGAGCGAGAGCGAAGACGCGGGTGATTCGGCCGAATCCCGTTCAGTCAGAGATGCCTCAGCTGAAAGGGGCTCAGTTCTTGCGGATATAGAAGCCGTGCTGACTCCCGGGCACCAGCTCCGAGGACAGGCCGAGCACGCTTTCCGCGCCGCCGAGCACGAGGTAGCCGTCGCGTGCCATGAGATTGGCGATGCGCCCGAGCACGTCGGTCTTCGTCGCTGCATCGAAATAGATCAGCACATTTCGGCAGAACACGATGTCGAACTGGCCGAGATGGGCGAAGGACTGCAGCAGGTTCAGTCGCGAGAAGCGAACCATGGCGCGGATATCGGCGTTGATCCGCCACATCTGCCCCTCCTGGTTGAAGCACTTCAGGAGGTAGTGCACCGGCAGGCCCCGCTGCACCTCGAACTGGGTATAGACGCCCTCCTGCGCCCGCTCGATCACTTCGGCGGACAGGTCGGTGGCGACGATCTCGACCCGCCGGCCGCCGAGCAGTCGCTCGTTGTCGCGCAGCAGCATGGCGATGGAGTAGGGCTCCTGTCCGGTCGAGGCGGCCGCGCACCAGATGCGCAGCGGCTGGCCGGGCGGGCGGCGGGAGATCAGCTCCGGCAGGATCAGCGCGGCGAGCTGATCGAAGGGGCGCTTGTCGCGGAAGAACAGCGATTCATTGGTCGTCATCGCCTCGATCACCGCCTCGGCCAGCGGGGAGGAGCCCCGCTCGCGCAGGGTGGCGACAAGCTGCGTGATGCTGGCGACGGACGCCTTCTTCATGACGGGATCGAGCCGCGTCTCCAGCAGGTAGCGCTTGTCGTCACCGAGGGCGAGCCCCGACTTGTCCTTGAGAAAGCGCTGCAGAAACTCGAAATCGGAGGGGCCAATCATTCGCGGCCTCCCACAAGCATTCGGCTGACCCGTGGGCCGATCTCCGCCATCGGCAGAATGCCGGCGCAGGCGCCGATCGCCACGGTGGCGCCGGGCATCCCCCAGACGACGCTGGTCTCCTCGTCCTGGGCGATCACGCTGCCGCCGAGTTCGGCGATCTTCAGCGCCCCGCGTGCGCCGTCGCTGCCCATGCCCGTGAGCACCACGGCGAGGGCGGCGGCGCCATAGATGCCCGCGACCGCCTCGAACATCGGGTCGACCGCCGGCTTGCAGAAGTTCACCGGCGGGCTGTCGAGCAGCCGGATCTTGCTGGTGCCGCTGGAACGGACGATATCCATATGCAGGCCGCCGGGGGCCACATAGATCTGGCCCGGCACGAGGTCCTCGCCGTCGCGCCCCTCCGCGCACCGCCGGCCCGAGGCGCGGGCGATGTGCTCGGCGAGAATGGCGGTGAAGGTCGGCGGCATGTGCTGGACGATCAGCACCGGCACATTGCCGATGGCCGGGCCAATGTCGGTGAACAGCCGTGTCAGGGCCTGCGGGCCGCCGGTCGAGCTGCCGACGGCCAGAAGGGTGGGCGGCATCATCGAATAGGCGCGCAGCTTGCCGCCGGGGCGGGGCGCGCCCGCCACCGTGGCCGGCGTGGGTGCCTGCACGGGCTGCGGCGACGGTGCTCCGCCGCCACTTGCCGCGGGCACCCCCACCGGCGGCCGGGGCAGTGAGCGACGCCGCACGCGCTGGCCAAGGCTGCGCGTCTTCGCCAGCAGGTCGGCGCGGAACTCCTCTGCCGCCACCGGGCCGCGTGCGGCGTCCGGCTTGGGGAGATAGTCGGCCGCTCCGAGCGTCAGCGCCCTTAGGCTGATTTCCGCGCCGCGCCGGGTCAGGGCGGAGGCCACCAGCACCGCCGTTCCGGCCTTGCGCTCAAGGATGAGCGGCAGGGCGGTGAGGCCATCCATATCGGGCATTTCGAGATCGAGGATCACGACGTCGGGCTGCGCGCGCTGGACGTCGTCGGCCGCGCGCCGGCCATTGGGATGGACGGCGACGACGCTGAACTCGCCGGTTTCGCCCAGCCAGTTGCTGAGGATTCCGCGCATGAACACGGAATCGTCGACGATCATCACCTTGATGGGAGGGCCAGCCGGCTGCGGCGTACCGCCCGAAGAGCCCGTGGGGCGTGCGAGGCTCATAGCGGCTCTTCCTCCAGCAGGCCGACCTCGACGAGCTTCTCTCGCAGGATGTCGGCGTCGAACGGCTTCATGATGTATTCGTCAGCGCCGGCCGACAGGGCGCTGGCGATATGGGCGGCATCGTTGTGGGTGCTGCAGAACACCACGCGCGGCGCGGCGCCGCCGGCTTCGCAGCGCAGAAGTTCCAGGAACTCGAAGCCCGTGACTTCAGGCATGTTCCAGTCGAGCAGGATTCCGTCCGGCATGTGCTGCCGGCACCGATCCAGCGCCACGGCGCCGTTCTCGGCCTCCTCCACCTTGAAGGACCAGGTCTCCAGCATGCGGCGCGCCGCTTTGCGCACCACGGACGAATCGTCAACGACAAGAAAGGTCTTCATAGGCTTGGTTCCCGGATGAGCTGTCTCATGCCGCGCTCCGCGCGCCACCGACGTTGGCGAGAACGCGTTCGACGTCGAGCACCACGAGCAGTTCGCCCTCCAAGCGATGGACGCCTTCCGAGAACTGCGTCCACTCTTCGTCGAGATTTGGCGGATTGCTGTCATAGGTGCTGGGATCGAGGAGCAGAACGTCTCCGATCCCGTCGATCAGCAGGGCGAAGGCCTCGCCCGTGCGCTCGATGCCGACCGCCATGCGGGCGAGGGTTCCATCATGCAGGCCCAGCAGGCGGCGCATATCGATCATGGTGACGATCCGACCGCGTAGGTTCAGCACCCCATCGATCTCGCGTGAGGCGAGCGGCACGGGCGTGATCCGGTCGGGGACGAACACTTCATTGACCGCCGAGATCGGCAATCCGAAGAGCTGTCCGCCGATGCGGATAGTGACGTATTGATGGGCGTCGCTCGGCCCTTCCAGGTTGACAGCCGCCGTGCTCATGCCGCCTTCTCCTTGTCTTCGTGGGCCGTAAACTCGCGCAGCGCGGCCAGCAGGCCGTTACGGTCGAATTTCGCTACATAGTCGGTGAAACCGGCCAGGTGGCCGCGTTCGATGGTGTCCGGGTTGCGCCCGGCGGCCATGGCGATGATCGGCAGGTCGTGCATGTGCAGTTCGCTGCGCACGCGCTCGGCGAAGCCGATGCCGTCGATACCGCGCATGTCGACCTCGCTGACGACCGCGTCGAAGCGGGCTTCACCGGAGAGCTTCATCAGCGCATCGCTGGCGGAGGTGCAGGTTGTCACCGAGTAGCCGTTGCCCTTCAGGACCGGCTCCAGCATCGCGCGATGGAAGGCATTGTCGTCCACGAGCAGCAGCCGGCCGCTCCGCTCGCGCGGGTGCCCGACGGGAATGTCGAAACTGTCGCCGAAGGCCCGCTGCATGAAGTGCGCGACGTCGAGCACCTCGGTTGCCGTGCCGTTGATGATCGCTCCGCCCATGATGTCCGGGGCGCCCGAGGACAGCTTGAGCTCGAACTCGGTCTCGACAATGTCGACGATCTGGTCGACGAAGAGGCCCATTGTCCGCTCCCCTTCCGAGAAGATGAGCAGGGGTTGCTTGCCCGATGTCTTCCGCTCCACTTCGTCATTGGCGTAGAGGATCGGGATAAGAGTGCCGCGATACTGCGCCACGGAGCGGTCCGACAATAGCTCCACTTCTCCGGCGTCGAGTTCCTCGAGGCGGGTGACGAGTGCGAGCGGCACCGCCTTGATGCCCTCGGCGCCGGCCCGGCAGAGCAGGAGCGACATCTTGTTGGAATCGGCCTCCGTGCCGGCGTGCGCCTCGTTCTTGCTGGCCTCGTCGGTCTTGTCCGACCGGGCGGCGGCGTACTGGGACAGGCCGTTGGGATCGATAATCATGATGACGCGCCCGTCGCCGAGGATGGTGCTGCCGGAGATCAGGGAGATGCCCCGCAGCACCGAGGCGAGCGGCTTCACCACGATTTCCTCGGTGTGCAGAACGCTGTCGACCACGACGCCGAAGCGCTGGTTGCCGACCTGCATCACCACGATCAGTTCGCCGTCGGGATGTTCGCCCCAATGGCAGGACAGACCCATCACCGAGCCGAGATCGATGATCGGCAGCAGCCGGTCGCGCAGGCGCAGCACATGGGCATGCTTGATGAAGCTCAGCGAATGCTCGCTGTCGCCGCGCACCCGCACCAGTTCGACGACGGACGTCTGCGGCAGGGCGAAGCGCTCGCCAGTGGTTTCCACGATGAGCGCGGGAACGATGGCGAGGGTGAGCGGGATCTTGATGGTGAAGGTCGTGCCTTCACCCCGCTTCGAGCGCACGTCAACCGTGCCGCCGATCGACTCGATGTTGCAGCGCACGACATCCATGCCGACACCACGGCCGGATACGCTGGTGACCTGCTGGGCGGTGGAGAAGCCGGCGTGGAAGATGTAGCGGTAGAGCTGTGCGTCGGTCATGCGCGCGGCATCGGCTTCCGAGCACAGGCCGTTTTCGATCGTCTTGGCGCGGATGCGAGCGACATCGAGCCCTTTCCCGTCATCGGAAATCTCGATGATGACATGGCCGCCCTCATGATAGGCGGACAGGCGGATGGTGCCCTTTTCCGGCTTGCCGGCCAGTCGGCGCATTCCGGGTGTTTCCAGCCCATGGTCGGCCGAATTGCGCACCATGTGGGTGAGCGGGTCCTTGATCTGGTCGAGCAGTTGGCGGTCGAGTTCGGTCTCGGCGCCGTGCTGTTCCAGCTCAATTTGCTTGCCGAGTTCCTGCGCGAGATCGCGCACGATGCGGGGCAGCTTCTGCCACGCATTGCCGATCGGCTGCATGCGGGTCCGCATCACGGCTTCCTGCAGCTCACCGGTGACGGTGGAAAGTCGCTGCAGCGGGCTCTTATAGTCGCTGTCTTCGTTGCGGCGGCTGATCTCCATGAGCTGGTTGCGGGTGAGCACCAGTTCGGAAACCATCGTCATCAGATGTTCGAGCACCGAGACGCTGACGCGGATGGTCTGTGCCGCGGCGGCTGCCGGGTCGGGCGCGGTCGCCGGTGCGTGCTCGGCCTCGGGCGCGGCGGCCGCCAGCTGCGGCACGAGCGCGGGGGCGGCCAGCGTCGGCACCTTGGGCCGTGCCTCCACCGCCGTCTCGCGGAACATGCGCTCCAGTTCGTCAAGCGGCACTTCGCCCGGCAGCAGCTCGCGCTCAAGCGAGACCACAATGGCGGGCTCGGCTTTCGCCGCGGGGGCGGGCGCCGGTGTCGGCGCGGCCTCCGCGTTGGCGGCTTCCGCTTCCAGCGCCGAGATCAGGTCTTCATCCGCGCCGGGCGGCTCGACGCCATCGCTGCGCTCGATTTCGGCCAGGATGAGCTTGATCCGGTCGATGGTCCGCAGGATCAGATCCACCGCGCCGGACTTCACCGGGCGGCCGTTGCGGAACTCGTCCATCAGCGTTTCGGCGGCGTGGGCGAGCCGCGCGAGCCGAGCCAGGCCGATAAAGCCGCAGGTGCCCTTGATGGTGTGCACGAGGCGGAAGATGTTGTTGAGGATGTCCCGATTGTTCGGGTCGGTTTCGAGCTTAAGCAGCTCGCCGTCGGCGACATCGAGGCTTTCGCCGGTTTCCGTCAGGAATTCGCGGAGCAGGTCGTCCATGACACTCACTGGATTGGGGTGATCAGGAGAAGCCGGCGCCGTGAGGCGCCAGCAAGGGGCTCAGGCGGCGCGGATGCGTTCGATGAAGGTATCGAACTGCGTGCGCAGCCGGGTCGCCTGCGATGAAAGGTCGGCGGCGGAGCGCACGATCTCGGCCGAGACGCGCCCGGTATCGGCAGCCGCCACGCTGACCGTGGAGATGCTGGAGGAAACCTCCTGCGTGCCTTGGGCCGCCTGGTGGACGTTCTGCGCGATCTCGCCCGTCGCCGCGCCCTGCTCGTCGATCGAGGTGGCGATGGCGCTCGAAATCTCGTCGATGCGGCGGATGGTGCCGGAGATGTTCTCGATCGCCTTCACCACATCGTTGGTCGCGCCCTGTACGGCGGCGATCTGCGAGGAGATTTCGTCGGTGGCCTTCGAGGTCTGTTCGGCCAGGGTCTTCACTTCCATCGCGACGACGGCGAAGCCGCGTCCCGCCTCGCCGGCCCGCGCCGCCTCGATGGTGGCGTTGAGAGCCAGAAGGTTAGTCTGCGAGGCAATGTCGGTGATGAGATTCACCACCTGGCCGATGCGCTGGGCGCTGGTGGCGAGGCCGCGCACCACGTCGGCGGTGCCGTTGGCCTGTTCGGTGGCCTCGCCGGCGATCTTCGCGGCGGTGGACACCTGGTGGCCGATCTCGCGCACCGAGGCGGCGAGCTCCTCGGCGGCGGAAGCGGCGATCTGCACATTGCCGGTCGCCTGCTCGGCCGCCGCGGCGACGACGGTCGACTGGCGGCTGGTCTCGTCGGCCGACGAACTCATGCTGGAGGCGGAATGTTCAAGCTGGGTAACAGCGGCGGCCACCGAGCGGACGACGCCGGAAATCTCGCTGTCGAAGCGATCGGCGAGGTCGCGCATGGCCGTCCGTTTCTCGATTTCGATGCGTTCGGCGGAGGCGGCCTGCTCGGCGCGCAGGCGCTCGGCCTCCTTCAGCGTGCCGAGGAGTTCGCCGGTGGAGCGCCAGAGCTCGCCGATCTCGTCATTGCCGGGCTTGGCTTCGATCTCGACGTCGAGCTTGCCGTCCGCCACCGCCTTCACGGTCTCGATCACCCGGCGGATGGGGCGGCTCAGCGTGACGACGCCGATATAGAGGCCGGTGCCGATGCCGATAAGCAGGCCGATGCCGGTCGTGATGAGGATGATGATCTCGGACCAGAAATCGATGGTCAGAAATTCCTCGCGCAGCGGGTCGGTGCGCTCGCGCAGCTGCTCGACATGGGTTCCGAGCGAGGCCTGAAGCGCCTTGCGGTTGGCACGGTTGGCTTCGTTGTTGCCTTGGGCGTTGGCCGCCGGCGGGCCGTCCTCCGTGGCGAGGCGCACGGTTTCGGAGCGGAAGCTCAGGAACTGCTCGACATCCTTGGCCACGGCGCCGAAGCTGCCGTTCCCTGCGGCATCGCTCGCCGCCGTGCCTTCGCCGACGACGTCGCGCAGCTGGTTGAGGCTGCGCTGCATGCCGGCAATATAGCCTTTGGCCGCCTCGCGATCGGCCGACATGTAGATGCCGCGCGCGTCCATGACGACGGTGCTGACCAGGCCATTGATGCGCTCGGCGAGGAACGCCTGACGATGGAGACGATCGAGCTCCTCGGACAGCGAGGCCTGAAGCGTAAGCGTATAGATCGAAATGCCGCCGACCAGGGCGGTCGTCAGGCCGAGCGTGGCGACGATGGTGTAGATTTTGCCGGTGATCTTCATGAGGGCAATTCCGGATTGAGGCTCAATGGGTTGCTTTTTCGCCTGTGGCGGCGGAGGTCTTCTTCGGTGCTTCGCCGGATCGGTCGACAAGTGCACGTATTTCGGACTTGTCGATATAATTGATTCCGTCGACGAGTATTTCCTTTACGACGTCGCCGTTCAGCTTTTCATTTACCTTGGCCCGGATGTTGTTCAGCATTTCGGACAGGTTATACTTAGATAGTTTTCCGAATTCGATACGGCCGTCCGTGTATATTTCCTGGAACGCGGCGTGGGTAACGAAGATCTGGGGCTCTATCGGCAGCTGGCGCAGCGTCGCCGCATCGGCGGTAAAGACCAGCTTGGCGATCACGTAGCCGCGCACCGTGCCGTCGATGATCATCGGCACGTTGATCGGTTCGAGGCGGCGGTATTCGAGCCCCGCGAGAAACGGCTGCTCGTCCTTGCCGGTGGGGGAGCCGGCCATCCAATAGGCGCCGCCATAGCTCGCCAGAAGCGTGACCAGGCAGACCCAAAGGCCGATGAACAGCAGCCGCATCATCGCGAGGCATGCCTCGTGACCTGCGCGAACGAGTAGGTTCCGTCCGAGTCCGCCTCGCCCATCTCGCTGCCGAGAATGGCGGCGATCTCCTGCGCGGCGGAAAGATGAATGCGCAGCATGTCCTGGTTGCCCAGCAGCTTGCTGCGCAAGCTGGCCAGTCGCGCCGGCAGCGCGCCTTCACGCGCGCCGGCCAGCGCCTCGGGCAGAGAGCGGATAGCGCGCGTCAGCTCCAGCAGGCTGCGGCTCTTGCGCCGGTTGATCTCCTCGAAATCGAGCGGCCGGCGCTGGGTCAGCGCGGCCGTTTCCTCCTCGACCGCCTCTTCGAGCCGGTCGAGCAATCCATGCAGCGTTATCAGGGCGGGATTGGCGTTCATGCTGCGTCCTGCCCGCCCCGTACCGAGGCAAGGTGCTGCGCGAGGCCGATGCCGCCCGACTTGGCGACCTCGTCGGCGATGCGCTCGGCCAGCATCGAACGCCAGACCTGCCCGGCGGTGCCGGCGCCGAAGAGGGTGGCGCTGGATTTGGGCAGCAACTGCTCGACAAAGCCGCTCAGCACCATCGCCTCGAAGCGACGATAGGGAGAGGGATCGCCGGCCGGCTCGCGCGAGGACAGCGCGGTGGCATTGGACAGCGTCCGCGCGGAGAACGTGCCGAGCGGGCTTCCCCCCTCGCCCAGGGCGACGGGGGTGGCGCTCTCGCCGGCGAGGGCATCGTCGAAGCGCGGCCCCTCAACCGCCGCCCCGCCCGCCGCGGCGCTGGCCGTGGCAGACGCGACCTGCCGCAGCCGCGCGGCCATGGCCTGCGCCTTCTGCGGGTCGGCGGCCTTCACCACGTCGAGAAGGATGTCGGAGGGAGGTTGGATGCTCATCGGCTGCACCGTTTCTTTTGACCGATGCAACCTCGCAGATCAGGCTGGCGGGAAGCTTGCGCTCCCTCGGGCGATGAACGCCTCCAGCGCCTCGTCAAGGCTGGCGCGCTCCTCAGCGGCGTGGGCGTTCGCCTCGGCCTTGCCGGTCATGCGCTCGGCGCGCTTGAGCCGCATAGCGGCTTCCAGCGCGACGGCCCGCTGCGCCGCCGCCTCATGCTGCAGGCGGCCGATCTGCGCATCGAGCGCGCGCAGGCGCGGCGCGGCGAGGGCGATCACGAAAGGGGCGATTGCTTCGTTGTTCAGCACCGCCATGATGTCCCGCCGCTCGCGCTCGACGTCGGCCTGCGCCCGTTCGATCCGCGCGAGCGCGCTCTCGGCGCGCTGGTGCATCTGCCCCTGAACGGCTTCGATTCGGCGCGCCTTGCGCAGAAGGGCGATCATCGTTCAGCCTTTCGCCAGCCAGGAGGTGAACGCCTCGACGAACATGCGCAGCACGTCGTCGACTGTCACATAAAGCAGCAGCAGCCCGCCGGCGGTGACCATGGGCATGGCGATGAAATAGACCGGAATCTGCGGGGTGAGCTTGTTGATCAGCCCGACCGCGAGGTTCACCACCACGGAATAGACCAGGAACGGGCTCGCCAGCCGCAGGCCGAGCAGGAAGGTGTCGCTCAACCGGTCGACGAACAGGCCGAGCGAGGCGCCGGCGACGAAGGGGCCGGCGGGCGGCAGGCGGGAATAGGATTCGACCACCGCCCGCAGAATCTCCCAATGCTGGTCGGTGGCAAAGAGCAGCGCGGTGGCGGACAGGGTCATCAGCGTGGCGATTTCCGGCATCTGGCCGTCTTCCTCGCTCACCATGCTTGAGGGGGTGGAAAGGCCCACCGCCTGCGCTGCCGCCGTCATCAGGGTCTGAAGAGCGAGGAAGAAGGTGCGGGCCAACAGGCCGATAATGCCGCCCGTGGCCAGCTCGCCGGCGATCGCCAGCAGCAGCTGGGCCTGCGAGAGACCCGCCACCGTGCGGGTGATCTCGTCGCCGAGCAGCGGGGTGAGCGCGTAGGAAAGGCCGAGCGCCAGGAACAGCCGGATCTTGGCCGGCAGCCGGCTGCTGGAAAAGGCTGGCATCAGCATGAAGCAGGCGCCGATGCGGCAGAAAATGAGGAAGGCCGCGATCAGCGGCGCTTCAGCCGAGCCGTTCACGCGATCGCCCCGAGCGAGGCGATCTCGACCCCGCGCGCGATTTCCACATGCGACAGAACCGGCAGGGCGGGGAACATGCGCTCAATGATCATCCGGACATAGGGCCGGGCGTCGGGGGCGGTGACGAGGGCGAAGCTGCCGGCGCTGCGCATCCGCTCGCGAATGGCGGCGGAGGCCTCGGTGCCGAACTGCTCGACCAGGCGCGGGTCGATGTCGAATTCGGCCACCTCGCCCTTGGCGTCGCGCTTCAGGCTCTCATGGAAGGTCAGGTCCCATTTGCCGCCGAGGCGCAGCACCTTGAGTACGCCGCCCTCGGAAAGGTCGCCGCAGATCTGCTGCGCCATCCGCATCCGCACATGCTCCACCACCTGTTCCGAACGCCGCGCATGCGGCACGATTTCGGCGATCGCTTCGAGGATGAGGTGCAGATTGCGGATCGAGACACGCTCGGCCAGCAGCAGCTTCAGCACCGCCTGCAGCCCGGAATAGGAAATCTGCGAGGGGCACATGTCCTCGATCAGCCGCTTGTATTCGGGATCGAGCCGCTCCAGCAGCGAGCGCATGTCCTTGTAGGACAGCAGCTGCGCCAGGTTGTTCGACACCACTTCGCTGACATGGGTCAGCATGATCGAGAGCGCGTCGATCGGGGCAAAGCCCTCGCGCTTGACCTCCGCCGCATAGGAATCGGAGACCCACAGGGCCTTCATGCCGAAGGCCGGCTCGCGGGTCTCGTCGCCGGGCACGTCCGGGCGCGGGCCGTCGCCGATCACCACCAGCGCTTCGCCGATCCGCATTTCATGGCCGGTGATGGCGGTGCCGTGCAGCTTGATCTGGTAGTTCTTGGCCGGCAGGGCCAGACCCTCCGAAACCTTGATGTCGGGGACCACGAAGCCGTAGCGCTCGGCGAATTTGCGTCGCATCTTGCCGATGCGGTGGGCCAGTTCCGCCGGGTTGCGCAGCACGATGGTGGCGAGCTGCTTGCCCACGGCCACCTCGACCTCGGCGGTGCGCAGCGATTCCCGCACCGAATCCTTGCTCTCGGCGGCCACCTGCTGCTGCATCTGCGCCTCGCGGGACCTCTCCGCCTCCTTCTCGCGGGCGAGCTGCTGCGGCACCTTGTAGGCGATGAAGGCCATCACCGCGCCGAGCGCCGCGAACGGAACGAGAGGCAGGCCGGGCACCAGTGCGAGGGAGAACATCAGCGCGGCGGCAACATAGAGCGCACGCGGATAGGCGCCCAGCTGGCCCAGCACGGCCTTTTCCGTCGTTCCCCGCGTGCCGCCCTTGGACACCAGCAGGCCGGCGGCCAGCGAGACGATGAGCGCCGGAATCTGCGAGACCAGGCCGTCACCGACGGAGAGGCGGGTGAAGATATCCGCCGCCTCGCGCAGCTCCATCTCATGGCGGGTCACGCCAATGATGATGCCGCCGAAGATGTTGACCGCGATGATGATGAGGCTCGCCACCGCCTCTCCGCGGACGAATTTCGAGGCGCCGTCCATCGAGCCGAAGAAGGAGCTTTCCTCTTCCAGCTCGCTGCGCCGGCGCTGCGCTTCCTTGTCGTCGATGAGCCCGGCATTGAGATCGGCGTCGATCGCCATCTGCTTGCCGGGAATGGCGTCGAGGGTGAAGCGCGCGCCGACCTCGGCGATGCGGGTCGCGCCCTTGGTGATGACGAGGAAGTTGACGGTGATCAGGATGACGAAGACGACGATGCCGATGACGAAGTCACCGCTCATCACCAGCTGCGAGAAGCCGCTGATGATGTGCCCGGCGGCGTGAACGCCATCGCCGCCTTCCGCGAGGATCAGCCGCGTGGTGCCGATGCCCAGCGCGAGGCGCAATAGGGTGGCGATCAGCAGCACGGTGGGGAAGGCGCTGAATTCGAGCGGCTTCTGAATCCACAGCGATACCATCAGGATAAGCACTGAAAGCGCAATGGAAAGTGCCAGCCCGAGGTCGATGAGGGGGGCGGGGATGGGGAGGAAGAGGACAGTGAGGATGGCGATGATGCCGACCGCAAAGCCGATATCGCGCCGTGAGGCGCGCGCGGTGGCGGGGGCGGCGGTCAATGCGCTCATGATGCTTCAGAATCCGGTGCCGATCCGGCCGTAGATTTCCTGGGTGAAGGCAAGAATCTGCTGGCCGATGAAAGTGGCAGTCAGTGCAGTGACGACAAGCACCGCGATGATCTTGGGGATGAAGGTGAGGGTGACTTCCTGCACCTGGGTCAGCGCCTGGAACAGCGCCACCGCGATGCCGACCAGCATCGCCGCCGCGACCGCCGGGCCGGAGGCGATGATGATGGTCCAGATCGCGGACTGGACGATGTCGAGGGCGTCGGCCTCGTTCATCGCTCAGGCGATCCGGATGCCGGCGCCGAGAGTGACCTCGCGGCCATCGGTGAGGGTGGCCACCGGCGCGTCGGAAGAAATGCGGACCGAGGCCACCTGGCCGGTCACGCTGCCATCGGCGCTGGTGACAGTGCGGCCGACCGCGGCATCGGCGATCTGCAGCGCCGAGGAGGTGAGCAGTTGATCGAGCTTGGCATTGGCGGCCACGCTCTGCTCGACCTGCGAGAACGACGCGAGCTGGCCCATATACTGGGCGGTGTCCATCGGCTCGGTCGGGTCCTGGTTCTTCATCTGGGCGATGAGCAGCTGGAGGAAGGCGCTGTAGTCGAGCGTGCCGCCGGCCGGCTTGGCGGCAGGGGCCGACGCGGCCGAGGTGCCGCCAAGGGCGTTGATGCTGGTCATGGCTGAATTTCCCTGATGCCTTTCCCCGCACGACGGGACCCGTCGGCGGCCGGAAAGCGCGTCGAAACAACAAAGGCCTCAGGCGGCCCTGGGCGCGTCGCAGCCGAGGATGGTCTCCTCGACGAGGAACAGGCGGCGCAGGGCGCGCAGCGCGTCGAAGAAGCGGCCGGTGTCGACGAATTCGCCGATCTGGGTCAGCGCGGCGATCATCGAGTCGGTGCGGAACGACACCATCAGCGCCGACAGCTGTTCGCGGAACAGGCGCTGCGCCTGCGCCATCCGGCGCGGCTCGATCAGCATCATCTGCACGACGAAATAGAGCTGGCGCAGCGGCGTGGTGGTGTCCTCGACCTGGAGCACATGGCTCTCCAGTAGAAACGCCACATCGTTCATCAGTTCGACCGTCACCTTGCGGTCGACGCGGATGACCGCGCCATTGAGGAAAAGCCGTTCGCCGGGCTTGAGGGAAATCTGCATCGCGCGCCTCACATAAGCCCGTCGCGGATGGAGCGGTTGACCTCGATGAGGCCGGCGAAATTGGAGGAGCGCTCCTGCACGATCTGGTCCGCCTCCTTGATCACCCACAGGCCGATGGAGATCAGGTTGCCGCGCAGCGTCTCGGCCAGCTCGTTATGCGGGTCGCTGAGGTCGCGGATGAGGAAGCCCCAGAGCTTCTGGAGATAGAGCACGGCCTGCGCGGCTTCCGGCGAGGCCGGGCCGTTCGCCTGGGCGCGCGTCAGCAGATCGATAGCGTGATCGAGCGCCAGGCGTTCTTCATCACGGCCTTCGGCGCTGGAGTCACCGAGAATCTCGGCATACGAGAAGCGATACATCTGTCGACCCTTCGTACTAGATGTAGTCCATGATGGACAGTTTAAGTATTCGCGAAGTCAGAGAGTAGGACATCTCGATCTGAGTGGTCACGGTGTCCAGTCTCGTCTTGGCTTCGGCGGGATCAATGCCTTCGAGAGCGTTGAGGCGGCGATCCGTGGCGTCGATGGCGCCACGCATCAGCGTGTCGGCGGCGGCGATGCGGCTTTGTGCGGAGCCGACGCGGGTGGCGATATCGGTGACGCCGGAAACGGCGCTTCCCATCAGCGATCGCGTCTTGTCGAGCACGGTGGCCAGCGCGTCGCCCTTGAGCGGGGCGGCGCCGAGCGTCGCTATGACCGTGTATGCCATGGCGAGCTTGCGCATGGCTGGCTCGTTGGCGCTGGCCCCGACTTCGATCCGGCTGGTGGAGGAAATGGCGGCGCTGCGATTCTCGTTGCTGGCGTCCGACCAGGTGGCGCTCCAGCCGGGTTCCTCGAAAGAGGCGGCGAGGGTGGTGTCGATGAAGTCGGCGAGATCGGCGGCCGGAATCTGCGCCACCGCCGGGTCCTTCAGCGGGTCGGCGGGATCGAGGCCGAAGCGGGCGGCGAAGGCGCTGGTGATCGCGGCCTGCGGGCCCTCGTCGAAGCTGGCCATCGGCTTGGCGGCGCTGTTCAGCCCACCGAAGAGGTAGCGCCGGCCATCGGTCAGGTTGAGCGTGGCGGTAAGGGCGTCGAGCGCGGAGCGCCCCTGCGCCGCCAGCACGCCGGCGCCGCTATCGGCCTGGGAGATGCCGACCAGCGCGCTGAGGAAGCCGTCCGCCTGCGCGCGAATGTCGTCGAGCGCGGTCTGGGTGCGGTCGAGCGCCGCCTCGGTGGAGGCGTTGCCATCGATCAGGCTCTGCAGCGAGGCTTGGTCGCGTCGCAGGGTGAGATTCTCGCCAATGCCGACGCCGAGATCGAGCCCGACATCGGCGCGCCGGCCGGTGGTCAGTTCCTGGCTCGCCTTGGCCAGCTCGGTCTGCAGCCGGGGCAGGGCTGCGCGGGGGGCGTGGTTGAGCGAGAGCGTGGAGATGAAGCTGGAAAACATGGCTTACCTCACGGCCTGGAAGAGCGCGTCGTATAGGCCGTTGATCACCGCGATGAGCTTGGACGAGGCCTGGTAGCTGCGTTCGAGATCGAGCTGGCGGGCATATTCGTCGTCCATGTTGATCCCGGTCGCGTTGGAAAGCGCCTGCGAGGCATGCGAGAGCAGGGCGTATTCGCTGTCCGCCGCGCCGGCGGCGACCTGGCGCTGGCCTTCCAGCCAGCCGGTGGAGGCGGCGGCGAAATCAGCGAGGGTGGACCGCGCGGGAATGCCGGCGGCGGGGTCGAAATCGCGGACATCGGCCAGTGCCGTGCCGGTGGCCTGCAACTGGTCGGCAAAACTGGCCTGCCCGCCGGCATTGGCGACATAGGCGGCGCCGTTGATGCCGCCATCGCGCAGGAGGCTCGGGCTGCCGCCGCGCGCGGGATCGACCGCGGCATTGACGGCCAGGCGCGCGGCCAGCCCCGTGGCCTGCGCCGGCAGGTTCGCGGTGCCATCGGTGAACAGGCCGGGCGCGTCCGGCGCGCCGGTGCCGCTCTGGTCGGTCTCGGCGAAGGCCTGCACCAGACCCAGCGCCATGGAGTCGAGCTGCGTCTCCAGCGTCACGGCGGAGCGGTCGCGCAGCTCGGCAAGGCCGGCAATGCGCCCGGAACGCAGCGGCATGGCGGCATCCGCGCCGGTGACGCTGACGCCGTCGACCATCACCGCCTGGCCGGCCATCCCGGCCGCCAGCACCGGCGTGGTCTTGAAGGTGACGGAACGCGGCACGGTTTCAAAAAGGGTGGCGCCGCCATCGGTGTAAAGCACGAGGTCGTTATTGGCGCGGGAAACGGCGGTGACGCCCATCTCCTCGGCGATGCCGGCGAGCAGCGTGTCGCGCCGGTCCAGCGCGTCGCTCACATCGCGCCCGGCGCCGGTGCCCTTCACCACCGCATCGTTCTCGGCGGCGAACTGCTTGAGCAGGTCGTTGACCCGGACCACCGAGCGCGCCATGCCGGCATCCGCATCGGTGCGGACGGTGCGGACGGTGGTGGCGGCGGCGTTGAGGGCGGTGGCGAGATCCTGCGCCACGGTGACGGCGCGGACGCCGAAGGCGGGATCGTCAGGCGCATTGGCGAACTGGGCGAGGGCATCGCCCAGCGCGCCGATGCGCGCGGCGGGCGCGCTGTCGCCGGTGGGGTCGCCCATGCCGGTGCGCAGCCGGTTCAGCCCGTCCAGCACCGCCTGGCGGTCGGCGGCGTTCGAGGTCGCCCCGAGCATGCGCG
Source organism: Xanthobacteraceae bacterium 501b (assembly GCA_000378025.1). Taxonomy (GTDB): domain Bacteria; phylum Pseudomonadota; class Alphaproteobacteria; order Rhizobiales; family Xanthobacteraceae; genus Ancylobacter. The sequence goes on from KB899087.1 coordinate 4,696,224, forward strand.
TATAGAGCGCGCTGTCGCTCGCCCGCGAGACGGCGACAACATAGGCGCCGCCAGAGGCTTCCGTGGTGGTGACGGCGATCTTGCGCGAGGCGCCCGGCTGCCCCGCATTGCCGATGTTGCGCGCCGTCGTCTCGATCTGGGTCGAGGTCGCGGACAGCGACGCGCGGGCGGTGTTGAGGGCAAGCGAGAGGCTCATGAGCGCATCACCGCTTCAGGCTCATCAGCACGTCGAGCAGTTCCGAGCCGGTCTGGAACACCTTGGAGTTGGCGGTGTAGTCGCGCTGGGCGCTGATCATCTCGGTCAGCTCGGACGCCATGTCGACATTCGAGCGCTCGGTGGCGCCCGACACCATGGTGCCGAGACCGCCCTCATTAGCGAAGCCGATCTGCAGCCCGCCGGATTCGCGCGTGGTCTCGAACACGTTGCCGGCCTTGGGATCGAGATTGTCCGGGCTGGTGACAAAGGCGAGCGGGATCTTGTAGAGCGCCGACTTGCGCCCGTTCAGGTCGACGGCGGAGACGACGCCGTCCTTGTCGATGGTCACGCTCGCCACCGAGCTGGGAGCGTTGCCGTCCACCGTCGCGGTGAGCGGGGTGTAGCGGTCGGCCAGCTGGGTCATGCCGGCGAGGTTGAGGGTCAGCGTCTGCCCGCCCGGCACATCAAGCACCATGGAGGCGGTGGAGGTGAGGTTGCCGAGTGCGTCGAAATCGAGCGTCTGGGTGGTGAGCGCGGCATTGGCATAGGGGAAGCCGCCGCCCACCGCCGCATCGGCGCGGTCGAAGGCGGTCATCTCCCACGCGATCGGGCTGTTGCTGGTCTTGGTAAGGTAGATGTCGAGCGTGACCTCGCTGCCGAGATTGTCGAAGGTGACCAGCGAGGACTTCTGCGAGAAGCTGGAATCGGCGGCGTTCGCGGCCGGGGTGTTGCCGGTCACGACGTCATCGGCGGCCGGCAGGTTGGCGGCGAAGGCGCCGTCGCGCGAGGGGTTGGCGGCCAGCCGCACATCGGCGACTCGCACCGGCTGCAGGCCGCCGGCGCCGTTCAGCACCACATTGGGGTCGCCGCCGGTGATGTCGTAGCCCATCAGCGTGAAGCCGGCGGTATTGGTGAGGTTGCCGCTGGCGGCGTCGACGGTGAAGGAGCCGGCGCGGCTGAGATAGGAGGTGCCGTTGGGGTCTGCGACCAGGAAGAAGCCGTTGCCCTGGATGGCGAGGTCGGTCGCCGAGGTGGAATAGTTCAGCGCGCCCTGCTGGCTTATCGAATGGCGCACGGCGGTGTTCACAGCACCGGAATTATACTCGCCCGGGCCGCTCTGCAGCAGCAGGGTGGAGAATTCGGCGGAGGCGCGCTTGTAGCCGGCGGTGCCCGAATTGGCGATGTTGTCGCCGATGGTGCTCAGCTTGTTGGACTGCGCCGCCATGCCGGACACGCCGGTCCGCATCATGCCATAGAGGCTCATTTCATCACTCCTCGGTGTCGTTGCCGCACTTGACCGTGTCTGGCTTGTGCGAGACTGGCGTCAGCCGCGCCTCGCCTAGCCGCGTATGACTAGCCGCGTATGGCCTGGGCGAGTTCGGCGAAGGGTTCGCGGCTGGGTGGGGCGTCGGCATATTGCGACAGCGCCTCATAGATGCGGGGCACCACCTTCACCGCCTGGTCGAGCTCGGGGTCGGCGCCGGGATGGTAGCCGCCCATCAGCCTGAGGTCGCGCGTGTCCTCGAAGCGGGCGATGAGGCTGCGCAGGCGGCGGATCAGGTCGCGCTCTTCCGGGCTCCACACGAGATCGGCGAGGCGCGAGACCGAGCGCAGCACGTTCACCGCCGGAAAGCGCCCCTGGTCGCCGATCGCCCGGTCGAGCACGATATGGCCGTCCAGCGTGCCGCGCACGGCGTCGGCCACCGGGTCGTTATGGTCGTCGCCATCGACCAGAACCGAGAAGATGGCGGAGATCGCGCCCGCGCCGTCCGGTCCCGGGCCGGCGCGCTCCAGCAGGCGGGGCAGGGTGCTGAACACGCTCGGCGCATAGCCGCGCGCCACCGCCGGCTCGCCTGCCGCCAACGCCACGTCGCGCGCGGCATGGGCGTAGCGGGTGACGCTGTCGACGATGAGCAGGACCTGCTCGCCGCGATCGCGGAAATATTCGGCCACGGCGAAGCCCGCGCGCGGCGCCAGGCGCCGCATCATCGCGCTCTCGTCGCTGGTAGCCACCACCACCACCGAGCGGTGGCGGTTGGGCGCCAGCGGGCCTTCGAGGAATTCGCGCACCTCGCGGCCGCGCTCGCCGACCAGGGCGACGACGATGGTGTCGAAGCCCTCGCAGCGGGCCAGCATGGCGAGCAGGGTCGACTTGCCGACGCCCGAGCCGGCGAAGATGCCGATGCGCTGGCCCTCGCAGAGCGGGGTGAACAGGTCGATCACCCGGACGCCGGTACGCAGGGGCTTGTGGATGCGCGCCCGCGTCATCGCTTCCGGCGGATCGGCTTCGAGCGCGCGCGCCTCGTCGCCCAGGGTGAGCGGGCCGAGCCCGTCCAGCGGCTGGCCCAGCGCGCCGATCACCCGGCCTTTCCAGTCGGCATGCGGGCGGAAGGCGAGGGTGCGCGCCAGATGCGCCGGCGCGCCGAGGCCGATCGGCACCCGCTCGTCGAACGGCTTCACCGTGGCGCCGCCCTCGTCGAGCCGCACCACTTCGCCGATCAGCTGGCGCCCGCCCGCCTCCACCCCGACGCAGGCGCCGAGGGTGAGGTGGGAGGACAGGCCCGACACGCGAAAATGCGTCGGCGTCACTTCGCGCACCACGCCCGAGACGCGCACGAAGGGCAGGTCGTCGAGGCCCGACTGAACGGTGCCCTCCAGGCGCGCCAGCGCGTTCATCTCAGGACGGCCCCAGCGTGCGGATGGTCTCGGAGGTCTGGTCCTCGGTCTGCTGCACCGCCTGGGCAGCCATCTCGAAAGTGCGCTGGACGGCGATGAGCCGTGTCATCTCCATGATCGGATCGACATTGGAGCCTTCGATATAGCCCTGGCGGACGCCGAGCCGGGAGAAGTCCTGCACCGGCTGGGCGGGGCGGTCGGGAATCACTGTCCCGTGGCCGTTACGCTCCAGCTTCGCCCCTGCCGGCAGGGTGAACAGGCCGAGCGTGCCGGCCTGGTTGGCGCCCTGCGTGATCGTGCCGTCGGCGCCGATGCGAATCTCGCCGGCGGAGGGATCGAGCAGAAGCTGCGTGCCACCGGCGTCGAGCACCGGGAGGTTGTCGACGGTGAGCAGTTCGCCCGCCGGCCCCATATGCAGGCGCCCGTCGCGGGTATAGGCGCGGCCGGCCGGGGTCTGCACCGCGAACCAGCTGTCGCCCTGCGGGGCGACATCAAGCGGATTGCCGGTGAAGATGGCCGGCCCGGCATTGAGCGAGGTGTAGCTCTCGCCCTCGGAGACGAAGGCGACTTCCTGGTCGCCGGCCGTCGACAGCAGCCGCTCGAACTTGATCTCCTCGGCGCGATAGCCCGGCGTGTTCATGTTGGCGATGTTGTTGGCGATGGTCGCCATGCGCCGTTCCGTCGCCATCTGCGCCGACAGCGAGACGTAGAGATTCGGCATGGGTCAGCCTCCATATCTGAGGTTCAGCAGCGCCATGCCCATGCCGGAACCCACGCCGTTGTTGTTGAACAGGGCAAGCACCGGCGCGTTGAGGCCCTGATCGGCGTCCCAGCGCGCGGTGAAGCGCCGGACCAGCCGGTCGAGCTTGGTGGGGTCCTGCAGGTCGGAGAGATCGAGCCGCTGGGTGACGGCTGCCGCCTGCTTCTCGATGGCGGCCGAGGCCATGGCGGGGGGGAAGCCGTAGACGGTCTTCAGCACCTTCCACAGAGCGGGGTCGGCGAGCAGCCCGTAGGCCGACTTCACCTTCGGCGCCTCGCGCTCGAAATACAAAGCAAGGCGCACGCCCTCATTCTCCGCCCCGGCATCCACCTCCAGCGTCTGGCGCACATAGGCATCGGCGACATCCTGGCGGGCCGCCGCGCGCGTCGTGGTCAGGGGACCGTAGCTGTCGAAGTCGAACGCCTTGGCGAAGGCGACGAAGCGCTCGTCATTCAGCCGATTGGCGAAGGATTTCTTGTCGGTGATGCCCTCGGTCAGCACCTTGCGCATATAGCCCTTGGCATAGGCCATGTCGCCGAGCCCGAAGGCGTTCATCGCATAGGTGAAGGCGCGGGTGTTCTTGAGGAAGGCGTCGACGGTCTTGATCTTCGGAATGGTGGCGAGGAAATGCTTGGTCTCCAGCGCCACCGTGGGTTCGGCGGCCTTGAGCGCCAGCGTGCGGGTCATGTTGCGCGTGAGCGACTTGTAGGTCGCGAAGGTCGTGTCCATGGCGATCCCTGGCTGCAGTCCTGCCCCCAAGGTGAACCGGCAAGCTTGCGCCGGGCTTCCCGCCGCATCAGCCGAGGGTGGCCAGCGGCGGCCAGCCTCACGCAATCTTCCCCGCCTAGACCGGAGCTCCACAACGGAGGAGCATCGCTTTGGGCATTCTGATCGGCATTGTCCTGGGGTTCGCCTCGATCGGGGGTGGCTTCGTCGCCATGGGCGGCCATCTCGAAGTGATCTGGCAACCCTTCGAATATGTCATCATTTTCGGCATCGCCTTCGCCACCTTCCTCATCGCCAACCCGATGTCGACGATCAAGGACACCGGCAAGGCGCTGGGGCAGGCCTTCGCGGGCAAGGCGCCCAAGCGCAAGGATTTCCTCGGCCTGCTGGGCCTGCTCTATGCGCTGATGCGCGAGCTGCGCACCCGCCCGCGCAACGAGGTCGAGGGTCACATCGACGACCCCGCCAATTCCGCGCTGTTCCAGCACTTTCCGAACATTCTGAAGGACAAGGAGCTGACGCAGTTCATCTGCGACTACGCCCGCCTGATCGTCATCGGCAATGCCCGTTCGCACGAGATCGAGGGGCTGATGGAACAGGAAATCTCCACCATCAAGAAGTACAAGACCAAGCCGGCCGGGGCGCTCAGCACGGTGGCCGAGGGCATGCCCGCCATCGGCATCTGCGCGGCGGTGCTCGGCATCGTCAAGGCGATGGGCGCCATCGACCAGTCGCCGGAGATCCTCGGCCACTACATCGCCTCGGCGCTGGTTGGCACCCTCATCGGCATCTACACCTCCTACGCGATCCTCGGGCCGATGGCGCACAGCATCAAGATCATGCGCGAGAAGCAGGTCCAGCCCTTCATCATCGTGAAGCAGTCGCTCATCGCCTACATGAACGGGGCGCTGCCGCAGATCGCGCTTGAGCATGGGCGCAAGACCATTTCCTCGTCCGAGCGCCCGACCATCGACGAAGTCGAGGCGGAAGCCATTTCCAACGTGCCGACGCTCACGGCCGTGCCACAGGCAGCCTGACCCCATGAACATGCGCGCCGCCCCACCCACCGGCCCGTCGACCGATATTCGCGACCTGCTGCTCGATGCCGCCGGGCTCTCGCTCGACAAGCTGCCGATGCTGCACGTCATCTTCGACCGGATGGCGACGCTGTGCGCGGAAAGCCTGCGCCAGCTGGCCTCCTCGCAGGCCTATTATTCGCTGAGCCAGGTGGAGAGCGGGCGTATCGGCGACGTGCTCGACAGCTATGAGGGCATGGCGATCGTCGGCGTGTTCCATTCCCCGGAATGGGACAGCCACGTCATCGTCGGCTTCGACCGCGACTTCGTGTTCAGCATGGTCGAGGTGCTGTTCGGCGCCGATGGCTCGGAGCCGCCCGTGGAGGAGGAGCGCTCCTTCTCCAATATCGAGCTACGCATCGCCATCGCCCTGTTCGAGCAGGTGACGAAGGCGCTGCAGGGCAGCTTCGCGCTGGTGAGCCAGGTCAGCTTCAAGTTCCAGCGCCAGGAAACCCGCATGGATTTCGCGGTGGTCGGCCGGCGCAACAACCTCGCCATCTGCGCCAAGTTCCTGCTGCAGGCGCTCAATCGCGGCGGCGAGATGTTCGTGCTCATCCCGCAGGGGGCGCTGACCCCGATGCGCCAGCAGCTCGCCAGCACCACGGCGGGCGAATCCTCCCCGCGCGACCCGGTCTGGACCAAGCACATTCGCGGCGAGGTGCAGCGCACCGAGGTGCGGCTGCGCGCCGTGCTGGAGGAGCGGGAGATCACGCTCGGCGAGGCCGCCCAGCTGGAGGTCGGGCAGATCCTGCCGCTGCAGGCGACGCCGCGCAGCCGCGTCAAGCTGGAGAGCGTCGAGCAGCCGCTGTTCTGGTGCAGCCTCGGGCAAGCTGAAGGGTCTTATGTGCTGCGTATCGAAGAGGCGGTCGACCTCGATCAGGAGTTCATAGATGACATTCTCCCCCGCTGAGGCGGTGCTGTTCGTGGCGCTGGTGGTGACCAGCGGCTGCGTCGTCCTGATGTATCGCAAGCTCAACGAGCTCTCGACCGTCGGGCGTCACTACCGGCTGGCGCTGCATGACAGCGCCGCCGCACTCGACCAGGCGCGCGAGGCCGTCGCCCTGCTGAACAATGACAGCCGCGAGCTGATCGCCGAGCTCTGCGTCCGGATCGGCGAGGCCGAGACGCTGGTCGCCCGGCTCGACCGCGCCCGCGCCGATGCCGCGCCGGCCACCCCCACCCACCCGACCCAGGAGCTGCACGGATGAGCCACGAAACCTTCGCCCCGGAAGCGCTCGCCCCCAGCGGCGCGGTTGAGGAGAGCTTCGGCGGTCGCGGCCTGGAATCGCTGCTGCGCGTGCCGGTCACGCTGCAGGTGGTGCTGGGCTCGGCGAATCTGCCGGTGGCCCAGCTGATGAAGCTCGGCCGCGGCGCCATCGTGCCGCTCGACCGCCGCGTCGGCGAGCCGGTCGACATCGTCGTCAATGGCCGGATCATCGCGCGCGGCGAGGTGGTGGTGGTCGACGAGGACAATTCCCGCTTCGGCGTGTCGCTGACCGAGATCGTCGGCACGTCCGGCGCCGACCTGTCGCGCTGACGCGGTTGAGGGCGCATGTCCGCCGTTACCGCCAGGGTTGCCCGCCCGCTGCAGGGTTCCGATCGCGTCGCTGCTCTGCTCATGGCCATGGGCCGGCCGGTGGCGTCGCGGCTGATGAAGCATTTCAAGCCGGATGAGATCAAGGCGATCACCCGCGCCATAGCGGAAATGCGCCCCGCCTCGACCGCGCAGGTCGAGTTGGCCATCGAGGAGTTCGCCACCCAGTTCGTGGCCGGGGCCAATGTGGTGGGCTCGCCCGGCGATGTGGAGCGCATGCTGGACGGGGTCCTGCCCCCCGACCAGATCGCCGCCCTCATGACCGATATTCTCGGCTCGACCAATCACAGCATCTGGGATCGTATTTCCGGCGTCTCCGAAGGCACGATCGCCGCCTATGTGATCAAGGAACATCCGCAGATCGCGGCGCTGATCCTGTCCAAGGTCAAGCCGTCCTGCGCCGCCAAGGTGCTGGGCCATCTGCCCGAGGCGATGCGCAACGCCGTGATGCGCCGCATGCTCGGCTTCAAGCCGATCGTCGACGAGACGATGCGGATCATCGAGAACACCATCCACGAGGACTTCATGGTGAACCTCGCCCGCAATGCGGGCGCCGACACCCATGCGCGCATCGCCGACATCATCAACAAGATGGAACGCGACGACATGGAGAACGTGCTCTCCAGCCTGGCCAGCACCCGGCCGAAATCGGCGGAAATCCTCAAGGGCCTGCTGTTCACCTTCGACGACATCATCTCCCTGCCGCCCCGCGCCCGCACGGCGCTGTTCGACCAGGTGCCGAACGACCGCACGGTGATGGCGCTGAAGGGTACCGACGCGCAGTTCCGCGAAGTCATCCTGCAATCGCTCGGCTCGCGCGTGCGGCGCATGGTCGAGCAGGAACTGACGAGCAGCGAGCCTGCCTCGCACCGCGACGTGCACGAGGCCCGCCGCGCCATCACCGACATGGCGCTGGAAATGGCCGGGCGCGGCGAGATCGAGCTCAATGCCGGGGGCGAGGACGAAGCCTATGTGCGCTAGCTCCGGCCGCCATGGGGTTCGCCATGTCCGAGGATAACGACAAGGAGAGCAAAACCGAGGAAGCCAGCGAGAAGAAGATTTCCGACGCCGTCGAGAAGGGAAAGGTGCCGTTCTCGCGTGAGGCGCCGCTCTTCGCCTCGCTGCTCGGCATTCTCGTCAGCCTCTCCTTCTTCGCCGGCCCGCAGGTCAAGCTCCTCACCGAGGGGCTGGCGCGGCTGATCGACGATCCCGGCGGCTTCCGCATCGCCGGCAGCGAGGATGCGCTGAACCTGTTCTGGCTCGCCTTCGGCCTTGCCGCGCGCTTTCTGCTGCCGATCGCCCTCGTTCTCGCCGCGTTCGGGCTGGTGGCCTCGCTGGCGCAGAACATGCCGCGGCTGGTGGGCGAGCGCATCCGCCCGCAATGGTCGCGCGTCTCCCCCGCGGCCGGCTGGACCCGCATCTTCGGCCGGCACGGCCAGGTCGAATTTCTGAAATCGCTGTTCAAGTTCGGCGCGGTCACGGTGATCTGCGTCATGCTGCTGCTGTCGGCCAAGGACAGCATCATGGGCGCCATGTCGAGCGACCCGGCGCTGGTGCCTTCCATGATCCTCGGCCTCGCGGTGCGGCTGGTGTCCGCCGTCTGCGTGGCGACCATCGCGCTGGTGTGCATCGACCTCGTCTGGTCGCGCATGAGCTGGCGCGCCGAGCTGCGCATGACCAAGCAGGAGGTGAAGGAGGAGTTCAAGCAGGCCGAAGGCGATCCCATCGTCAAGGCGCGGATGCGCTCGCTGGCCAAGGAGCGCGCCCGCCACCGGATGATGAACGCGGTGCCGCGCGCCTCGCTCGTCATCGCCAACCCCACCCACTACGCCATCGCCCTGCACTATGACCGGGTGAAGGGCGGCGCCCCGCTGGTGCTGGCCAAGGGTGTCGACCTGATCGCCCTGAAGATTCGCTCCATCGCCGAGAGTTCCGGCGTGCCTGTCGTGGAAGACCGCGCGCTGGCGCGGGCGCTCTATGACGCGGTGGAGGTCGACCAGTGGATTCCGGCGGAATTCTACCGCCCGGTGGCCAAGATTCTCTTCTTCATCTACTCGCGAGGCCAAAATGCCCGGAAATGAAGGGCCCTGCTGCCTCGACATCTCCAGCCTGCCGGAACTGGCGCTGCTCACCTATGAGAAACGGCTGGCCGAGGCGCTGCGCGGTTTCCTCACCGAGCTGTGCCTGACCAATGCCGGGGTGGTGATGGCCTATATCAACAGCGGGCAGGACAGCAATATCGACGACCTCATCGCCTCCTCGGCCGAGCTTTTCCTCAAGCCCGGCCAGATTTTCTATGCCCGCCAGGCGATCATCGAGAGCGACTGGGGCGCGCCCCCGCATGTGTCCATCGCCCTGCGCTTCCGCCAGCCTTCCATGACGGCCGCCTTCCATGTGGTGTTCGACCACAGCTCGATCGGCGTGCATATCGACGCCATCGAATTCGCCAGGCCGCTGGGCACGGAAAGCGAGAACCTCGACCGCTTCGAGGCGGCGCTCGCCGCCGCCCGCATCGCCGGGCACTGAACGCTCCAGCCTCGTGCAAGGTTCTGCTCCTAAGGTCCGCCCATCGGAATGCGGAGACCCCCGTGGACAAGATCTTCCTGTTCGATCTCGCCTCCCGCCACGCCGACTGGGCGTCGGTGCGGCAGGCGACGATCGCCGCGAACATCGCCAATGCCAACACGCCGGCCTATCGGGCGGCGGATGTCGAACCTTTCGCCAAGGTGCTCGACCAAACCCATCTCACCCCGATGCGGACATCGGCGGGTCATATGGCCCTTGGTGCGTCGGAGGCGGAGAGCGCCAAGGTGAAGGATGCCGACAGCTGGGAAGTCTCCGAGTCCGGCAACACGGTGAGCCTTGACCAGCAGATGGTGAAGGCCGCCGAAACGAGCGGGGCCTTTACCTTGAACACGAGCGTCGTGCGCGCCTTTCACCGCATGGTGCTTTCCAGTGTGAGGAACGCCTGATGATCGATCAGCTGAAATCCATCTCCTCCATCGCCAGTTCGGGCATGCAGGCCCAATCCACCCGCATGCGGGTGGTGTCGGAAAACATCGCCAATGCCCGCTCGACCGGCGCCACCCCCGGCGCCGAGCCGTATCGACGCAAGACGGTGCATCTGGCCGGCCCGGAAGGGCCGGGCGCCGGCCCCGGTGTCAATGTTCGCGCCATCGGGCTCGACCAGACGACGCCTTTCACGGTCGAGAACGACCCGGGCAACCCGGCGGCCGACGCCGACGGCAATGTCAAGCTGCCGAATGTGAACGTGCTGGTCGAGATGGCTGACCTGCGCGAGGCCGGCCGCTCCTATTCCGCCAATCTCCAGATGATGAAGCAGGCACGCTCGATGATCTCCATGACCATCGACCTGTTGAGGGCTGGCTGATGATGGACGCGCTCAATTCGCTCTCCGCTCTGCGCGGACCCGGTGCCACCGCCTCGACCGGGGCCTCCGCTGCCGCTTCGGCGGCGCGCCCGGCGGCGGGCGTCGGCTTCGCCGACATGCTGGCCGACATTTCCGGCCAGGCGGTCACCTCGCTGAAGGGGGCGGAAGCCGCCTCCATCACCGGCCTGCAGGGCAAGGCCTCCGTGCAGCACGTGGTGCAGTCCATCATGGCGGCGGAGACCACGCTGCAGACGGCGCTGGCGGTGCGCGACAAGGTCGTCGCCGCCTATCAGGAAATCTCGCGCATGGCGATCTAGCGCGCCTTTGCCGGGCTCCGGCCCGGCGAAGGGGTTCCAGCCTCTTGTTTTGACGCATTTTCTTCGCGCGAGCGGGCCTCCCCGTCGCTTGAAAATGCCCCAGGGAATTCGACATGAAAGCACTGGCCATCGCCGCCACCGGCATGAGCGCGCAACAGACCAATGTCGAGGTGATCGCGAACAATATCGCGAACATCAACACGACCGGCTTCAAGCGCGCCCGGGCCGAATTCTCCGACCTGCTCTACCAGGCCGAGCGCGCCCAGGGCGTGCCCAATGTCGATGGCGGCCTGCCGGTTCCCGATGGCGCGCTGGTCGGCCTCGGCGTGCGGACGGTGGGGGTGCGCAACCTGCATATCCAGGGCCCGCTCGCCCAGACCGGCAATCCGCTCGACATGGCGATCAACGGGCGCGGCTGGTTCCAGATCACCGGCCCGACCGGCGAGACGCTCTATACGCGGGCCGGCTCGTTCAGCAAGGGGCCCAATGGCGAGCTCGTCACCAATGACGGCTACATCGTGCAGCCGGCGATCACCTTCCCCGCCGACACCACCGAGATCGTCATCAACGAGACCGGCAATATCTACGCCAAGACCCCGGGGCAGGCCGATCCGCAATTGCTCGGCCAGCTCGGCCTCGCCAATTTCGCCAATGATGGCGGGCTGGAGCCGATCGGCAACAATCTCTACCGCGAGACCGCCGCCTCGGGCCAGCCGGTGACCGGCGTGGCGGGCGATGCCGGCTTCGGCAAGATCCACCAGGGCTATCTCGAGGGTTCCAATGTGGATCCGGTCAAGGAGATCACCGAACTCATCTCGGCGCAGCGCGCCTATGAGATGAACTCCAAGGTGATCCAGGCGGCCGACGAGATGGCGGCGACGGTTGCCAAGGGCATCCGCTAGAAAGGACATCTTCCATGCTTCGGCTGCTGCCGGGGGCCGCGCTCGCCCTCGCCCTTTCGTGCGCGCCGCTGCTGGCGCAGGCGCCTGCCGCCGCGCGTCAGCGGCCGATCGCCGACACCGTGTCGAGCGTCGCCGCCCCTGCCGCGCCGGCGCCGGTTCCGGCCGCGCCGCCGCCGGTGGTCGTCGCCGCGCCGGCGCAGATCAACCTGCCGGTTGCCGCGGCCAATATCGCGCCGGGCGAGACGATCACCGCCAGCATGCTGGACGAGCGCGCCTTCCCGGCCGCGACAGCCAGCCAGCACCCGGTGGCGGTCAATCAGGGCCAGCTGATCGGCAAGGTGGCGCGCCGCCTGCTGGTGGCCGGCAACACCATCCCGGTCGCCGCCGTCGCCGAGGCGCAGCTCGTCACAAGGGGCGTCGCCACCGAGCTGCGCTTCGAGCATGAGGGGCTCAGCATACGCGCGCTCGGCGTGCCGCTGGAATCCGGGGTGCTCGGCGCCATGGTGAAGCTGAAGAACGCCGATAGCGGCAAGATCGTCGCCGGCGTGGTGCAGGCCGACGGCTCGGTGAAGGTGAGCACGCCATGACGGGTCGGATGACGCGGCGCGGCCGTCTCGGGCGCGGGATCGTGAAGCGTGGCTTCGGCGTGATCCTGATGCTGCTGGCGCTCGCCCCGAGCGGTGAGGCGGCGAACCGCATCAAGGATATTTCCAGCGTGCAGGGCGTGCGCGACAACCAGCTCATCGGCTATGGCCTCGTCATCGGCCTGCAGGGCACGGGCGACACGCTGCGCAACTCGCCCTTCACCGAGCAGGCCATGCAGTCCATGCTCGACCGGCTGGGTGTCAGCACGCGCGGCGTGCCGCTGCGCTCGCGCAATGTCGCGGCGGTGGCGGTCACGGCCAATCTGCCGTCCTTCGCCGGGGTCGGCGGGCGCATCGATGTCAACGTCGCCTCGATGGGCGATGCGACCTCGCTCAAGGGCGGCACGCTGCTCATCACCCCGCTCAACAGCGCCGATGGCCAGACCTACGCGGTCGCGCAGGGCCAGCTCGCCGTCACCGGCTACACCGCCGCCGGCGAGGCCGAGAGCGTGACCCAGGGCGTGCCGACCGCCGCGCGCATTCCCAATGGCGCGCTGGTAGAGAAGCCGGCGCCGGGGGAACTGGCGGAACTGCCCTATTTCGTGCTCGAACTCAGCAATCCCGATTTCGCCACCGCCGCCCGCATGGCCGACGCGATCAATGCGCGCTTCGGCGCTGTCGCAACCGACAATGGCAAGATCGGCGGCCCGGTTCGGCCGACCGCACTGGCGCGCGACCAGCGCTCGGTGGTGGTGCAGCGGCCTCCGCGCATCACCGCTGCCCGCTTCCTCGCCATGGTCGGCGATCTCGCGGTGGAAACCGACGCCCCGGCCCGGGTGGTGGTCGACCAGCGCTCCGGCACGGTGGTGATCGGGCGCAATGTGAAGATCTCCACCGTCGCGGTCACCCAGGGCAACCTGACCGTGCGTGTGACCGAGACGCCGCAGGTCTCCCAGCCCGCCCCGTTCTCCTATGGCGAGACGGTGGTGGTCCCCAACACCGAGGTGCAGGTGGAGCAGGATGGCGGCTACCTCTCGGTGGTGCGCGGCCCCGATCTCGACACCCTCGTGCAAGGTCTGAACCGTATGGGGATGAGGCCCACGGACATCATCTCCGTCCTTCAGGCGATCAAGACAGCCGGTGCTCTGCAGGCCGAGCTCGTCATCCAGTAATCGGCGCTCCGCAGGCGCCACCGGCCCGGGGGACTTCCCGCATGAGCATGATACTGGTCTTCTCGCATCTGGCGGCCCTCACGGTGGGCTGCCTGCTCGGCCTTCTCTCCGCCGCGCTCTGCTTTGCCGCGCGCGACAGCGAGCCCACGGGGGACGAGGGCGACGAAGAGCCGGCGCGTCTGCCGCCGCCCGTCCGCCATACGCCGGCGCCGCACCGCGACTGGAGCGAACGCGCAGTGAAGGCCTCGGTTATCGTGGCGCTCACTTTGGGCACGACGTTCCTCGGCGTGCTCAGCCTTCGGGCCGAGACGGCGCCTGCCGCCGACCCGGCCGCCACGCCCCCCATCGCCACGCGCCCCGCCCCCGCCGCGCCGAAGGGCGACAATGCCGACCAGTATTGCCAGGCGATGGTGGATGCGGTGCGGGACGCCCGCTTCGCCCGGCAGCAGGCGGCCCTCGCCGCGCTGGAGAAGGAGATCGAGGAGCGGATCGCCAAGCTGGAGGCCAAGCGCGCCGAATATGAGCAGTGGCTGACGCGGCGCGAGGATTTCCTCAACAAGGCGGATGGCGCGGTCATCGCGGTGATTTCGCAGATGCGGCCCGACGCGGCCGCCGCGCAGCTGACCATCATGGGCGACGATCCCGCCGCCGCCATCCTCGCCAAGCTCAATGCGCGCGTTGCCAGCGCGATCCTCAACGAGATGGAGCCGGCCCGCGCCGCCCGGCTCACCGGGGTGATGGTGGGCATCGCCAAGCGCACGGCACCGGGTGGAAAATCATCTTGACACGCTCCCGCATGAACTTCTCCCTGCCGCTCGTCCTGCCGCTCCTCGCCCTCGCGCTGGGCGGTTGCCAGAAAACCTATGACAGCCTCGCCTTCGGGCCGAGCCTGACGCCGGTCGGCTACGGCATCAACCAGCCGACCGACCCGATTCCGATGAGCTACCCGCCGCCGCCCAAGCGCAGCTTCGCCTCGACCTGGGACCAGGGCACGCAGAGCCTCTATCGCAGCATCCGCGCGAGCAAGGTCGGCGACGTGGTGACAGTCACCATCGCCATGAACGACAAGGCGCAGTTCGACAACCAGACGGACCGTTCGCGCAAATCGGCGCAGCAGGCCGGGCTCGATGTCGCCGTCGCGGCGGAGGGCTTCGGCTGGAGCGGCGCGGCTGGCACGGCCATGGGCGACCTCACCATGAATTCCGACACCGCCGCCAAGGGCAAGGGCTCCATCGATCGTTCCGAGAAGCTGCAGCTCCAGGTCGCCGCCGTCGTCACCGAGGTGATGCCCAATGGCAATCTGATGATCAGCGGCTCGCAGGAAATCCTCGTCAATTACGAGGTCCGCGTGCTCAACGTCGCCGGCATGGTCAACCCGCTCGATATTTCGGGCCGCAACCTCATCTCCTACGACAAGATCGCCGAGGCCCGCATCTCCTATGGCGGACGCGGCCGGCTCATGGATGTGCAGCAGCCCGCCTGGGGCCAGCGCATCTATGACGTCGTGGCCCCGTTCTGAGGCGCGCGACCATGGCCTCGAAAGCAGCGCCGGCCGACAAGGGCGGCAAAAGCGACGACAAGAAGGGCGGCGGGCTGATCCTGCCGCTCGCCATCCTCACTCTGCTCGCCGCCGGCACCGGCGGGGGGCTCGGCATCCAGCTCGCCTCCAGCGTCGAGAAGGTGGTGAGCGAGAAGGCGAAGGAAAAGCCGCCCGAGCCGGATTCGCCGCCGCTGACCTATTCCAGCCCCGACACGGTGATGGAGCCGCTGAAGCCGATCGTCGCCAATCTCGCCGCGCCCTCGAAGACGTTCATTCGGATCGAGGCGTCGATCATCTTCAAGACCGGCGCGCTGGCCGACCCGAAAATCGCCGCCGCGCAGATCCGGGACGACATCATGGGCTATCTGCGCACCCTCTCGCTCAGCCAGCTGGAAGGGCCGAGCGGCCTGCTGCACCTGCGCGAGGACCTCGACGAGCGCGCCCGGCTGCGCACCGAGGGCCATATCGACGAACTCATCATCGAGACGCTGGTGGTGCAATGAGCACGCGCTTCCGCCTTCCCGTCGCCGCCGGCCTTGCCGTCGCGGCCTCCCTGGTCGCCGGCCTGTTCGCGGCCCCGGCCTTCGCGCAGTCGGTGCCGGCGCTGAGCGAGCTGCTCCAGCAGTCCGGCGGCACGGCGGCGAGCGGGCGCATCGTGCAGATGATCGCCCTGCTCACCGTGCTCTCGGTGGCGCCGGGCCTGCTCATTACCGTCACCAGCTTCACCCGCTTCGTCATCGCGCTGTCCTTCCTGCGCTCGGGGCTCGGCCTGCAATCGACGCCGGCCAATATGGTGCTGATCTCGCTGTCGCTGTTCATGACCTTCTATGTCATGGGGCCGACCTTCGACCGCGCCTGGCAGCAGGGCATCCAGCCGCTGACCGAGAACAAGATCTCCGAGGAGGAGGCGCTGGCGCGCGTCGCCGCGCCGTTCCACGACTTCATGATGTCGCAGGTGCGCCCGAAGGACCTGCAGACCTTCGCCGACCTCGCCGCCGCCAACGGCCAGGCCCCGGCGGAGGAGGGGGAGAAGGTGGCGCTGCGCATTCTCATCCCGGCCTTCATGATTTCCGAGCTGCGGCGCGGCTTCGAGATCGGCTTCCTGATCGTGCTGCCGTTCCTGATCATCGACATGATCGTGGCAACGCTGGTCATGTCGATGGGCATGATGATGATGCCTCCTGTTGTCATCGCCCTGCCGTTCAAGATCCTCTTCTTTATTCTGATCGACGGCTGGAATCTTCTTGTCGGCGGGCTGGTGCGCTCTTTCTACTGACGTCATTACTTTGGGCATGAAAAAGGGCGGTGCGCGCGGGCGGGCCGCCCTTTTTCATGTCGTGGATCTCGTCCCGCACCGGCCGCAAAAGGTGCAAGCCTCGCGCAAGCCAGCGATGCGAGAGTGTGTGCATGGCAGATTGATTGCCGGTCCCGGTCGGGCCGGCACACGGATCGCACGCCCCAGGGCCCGATCATCAAAGGCATGATGCCGCCTCTGCCATGCCGGTGAAAGCCCGGTATGTCCCGTGAAAAAACTCACACCAACTCAAGGGACATTACGATGACCAGCCTGATGACCAACACGTCTTCCATGGTCGCCCTGCAGACCCTGCGGAGCATCAACTCGAACCTCGACCAGACCAATAACCGCGTCTCCACCGGCCTGCGTGTCAACTCGGCGTCGGACAATGCGGCTTACTGGTCAATCGCCACGACGACCCGCTCCGACAACGGTGCGCTCGGCGCGGTGAAGGACTCCCTCGGCCTCGCCAAGTCTTCCGTCGACACCGTCAATACCGGTCTCGATACGGTTCGCACGGCGCTGCAGAAGGTGAAAGAGAAGCTGATCACGGCCGCGTCCCCCGACGCCGACCGTGCCAAGCTGCAGACCGAAATTGGCAGCCTGCTCGGCGCTCTGAAGAACAATGCCGAGAGCACGGTCATTTCCGGCAGCAACTGGCTGTCGGTCGACTCGAGCGGTGCCAATTACAACGCCACGAAGGCGGTTGTCGCTTCGTTCTCCCGCACCGGCGATTCGGTGCAGGTCGATACGATCGACATCGACACCAGCAAGTTCAAGCTGTTGGACGCAAACGCCACGGTTCACACTGCGGTTGACGCGGCGGTGACCACCTCGTCGGCGACCTACGCCACCGCGAAGACCACGGCGGAAACGGCCTACACCACCGCCAGCACCACGGCGACAACTGCCTACGACACGGCGATCGGCACTGCCGATACCACGTTCGCCGGCAGCGCTATGGATGCCGCGGCCGTTGCAGCCCGTGACACCGCCTATGCCACGGCCACCAACACCCGCAACGCCGCCGTCGCAACGGCGGATACGGCGAAGACGACGGCTCTCGACGGCGCGGTTCTCGCGCTGAAGAACTCGCTGGGCGCCTCCGGTACCAACACCCTCGGTATCCTGGACAAGTCCCGCGTGGCCGCTACCGACAACGGCACGGCAACCGTCAGCTCGATCATGGACATCGACATCTCGTCCCTGACCTCGAGCCAGACCGACCTCGACAAGATCGCGAACTACACCTCGATCGTCGATGCCGCCCTGACCGACCTGACCGATGCGTCGACGAGCCTCGGCTCGACAGCTAGCCGCATCGAGTCGCAGACCAACTTCGTCCAGGCGTTGCAGGACGCCAACAACCGCGCGATCGGCGCGCTCGTCGATGCGAACATGGAAGAGGAGTCGACCAAGCTGAAGGCGCTGCAGACCCAGCAGCAGCTCGCCGTTCAGTCGCTTGGTATCGCCAATTCCAGCTCGCAGAGCGTGCTCAGCCTGTTCCGCGGCTGATACTTACGGGCTCTCTCCCGGTTTCCCCTACCCCGCCGCCGTGTTCCACGGCGCGCCTTGGCCACGCTTCTCCTCCCGGAAGCGTGGCCTTCTTTTTTCCCGCATCCGCCCGCGCAACGCTCAGGCAAGCTCGCCGACGCACTCTCCCCTCGGCGCAACGGTCCTGTCCTCTCAGGCCGGCCCCGCGCGGCCCGCGCCAAGGGCGCGCCGGATTCTAGGGAGCGGGATGCCAGATGTTCGCAAGCCAGCAGCTCGACATGCTTCTTGGCAATCTGCGGCAGCTCGGCGCTCGCCGTCTGTTCGCGCTGGCGATGATCGGGCTGGCGGTGCTGGCGGCCATCGGCCTCGGCGCCTATTTCCTCAGCCGTCCGACCAGCGAAACGCTCTACGCCAATCTCAGCCGCGAGGATGTGACCCGTATCGGTGGGGCGCTGAAGGATGCCGGCATTTCCTTCGACGTGAATTCCGACGGCACGGCGGTGCTGGTGGCGCCCGCTGACACCGCGCGGGCACGCATGCAGCTGGCCGAGAAGGGCCTGCCGCAAAGTTCAAGCTCCGGCTATGAGTTGTTCAACGACGTGAACTCGCTCGGCCTCACCTCCTTCATGCAGGAGGTGACGAAGGTGCGCGCGCTCGAAGGCGAACTTGCCCGCACCATCCAGACCATGAAGGGCGTGAAGGCGGCGCGGGTGCATATCGTGCTGCCCGACCGCGGCTCGTTTCGCAAGGACCAGCAGAGCGCCTCCGCCTCGGTGGTTATCCGAACCGAGAATGCCGAGGATGGCTCCTCCGCCGAGGCGATCCGCCATCTCGTCGCCGCTGCCCTGCCGGGCATGAAGATCGACGCCGTCACCGTGCTCAACACGGAAGGCGCCATCCTCGCCTCCGGCGACGACCCCGCCAATGCCTCCTCCGGCAAGAAGGCGATGCTGCAGGAGCAGATGAATCGGGAGACCGAGGCGAAGATCCGCCGGGCGCTGACGCCCTATCTCGGCATCGACAATTTCCAGATCAGCGTGACCTCGCGGCTCGACATCGACCGCGTCACCACCAATGAGACGACCTATGACCCCGGCTCCAAGACCGAGCGCTCGGTGCGCGTGGTCAAGGAAACCGGCACCTCGCAGAACCGCTCGAAGCAGGGGGCGGCCGGCGTCCAGCAGAACATTCCCGCGCAGGATGGCGGTGGGGACGCGGGCAGCAATTCCAATGAGGAGAACAGCCGCCGCGAGGAGCTGACCAATTTCGAGATTTCCTCGCGCAGCACCGAGACGGTGCGCGAAGGCTTCAACGTGCAGAACCTCTCCATCGCCATCCTGGTCAACCGGGCACGCCTGGCACCGCCGGGCGAGGCGGCCGAGGGAGCGGTTCCGCTGGAGACGCAGATCTACGAGATCGAGCAGCTGGCGGCCGCCGCCTCCGGCTTCGACAAGGCGCGCGGCGACCGGCTGAAAGTTTCCGCGGTCGGCTTCGCCGACGGCAATGGCGAGCTTGACCCCGTGGCGGCGCTGCCCTGGTCGGAGGTGCTGATGCGCCAGGCCGGCACGCTGGTGAACGCCGCCACCATTCTCATCGTCGCCGTGCTGCTGATCTGGTTCGGGCTGCGCCCTGCCGTCCGGGCGATTGTCGCCCGGCCCGACGACGCGGAACTGATCGAGACCAGCATGCTGGCCGGCCCCGGCATCACCGCCGGCGAGCTGACCGGGCCCGATGGCAGCCCGATGGCCGCGGGGCCGAACGAGCCGATCAGCCTGATCGAGGACCTCACCAGCAAGATGAACCGTTCGCCGCAGAAGCGGCTGGAGCAGATCATCGACTTTGATGAGGAGCAGGCCGCCGCCATCCTGCGGCAGTGGCTGCAGCAGGAGGTGCGCGTCTGATGCGGGCGCTGATCAGCCATCTCCCGGATTTTTCCAGCGCCGCCGTCGCCCGGACGCCGGCGTGGCCGGTGCTCCGCCCAGGGGAGGCCGGCCACGCCTTGCTGGCCTCGCCCCCGCCCGAGGCGGCGGCAAAGCCGGGCGCATCGGCTGCGCCCGCCGCTCCCGCTCCCGACCTCAAGGCGATGCTGCTGGAGGCCGAGGAGGCCGGCCGGCAGGCCGGGGAGGCGGCCGCGCGGGCACGCTTCGACCAGCAGCGGGCCGAGGACGCCGCCTTGGCGCAGGAGCAGCTGGCGCAGGCGCGTCAGAACTGGGCGGAGGCCGAGGGCGAGCCATTGGCGCGCGCGGTCACTGAAGGATTCGAGCAGCTGGGAGAAGAGCTTTCCTCCCGCCTCGGCCGGGTGATCGGGCCGTTCCTGTCCGCCGCCCTGCGCGAGCGCGTGCTCGCCGACATGGCGGCGGCAATCACACGCGCGCTCGCCGACAGCACGGCGCCGCTGCTGCGCGTCACCGGCCCGGCCGATCTGATCGAGAGCCTGCAGGCACGGCTCGATCCGCGCGCCCCGCTGTGCTTCGAGGCCGATGCGGGCGCCGAGATCGTCGTCACTGCCGGCGCCACCACCTTTGAAACGCAGCTCCGCGCCTGGGCCGAGCGTCTCGACCTGGCGCGGGAGTAAGCGACGATGGCCGGACCCGAACACCAAGAACTCATCATCATCAAGCGCTACGAGGAAGATGAGCACGAACATCATTCCAGCGCCTGGAAGGTCGCGCATGCCGACTTCATGACCGCGATGATGGCGTTCTTCCTGATCATGTGGCTGATCAACGTCACTGACAAGGACGTGCGCAAGGCGATCGCCAACTACTTCAACCCGGTCAACCTCGCCGACAGCATGACGGAGCGGAAGGGGCTGAACGACCCCGAGGATATCAAGGACGCCGGCACCTCGGCCGATGGCGACCAGATGTCGACACTCAAGGACACGGTGGGCGAGAACACCGGCCCGGGCGAGGATGTGCAGCAGGGGCCGCGCGAAGCGGCGCTGTTCCAGGACCCCTATGCGGTGCTGGCCGAGATCATCGCCGACGCCCCGCCCGGCACGCCGACCTCGCCCGATACGCCGCTCGGCGTGAGCAGCGAGCCCGGCACCGGCAGCGGCGATGCCAATCGCGACCCGTTCGACCCGGTCTATTGGCAGATGACGTCCACCCGCAAGGCACAGGCCACCGCCCCCGGCACTGCCGGCATCGGCGCCCCGCAGGGCAAGCGCCCCGATGCCGGCGCCGTGCGCGACACGCCGAACCCGGCGGTGGAGGACGCCACCGGCGATCCCACCGGCGCGCCGGCATCGGAAGCCGACGCCCTCACCCCTGAGGGGGGGCCGTCCGCGACGATCGCGTCGACCCAGACTCTAAAGAGCGAGAGCGCCAAGGCAGGTGCCAAGGAGGCGGCGAATGGGGCGGCCAAGGCAGGCGACAAGGCGGGCGACAAGGCGGATGCGCCACCGCCGGCCGGTGCCGCGACCGCGCCGACGGAACAGCTCGAACAGCAGATCAAGGCCGATCTTGCCGCCGCCATGGGCGCCGCCACCGGCCCGCAGCTCGACGTGCGCAAGACCTCGGACGGCACGGTGATCAGCCTGACCGACGACATCGACTTCTCGATGTTCCCCATCGGCTCGGCCGTGCCGGACGCGCGCATCGTCGCCGCCATGGCGCGGATCGCCCAGACGCTGAAGGACCGGCCGGGCGACGTGGTGATCCGTGGCTACACCGACGGGCGGCCGTTCCGCTCGCCGAACTATGACAATTGGCAGCTCTCCGCCGCCCGCGCCAACATCACCCACTACATGCTGGTGCGCGGCGGGCTGGATGAGCGCCGCATTCGCCAGATCGTCGGCTTTGCCGACCGCAACCTGAAGAACAAGGCCGATCCGAACGCGCCGGAGAACCGGCGGATCGAGATCGTCCTGCAGGAGCCCGCGCGATGACGCCAAACCTTTTGCCGGCTTATGTCCTTGGCGCACTGCTTCTCGCTCCGCTTGCCGCGTCCGCGCAGGACCCATGGAGCGACATGCGCGCGCTCGACGCCGCCATCCTCGCGCAGTCCCAGGCCGCGCCCGGGTCCGAGGCCGCGCCCGAGCCAGACCTAGAGCCTTTGGACCCGGTGGCGGTTCCCGTCACCGCCCCTGCCATGGCCGCACCCCGGCCGACATCGGTGTCCAAGCCGGCACCCAAGCTCGTGCCTAAGCCCGCCCTCCTTCCAGTGCCGCGCCCCATGCCACGGCCCGCACTCCCCGCCGCACTCCCCTCCGCCACGCCCGCAACCGCAGAGACGCCGAAGCCAGGCGTGCTGCCCGCGCCTGCGCGCGCGGCGGTGCCGGCACCGGTGCTTCCGGTTTCCGTTCCCCTGCCGCCGGTACGGCCGGAGCCACGGCCGGCGGCCGCGCCGCTGGTAGTGGCTGCGCCGCCCCCGTCGCCGCCGCCCGTTCTGCCCCCGGCCGAGCCGGCCCCCGAGTCGGCGCCCGCGCCCGCGCCGGAGGTTGTCGCCGTTCCGCCGCCGCCTGCACCGGAGGTTGTCGTCCTGCCGCCGCCGGCGGCGCCTGCGCCGGAGGCCGCGCCTGCCCTTGCCCGGGAAGCCTTCGCTCAGACCTCGGTCGTGCGAACCTCAATCGCCCAGGATACGTTCGCGTCCGAGACCTTTGCTCCGCAAACCTTCGCTCCGAAGCCTTTCGTACCGCAGGCCGTTTCCACGCAGGCCCAGCCGATTCAGGCTCAAGCCCTGCAGGCGCTCGCCTCGCAGGCCCAAAGCGCGCAGACCGTTCCCTTTCAAACTGCTGCCGCGAAGGTCCAAGATCCGCCGGCCCAAAGCGCGCCGGCCGATTCCTCGCCGGCCGATTCCTCGCCGACCGATTCCTCGCAAATCGTTGCCCCGGAGATCCCATTCCTCCCGGCCCCCCCCGCGCCGGCCGTTCTTGCGGCCCAGCCGTCGCTGTCGGGTTCGGTGGCCGGCGCCCTCAGCCTGCTCAGCGTGCCGGCTGAGACGCTGTTCCCGCCGGCGCAGGCCTCCGAGGTGGCATCGCCGGGTGGGGCGCATGAGGACGCGGCGCCGCCCGCCGCCGGGGAGGCGCCCAAGGCGGGCGAAGAGGCGCCGCAGCAGGCGCCGGCCCTGCCGCCGGCCCCGCCGCTCTATCGCGAGGTGCGCGAGCTTCAGCGCCTGCAGGACAGCATGGCGGTGGGAGGGCCCGGTGCTTTGCCGGCGCAGAACGCGCTCATCGGGCAGATCGACCAGCTGTTCCGCGCGGCCGATGCCAGTGCCTGGAACGACCCGCAAAACGCCCGCGCGCTCGTCATCTTCGCCCTCAGCGGCGGTGGCCCGGGCGTGCTGCGCGCTGTTCTGGGCAAATCCGCCACGCCCAATATCGACGAGCGGCTGCTGCGCGGCAGCCTCGCCTATCTCGAAGGCCGCGAACCGGAGGCACTGAAGCAGCTGGGCGAGGTCGACATGCGCAGCCTTCCTGACAGCCTCGCCGGCCAGGTCGCCCTGGCGCAGGCGGCGCTCTGGGTGCGCCGGGACCCCGCCCGCGCCGCGGTGCTGCTGGGGCGTGCGCGCCTGATCGCGCCGGGCACGCTGGTGGAGGAGGCGGCGCTGCGGCGCGCCATCTTCATCGCCGCGCAGGCCGATGAACTCGGCACGTTCGAGCGGCTGACCGCCACCTATCTCGCTCGCTTCCGGCACTCGGTTTATGCTGGCAATTTCCGCCTGCGCTTCGCCGCCGCGCTGACTCGGATGAGCTTCATCGACAAGCCGGACGAATTCCACCGGATCAATGATCTGCTCGCCCCGCTCGAACCAGCGAGCCGGCGCGAGATCGCCCTCATGGTCGCGCAGGGAGCGGTGGGCCAGGGCAAGAAGATCGCGGCGGAGCGGGCGGCGGATCTGGTGCTGAAGGGCGCGGTGTTCGGCAGCCTGGAAGCCGACCGCGCCACGCTCTACCGCGCCGCCGCGACAGTGGCGTCGCCCGAGCGCTTCACTGAATCGCAGACCGAGCTGGCCGGCCTCGCCGGCGAGCGGTTCGCGCCCGACGATGTCCGGCTGCTGGGCGCCGCGCAGGCGGTGGCGGCGTCGATCCTGCACGCGGTCGATGTTCCGGCGCCGGCGCCGGAGGAGGCGACGCCCGCCGCCGATGCCTCCGTTGCCGCCAGTCCTGCCAATGCGGCCGATACCGGCCCGCCACCGGCCACCCTCGCCAAGGCCCAGGCCGCCCTCGCCACCGCCGACCAGATGCTGGGAGACGCGCCGCTATGAACCCGGTGATCTTTCCTTCCTCCCGCTCCCCGGCGGGCGCGACCGACGAGCCGCCCGGCCGGGCCGAGCGTGGGGGCACCCAGGATGCCTTCGCCAGCCTTCTCGCCGAGCTGGATGTGCGGACCGCGCCTGCCGAGGCTCCGCCGATGGGGCGCGCGCGGGACGAAGGCGCCCCCGTGCGGCCGCAGGGGCTGACCGGGCGGATGGCCTCGGCGGCTGCGACGGGCGAGATGAGAGAGATGGCGGCAGCGCTGGTGGAGGGTGCCGCGCCGCCCGAGACGGCGTCGTCCTCCAAAGGTCCGCTTGCCGCCGCGCCGGAACCGCCGGCCGCCGAGAGGGAGCTTGCCGCGCTTCTCGCCCGGCCAGCCGCCGGCTCGACCGAAGGGGCGAGCCGCCCCCCGCCTCAAGCCGCGCTGCGGGTGCGGCTGGAGGCGACGGTGCTGGCCGATGCAGGCGCCCAAGGCGAGGGCGCGGCGGTGCAACCCGATGTGCTTCGCGAAGTGCGGACCGAAGTGCGGCCCGAAGTGCGACCCGACGTGAAGGCGCGCGCGGCGTCCCCCTCCTTGGGGCGCGCGATCACGCCCGCGCCGGCTCTGTCCCTCGCCCTGCCGGGCTCGCCGGCGCCCGCCACCGAGGCGCTTGCGCCGGGCGCGTTGTCGCCGGCGCAGGAAACCCCGCCGGCGCCGGCTGCGCCGGTTGTTGAGGAATCGGTACCGGCCGCGCCTGATGTCGGGGCGGCGGCCGCGCCCTCGATCAGCCTGCCGTCGGCGGCGATGATCGGCGCGCTCGGCCCCGTCTCCGCGCCGGGGCTGGAGGAGGAGGGCGCCTCGGCGCCGTCGACCGGGCCGCTGGCCCTGGTGGCGCCGCAGGGCGACATGGCGCCGGACGAGGCGGCTTTGCCGGCGGCCAAGGTTGTTCTGTGCGAAACCCATTTCGCCCCGGTGACGCCGCGCGACCTGCGCGCCGTTGCCGCCATGCCTTCGGCTGCCCTACCGTCGGCAACCCCACCCTCGGCAACCCTACCTTCGGCCGTCCTGCCTCCGGCCAACATGCTTTCGGCTGCCGCCGCCATGCCACCGGCCGACGGCTTGCGCGTGCCGGCGCCGGAGGACAGCCCCACGCCGCTGTCCCGCGACGGTGCCGCCGCCGCGACTCCGGCAGTTGCCGTGGAGGCCGACATGCCCGCGAGCGCGCCGCGCCCGCCATTGGCCGCGCTCGCCCGCCTGGGCGCGCGCGAAAGCACGACGATCTTGGATGGGCCGTCCCCCGAAGGCCGGGCCGAGACCCTGTCGCCGCTCCGCGACACGGCGCGTGCGGAACGGCGGGAGGCGACGCGATTTGAGCGCGAGGCGCCGGCCCTCGCAACGGGAGGCACGGCACCGGCCGCCATCCTCCCGACAGCCCCGCCCTTGCCGGGCGCGGCGCCGTCGCCGGCCGCCGTGCAGCTGGGCGCTGCCATTGCCGAGGCAGTGCGCGCCGATGTGCCACCAGCCCCGCTGCCCGGCGAGGCGGCGCAGGCGCGCGGCCCGGTGCGTATTCTGGAGATCCAGCTGCACCCGGTGGAGCTCGGCTTGGTGACGGTGCGGTTGCGCACCGGGCGCAACGGGCTGGAGATTCACGTCCATGCGGCGCGGGCGGAGACGGCGCGCCTGCTGGAGCAGGATCGTTCCAGCCTGCTCGCCACACTGGTCGAGGCCGATGCCGGGCCGCTCGACCTCACCATCAGCCAGACCGGCATGCCGGCCCCACTCACCGGCGACGATGCCTTCGCGCCGGTGGAGCGGGACCGCCCGGGCGGGGATGAGCCCCGCGACGGACAACCCGGCGATTCCGACCCGCGCAGGAAGAGACAACAGAATGGACAAGCGCCATTTCGCGCTGCTGACAGCGGCGCTGCTGATTAGCACCCTTCAGGCGGCCGCTGCCCCGACGGGCGAGGCGCCGAAAAAGCCGGCGGCAACCACCACGGCCGCGCCGCTTGGCGTCTGCGAGGCGGCGATGGCGCGCGCCTCGGCCAAATATGGCGTGCCGCTTGCCATTCTCTACGCCGTCGGCCTGACCGAGACCGGCGGCAATGGCACGCTGCAGCCTTTCGCGATGAATGCGGGGGGCAAGAGCCATGTCGCGACCAGCGCGGCCGATGGCGCGCGCAAGCTCAAGGAATTCAACGCGCGCGGCGTGCGGCTGGTGGATCTCGGCTGCATGCAGATCAACCATCGCTGGCACGGCGAGCAGTTCGCCTCGGTGGCCGACATGTTCGATCCCGAGCGCAATGTCGATTACGCCGCCCGCTTCCTCGCGGAACTGCGGCAGCGCCATGGCAACTGGACGATGGCGGCGGCTCGCTACAATGCCGGGCCGAACAATGATCCGGCGCAGAAGCGCTATGTCTGCGCCGTCATCCGCAATCTGGTGCGGTCCGGCTTTGGCAGCTGGACCGCCCAGTCGCGGGCATTCTGCGGCTGATCTCAGGCTCTGTCTCGGCCTGGTCCGCCCGCAGAGAAATTCCCGATCGAACGTCAGTACGTGCACCGGAAGGGGCACGGGGCCCTTCCCGAGAGCCGTCGCCTGCCTGCCGACCATCCCGGCTCCCGCCTCAGGCGGCGGCCGGGATGCTGGCTTCAAGGGAACTTTGCAACAACGCGCTCAGCCGAAGAGGGAGTCGATATCGTCCTGCGACACGACATTCTCGTCGTCGGCCAGCGCCGGCCCGTTGAGCAGCGCCTCGTCGCCGGTGCGCTCGGGGGCGATGGTCTCGGCGATGCGCGCGACTTCTTCCTGCCCGCCCCAGATGTTGCACATTTTATCCACCCGCTCCTCGATGAAGACCATGAGGGCGACGACCTTGCGGATGCGCTGACCGCCAATGTCCTGGAAATTGCAGGCCTCGAAGATGCGCGTGGCGTAGCTGTGGATCGCCTGGGCGACCACCTTCTGGCTGCCTTCCAGTTCGCTGACCAGCGAAATCGCCGCGCCGTCGATGTTCTCGGCCATCTGCAGGATGTCCTCGGTCGCCGCCTCGGTATCGGCGACGACCGCATCAAGCTCGTCGGTCGCGCGGTTGAAGCGGGCGCCCTTGGCCCCGCCCGACTGCAGCGTGGCAAGCTCGTTCTTGGTGCTCTCGATTGCCTGGCGGATCGTTTCCACGTCCATCAGCATGGAATGCCGGGAGCATTCGGGGTCCGCTTCGGGGCACCTGCGATCGAAACGCGCGATGACGCCGCGCAGTTCGTGCAGCTCCTCCAGCACGCGGCCGATCTGGGCCGAGACCGAGCCCTGCGCCGACATCGTTGCGGCACCCGGTCCCTCCCCAACCCTGTGAGGTCGTTCATTGGCTTCAATTCGGAACGGCCGCCGCGCTGACGACATGTATATTCTCCAATGCTCGTCAATAATGTTCGATCATTGCTTATAGTTCAAACCTGTAACTCTGAGAATAACCCCACTGTTTCACCTGCAAGCTTCGCGCAAGCAATGCAATTCAAACATGTTCCTACGCAAGGACGGCAATCGGCTGTCCGTGGATCTTATTACCCGAGGGACGGAGCGCTCTATGTCCGTGGATTTGTCGATGCCGGTTCTTGTAGTCGACGATTACAAGACGATGGTCCGAATCATTCGCAACCTGCTGAAACAGATCGGCTTTGAGGACGTGGACGAAGCCTCCGACGGCGTCGAAGCCCTCTCCAAGCTGAAGGAGCGGCAGTATGGGCTCGTCATTTCCGACTGGAACATGGAACCGATGACGGGCTACGAACTGCTCAAGCAGGTTCGCGACGACAGCAATCTCAGTGCTCTGCCCTTCATCATGGTCACCGCCGAGGCCAAGTCGGAAAACGTCATCGCCGCCAAGAAGGCGGGAGTGAACAACTATATCGTCAAGCCGTTCAACGCGCAGACGCTGAAGAGCAAGATCGACACGGTCTTCGAAGGCTGAACCTTTCGCTGAAGATCATTTTGATCAGGTTGAAACACCTGATCGACATGGAATGTACTCCGCACGCAATGAGCCGGAGCCTTTTCCCGGCGTGAAAGCGTGTCGAGTGTCGCGGGAAAGGCTCGCCTATCAACATGGCGTCCCTCGGGTCCTCCCGGGGGCGCTTGTTTTGCGTCGCCCGCTCTCGCGCGGAAACCCCGGATTTTGCCGATACCCTCCAGAATGGAGGGAAACACCATCCAACCCTGAAGCAACTCAGCTTGAGTGGATATAATCGTCAAAATAGTCCTTTGGCCAAGGACACGCGCAGCCAGCAATCAACATCGTTGCATGACTGCAAATCCAAGGCAGGGGAATTGAATCATGTATGTCATCGTCGATGACCGGTCGATTGTTGCGGATAGCTATGTTTCCAGCTTCTCGCGTGAAGGTTTTTCTAGCTTCGGCGTCAATGAAGACGAGTTCAAGGGCTGGATCGAAAGCGCCTCGGGCAATGACATTGCCGCGGTCGAGGGCTTCCTCCTCGGCGATTTCGAGCGCCGCCCGACCTATCCCGAGATGATCCGCTCGCACAGCAGCGCGCCGATCCTTGCCCTCAGCGACCAGAAGAGCCTGACCCAGACGCTGGAACTGTTCACCGCCGGCATCGACGATGTGGTGCGCAAGCCGGTTCATGTCCGCGAGATCGTGGCGCGCACCGATGCCATCTGGCGGCGGGTGAACTCCAATGTCGCCCCCACCAGCGAAGACCGGCTGAAGGTGTTCTTCGACGGCCGCGATCCCGAGATCGACGGCGAGGCGCTGGCGCTGCCGCGCCGCGAGCGGCACATGCTGGAGTATCTGGTCAAGAATTCCCGCCGGCGCGTGACCAAGACGCAGATCTTCAACACTATTTACGGCATCTTCAACGACGACGTCGACGAGAGCGTGGTCGAAGGCCATATGAGCAAGCTGCGCAAGAAGCTGCGGCTGAAGCTCGGCTATGACGTGATCGATGCCAAGCGCTATCTCGGCTACCAGTTCGTCGGCTGACGGCGCGGGGCCGGCGGTGGCAGACCGCCGGCTCAATCAAGCGGAAGGCCGAGGCGCTCGGCCTGGCGCTTGACGAAGGTTTCCATGCGCTGGCGGCCGCTCTCGGTGAGCTCGACGATGATCCGCCGGCGATCGGCCGGGTCGGGGCGGCGCTCGATCAGGCCGGCCTCGCGCAGTTCGTCGATGCGGCGCAGCGCCGTCGTCGTCGGCGCCCCGGAGGCGATGCACAGGCTGGTCACCGAGATGGGCCGGCCCGACGCTTCCGCCATCGCCAGATCCAGCAGCATGTCCCAGGCCGGGTCCGAGAACAGGTCGGACTGGAAGATGGCGTCGCGGTCGGCACGGGCAGCCACCAGTGTTTTTAGATAATTCGGCCGGATCACCGGCTTTTCCGCCCCCGTCAGGGGGCTTCCCGCCGCGCCATTGGAAGCCTTCTGGCTGTCCTCGACCAGCGAGAAGGCGCGGCGCACCGCCTGCGCGACTTCTTCGGGCAGCAGAGGCTTCTGCAGGAAATCCACCGCATTCAGACGCAGCGCGCCCACCGCCCGGTCCAGCGAGGCATGGCCGGTGATGATGATGGTCGCCAGCGGGCGCTTGCGGCCCATCAAGGCGAGTTTCTGCAGCAGTTCGATGCCGTCGATGCGCGGCATCTGCAGATCGGTGACGACCACCTGCAGCTGTTCATTGCGCTGCACGAGATCGATCGCCTCCACCGGGGTGTTGGCGATGAGGCTGGGCAGGCCAAGCGACGCCAGCCCCTCGCTCAGTTCGATCAATATGTCCGGATCGTCGTCGACGAGCAGGACACGGGGAAGTTCCAGCTCTGTTTCAGCCACCATCACACCGCCACACGCCGGATCAGGGCGAAAAGAACGTCGCG
Source organism: Xanthobacteraceae bacterium 501b (assembly GCA_000378025.1). Classification (GTDB taxonomy): domain Bacteria; phylum Pseudomonadota; class Alphaproteobacteria; order Rhizobiales; family Xanthobacteraceae; genus Ancylobacter. The sequence goes on from KB899087.1 coordinate 4,726,008, forward strand.
CCCGGCGACGTTTGCAACAACTCTATGATAGTGCCGCAGAGGCATCTTTGGGAAATGACAAATCCCTGCGCGGGGGGCCTTTTTGAGGAAGGCGCGCCGGTGGTCATGTCGGCTCCCGGTCCGCACCTCACGCCGGCGCTCAACCCTCTCGCGTCGCCCGCTTGGCGAGGCCGGCGGCGATGTCGTCGAGAATGTCGTTCGGGTCGACCGGCTTCACATAGAGAAAGTCGCTGTCGAAATCGGCCGCCGCCACATTGTGCATCACATGGCCGGTGATGATGATGATGATGGCCGGGCGGAGCGCCTCCGGCAGGGCGCGCGCCTCGGCCACCACCTGGCGCCCGTCGACGGCGCCGATGCGCAGATCGGTAATCAGCACCTGCGGCGCCAGCCCCCGGCGCAGGTGCCCGATCGCGTTCTCCGCCGTGACGGACAGCTCGACGCGCCAGCCCAGCGAGGTGAAATACTCGCCGAGCTCGTTGGCCAGCTCCTCCTCGTCGTCGCAGATCAGCATGGTTCGTGCCGTGTTCATGCTGCATCCTGCGCGGCGTTGGCCTGGGTGGTCGGCAAGTTAATGGCGAAGCAGGCGCCGCCGCCCCTGTTCTCCGCCACGATGGTGCCGTTCATGTCGCGGATCACGCTGCGGGCCAGCGAGAGGCCGAGCCCGGTGCCCTTCTCGGTGGACTTGGTGGTGGCGAAGGGCTCGAACAGGCGTTCCAGCATTTCGGGGGGAACGCCGCCGGCATTGTCCTGCACCAGAACCACCGCGCGCCCCTCCTCCAGCCCGATCGACACCCGAACCTCGCGGTCCCCGGCGCCGCTCTCGCGGTCGCCCGCGCCGCTCTCGCGGTCGCCCGCGCCGCTCTCGCGGTCCCCGGCTTCGCCCTGGCGGTCGGTGGCGAGGCGAGCGGCCTCTCCGTCGTCCTGCCCCTCATAGGCGTCGCGGGCATTGATCAGCACATTGACGATGACCTGCTCGAACATGGTCTGTTCGCCAAAGACCAGCAGCTCGCTCGGGGCGCTGGTCTCGATCGACAGCGCGATATTGGCGGCGCGGAACTGTTCGGCGACGAAGCCGGCGGCGAGTTCCACCGCGTGGCGCAGCGAAAAGGGCAGGAGGGTTTCGGTCGGCATGCGGCCATAGCGGCGGACCTGGTCAGTGATGCGCTTGGCACGGTCGACCTGCGCCGAGATGCGCTCCAGCTTGGCCGCCACCGGCTCGCCGCCCGGCAACGGTTCGAGCAGGCGGCGGGCATTGGCCACCGCCATCTTGATGACGGCGAGCGGCTGGTTGAGCTCATGGGCGATGGCGGTGGCCATTTCGCCAAGTGTCGCCAGCTTGGCGGCCTGCATCACCTGCAATTCGGCATTGCGCACCCGCGAGGTATCTACCACGACGATCAGCTGCTGCTGGCGCCGCTCCCACAGCACGCTGCCCACCGAGCCACGCAGCGAGACGATATCGCCCGGACTGCGGACATAGCCCATGCTCAAGGCGCCCCAGCGGCGGGTCTCCGGCTCGCCGGCGGCGCCGCGCACCGCCTTGACGAAGCGCGGCCAGGCGGGGTCGTCGAGCGAGGGGGAGACAAGGGTGGCGGCGCTGGGGTTGAAGAAGCTCACATGGTCGGTGTCGGGGTCGATCACCACGACGCAGGCCGGTACCGCCTGAATCACCGCGCGCAAATTTTCCTCCACCGCCGCCAGGGCCGCCTGCGCCTCGCCGATCTCGCCGAGCCGGATGCGGTCGCGCCGCGATTGCAGGATGAGCACGGCGGCAAGGCAGGCGCCGCTGATGAACAGCAGCAGCAGCGGCGTGGCGCCCGGCCGCTGCGCCAGGGCGCGCTCGCGCCGGAAGATCTCCTGATTATAGGCGACCGATTGCATCAGGATGGTCTGCAGCGCCTCGCCGAGCGGTTCGAGCTCAGCACTCAGCGCCTTCAGCTCCTCGGCGGCGGCGCCTTCTTCGGGGTCGAGCCGGGCGACATCGTCGATGATCTGGTCCAGCCGGGCCTCGAAGATCTGCGTCGGGCCACGGGTGTCCACCACGTCGCTCAGCACCCGTCCCTCGTCGGAATCATAGAGAAGCGGCAGCCGCGAGCGCAGGATTTCGAGGCGAAGCATCAGCGCGTGCAGGCCCTGCGCGCTTGGGACGATCGAGAGCTTGGCGAATTCGGCCTGCGCCTTCACGAATTCCAGCTGCGCCTGATAGGCGACCCATCCCGAGGAGCGGATCGTCGCGGTGAGAAAGGCCTGCTGGCGTGTCTGCGAGACATAGACCAGCGCGGTCGCGAGGAAGAGCGCAACGGAAGCGACGACGAGGCCGATTTTCAGAAGGCCGAGCGACCGCCTATTGCGCGATAAAATCAATGGACTTCACCTGCCAGACCATCCGCGACTGGAAATATTGCTGCCCCAGCGCGGGGTCGGAATCGATGGGGTACATTACCCAGAACGGTCCCTTGTCGCGCACCCGCATGGTCGCACCGTCGAGCCGGGTGGTGAGGATCGCGCCATGGTCCTTCCAGTCCTCGGCCGGAATGGGGGCGACATAGTCGTTCAGCGCCATCACCTTGGCTTCGCGCACCGGCCGGCCACCAAGGGCGGCCAGCACGCCGAGCGAGGGGCCGGTGAAGGTGTTCACGCCCTTGGTCCATGGGGTGCCGGTCTCGATCCGGGTCTGGGGCAGCGTGTCCAGTTCGGCGAGGGTCAGCGTTTTCTGCGCGATGACCTGCCCATCCGCGCCAAGCCAACGCAAGGCCAGAGCCTGCGCGTGCGCCATGTTCGGCGCCACGCAGGCCATCAGCGCAAGCACCAGGGCATAGAGCAGCCTGACCGACATCGTTAGCTCCCTGAATGGCGCCCGCGCGTCAAGGCGCCCGCGCGCCGTGCTCGCCCCCGAGCGCTGGGAAGATCGCACGCGCCCTTGCGCCGGGCCTGCCGAATCGCTGCCATTTCGGCAGCGACAGAGCGGAGATCGTTCCATTTTGGATCAAATAGCGCGCACGGGGGTGCTGGCGGGCGATGGAGCCCCGCGCCGAGGTGAGCCGCCGCAACGAGTTATCTTCCGAACCGGCAGCAAAGGGCGACTTTTGACGTAGGGAAATGCGCCCGATTGCATCCAAAATCCCGGAAGACTAGGAAAGAGTGACTGCGAAAGTGTCGAGGTGCCGCGTGCCCGCCCGCAAGACACTGGCCCGGGATGAGGCGGCAGCGACGTGCCCTTTTTGATGCGGCGGCCATGACCCCAGAAACTTCCCTGCAAGCGGCGTCGATGGCGCCGTCACCCGAGGGCTCCGCCGCGCCGGAGATCGCTTCCGACACCGTACCGATGTGGAAGGGGGCCTCCCGCCGCCTCCTGATGCTGCTGTTGCTGCTGCTGGCGCTGCTGGTGCCGGCCTCGGTGGCGTTCCTCACCATCCAGCTGCATGAGCAGCACGAGGACGACGTCGCCGTTGGCGCCTCGCGCAAGCTGGCGCTGGCGCTGACCTCGCATCTGGAGCGGACGGTCGAGTCGATCGAATCCTTCCTCGACGGCTTTTCAAGTCTTCCCGAGGAGGCCTCGCCGCAGGAAATCTACAGCCGCCTGCTGACGGCCCGGCTGCCGGCCTCGGTCATCCAGGTCACGTTCCTCGATCCGAGCGGCGCCGTGGTGGCGAGCAATCTGCTGCCTCCCGGCAACGGTTTGAACCTTGCCGACCGCGAGCATATCCGGGTGCATATGAATGATGACCCGACCGACCGTGACATCTTCATCAGCAAGCCGGTGAAGGGTCGGATCAGTGGTGCCTGGTCGATCCAGTTCACCCGCGCGCTGCGCGCGCCGGACGGCAAGCTGCGCGGCATCATCGCGGCGTCCTACCAGATTTCCGACTTCATCGACTTCTATGAGAGGCTGCTGCCGGAGGGGCAGGGGCTGATCGCCCTGGTCGGCTTCGATGGGGTGGTGCGTGCCAGCGTGCCGGCGTCCAGCCAGCTGGACGGGCTGGACGCCGGCGCGATTCTCCCCGGGCTGGAGACCCTCGGCAGCCATGCCAATGGACCCTATGTCGGCGTCGCCTGGGACGATGTGCGCCGGATCGGCTATTCCGTGCATTCCGACCGCTACCCCTTCCTGGTGGTGGTAGCGGCCGATCGCAGCGCAATCTTGGCCGAATCGCACGATTTTCATGTAGCGATCTGGGCGATCGCCGGCGGGCTCGGCCTCACCTTGGCCGCGCTGGCGCTGTTCGGCCTGCGCCATTCGCGGCTGGAGCGCGCCTATCGCGAGCGGGAGTTGAAGGCCAACGCCCAGGAGCGCGAGGCGCAGGTGCTGCAGGCGATCAGCCGCGTGCCTGGCATCCACGTGCTGCATATCGAGAACGGCCGGGCCGTGCGTATCGGCGACGCGACGGACGACATCCTGCCCCGGCTGATCGCCGCGCATGTGGAAGCGCCTGATTTCCTCGCCCGCGTCGAGCAGGGCAATGCCCCCTCCGTGGCGATGGAGCATTTCTCCGGCGAGGGCGAGGAGTTCGAGGTGGAACTGGTGCTGACGCGGCTGCGCCCGGCCACGCAAGACCGGTCCGGCCCGCCGGCCCCCGTGACGCCCGCCGCGGTGGTGTTCGCGCTTGACGAGACCGCCAAGCGCATGGAGGAGAACAAGCTCTACCAGATGTCGAAGATGGCGGCGCTGGGCGAACTCGTCACCGGCCTCGCCCATGAGATCAACCAGCCGCTCGGCGTCATCCGGCTGGCGGCAAGCAATGCGATGACCGGCCTGCGCAAGGGCCTGCCGGGCGAGCACACCAGCGAGAAGCTCGAACGCATCATCCGTCAGGTCGAGCGCATGAAGTCGATCATCGACCACATGCGGATCTTCGGGCGCAAGGACGCGCTCACCATCGACCCCTCCTCGGCGGAGACGGCGGTGGAGGGCACGCTGCAGGTTCTCGGCACGGAAATCCGGCTCGACGGCATTGACCTCACCTTCGCTGGCGGTGCCGGCGGCGCGCGCGTGCCGTGCCGGCAGGAACAGCTGGAGCAGGTGCTGATCAACCTGGTGCTGAACGCGCGCGACGCCATCCGCGCGCACCGCCAGGAGCAACCGGACTGCTCCGGCCGCATCGCCATTGCCATCGAGCGCCGCGAGATGGAGGGGCGGCGCTGGGTTCTCGTCACCGTGCGGGACAATGGCGGGGGCATCCCCACGACGGCGATCGGCAAGATCTTCCAGCCCTTCTTCACCACCAAGCCGCCCGGCCAGGGCACGGGGCTCGGCCTGTCGGTCAGCTTCGGCATCATCCGCGAATATGGCGGCACGCTCGCCGTCGCCAATGTCGAGGATGGCGCGCTGTTCACCATCGCTCTGCCGGAGGTGGCGCCGCCGCCACAGGACGACGTGGCGGGAGCCGCCCTGGCGCTGCACGCCGGGCGAAGCGAGCCTGAGGCAAGCTCCGGGAGCTAGCCAAAGGGAGCCGTCCTGATCGTCTCGGACCGGCCAATTGTTCCGACCGGAGATCGGCATGAGCTCAGCTTCCCTCTATTCCTTCAAACGCCGTTCCCCGGCGCGTGGTTTCGACGCCGCCCTGCTGGACGACCTGCCCGCGGCCGTCCTGATGTGTGACCCGCGGAGCGGGCAGATCGACTACGCCAATGCGCGTTCGCAGGCCCTGTTCGAGACCATCCGTCAGGCGCTGCCGAAGGCGCCGGAGCATCTCACCGGTGCCTCGCTGGCGCTGTTCTCTCTCGATCTCGGCCCGAAGGGCGAACGCCTCGCACGCCACGATCTGATGCCGCTCAACGCCGATGTGAGCCTTGGCGGCGAGACACTGCGCTTCGCCATCACGCCGATCCGCAATGCGCGGGGCGACTATGTCCACGCCCAGGTGGTGTGGAGCGTGGAGACCGCCGCGCTCGCCGCCGAGGCGAAGATCCGGCGCCTGATGCAGATGGTCGATCAGATGCCGATCAATGTGATGACCTGTTCGCTCGACGGGTTCATCGTCGACTATGCCAACCGCACCAGCCTCGACACGCTGGCCCGCATCGAGCAGCATCTGCCGATCAAGGCCTCCGAGCTGGTCGGCTCGTCGATCGACGTCTTCCACAAGAAGCCGGAAATGCAGCGGCACATGCTGGCCGACGCCTCGCGCCTGCCGCACACGGCGCGCATCAAGGTGGGCCCGGAAACACTCAATCTCAGCGTCTCGGCGCTGATGACCCCCGATGGTCGCTATGACGGCCCCATGCTCACCTGGGCGCTGATCACCGACACGGTGAAGGTCGCCTCCAGCGTCACCGCTGTCATCAACGAGATGAACCAGACCTCCACGGCGATGGAGCATGCGAGCGCCGAGCTCGATGGCCTCACCCGCCAGAGCGAGGAGATGACATCCTCGGTGGCGGCGGCGGCGGTCGAGATGTCGATGTCGTTCGGCGAGGTCAGCAAGCAGATCCACAACGCCACCACCATGACCGCGCAGGCGGCCGAACGCGCCACCTCGGCCGATGGGCTGGTCAGCGGGCTGGTGGAGAGCATCGAGCGCATCGGCAACATCTCGGCGATGATCCAGGGCATCGCCTCGCAGACCAACCTCCTTGCCCTCAACGCCGCCATCGAGGCGGCCCGGGTCGGCGATGCCGGCAAGGGCTTCGCGGTGGTGGCTTCCGAGGTGAAGGAACTCGCGCTGCAGACCGCCAACGCCACCAAGGAAATCAGCACCCAGGTCGACGCGGTGCAGCGGGCCAGCAGCGATGCGGCTCGGGCGGTGAACGAGATCACCCACAGCGTCGGCACCCTGCGCGACGTGTTCACCAGCCTATCCGCCGCCGTCGAGGAGCAGAGCGCAACCAATGGCTCGGTCACGCAGAGCATTGATGGCGTCTCGCGCATTTCCGGCCAGATCCGGGGCACGGCTGGCCAGATCGAACAGGTGTCGGACGCGGTATCCGCTCTTGGCGGGCGGCTGCGCGAGGAAGTGAAGGTGCTGACCGCCTGAGCGAGAGGCGGGCCGGGCACCCGCGAATCCTATCCTCCCTGAACTCCCCGCAAGGGCCGGCTCGCGCCGGCCCTTTTTTCGTGTCGTCACGATGGCCCTGTCGCCACACCGAGGCCCGGTTAGCGGGTGCTGGCAGGAACTTTTCTTCACGTGCGCGCGTTCTGCGAGCGGCCCTTCACGCGGTCATGCACGCGAGATCATCCATGTCTGAGAGCTATTGGGACGCCTGTTTCGACCGTCCTTTGCCAACGCGCGAAGGGCGCCATCTGCGCACACTGCGCGATGCCCATGACTTCATCCGGGAACGTTGCGCCTATCCCGGCCATCCGCTGGCGAGGGCCACGCTCAGTGCGCTGCACATGGCGGCGCAGAGCGGCGGCTCGCCCGATGCGCGCCGCGCGCAGGAGCGCACCGCCCGCCTGATGCGGATCAACCGCTGGGGCGGACACTGACGCCCGTGCTGGCGCCGTTCGCGACGGCGCGTGTGACGGCCCCCTTGGCGATGCGCCGGCTCGTTGCGCCGCGCAGGCCCCGCTTTCCTTGCCTTTTTCTCTCCTGACGGTGAACCCCATCATGCGCAAGATACTGCCTGGCTCCGCCTTTCCGCTCGGCGTGACGGTCGACGGGAGAGGGACGAATTTTGCGCTGTTCTCCGACAATGCGGTCGGGGTGACGCTGTGCCTGTTCGATCGCTATGGCGACACGGAGCTTGAGCGGATCGACCTGCACGAATGCACCAATGGCGTCTGGCACTGCTATCTCCCCGGCGTCGGGCGCGGGCAGGTCTATGGCTGGCGCGTGCACGGGCCGTGGGCGCCGGAGGCGGGCCATCGCTTCAACCCGAACAAGCTGCTGCTCGACCCCTATGCCCGCATGCTGGTGGGCGACATCAAGTGGCATGACGCGCTCTATGGCTACACGATCGGCGCCGGCGACGACGCCGACCTGATCATGGACGAGCGCGACAGCGCCGCCTTCATGCCGAAGGCCCGTGTCGTCGCCGGCACGCCGATGGCCGCGACCCAGCACCCGCGCATCTCCTGGGCCAAGACGGTGATCTATGAGGGCCATGTGCGCGGGCTGACCATGCGCCACCCGCTGGTGCCGGAATCCATTCGCGGCACCTTCACCGCGCTCGGTCAGCCCGAGTTCATCGACTACATCGCCAAGCTCGGCGTCACTGCGGTGGAACTGCTCCCCGTTCATGCCTTTACCCAGGACCGGCATCTGCTCGACCGGGGCCTCGCCAATTACTGGGGCTACAACACGCTGAACTTCTTCGCGCCGGAGCCGCGCTATCTCGGCGAGGACGGGCTCGACGCCATCGGCGAGGCGGTGGACCGGCTGCACCAGGCGGGGATCGAGATCATTCTCGACGTGGTCTACAACCACACCTGCGAGGGCAATCATCTCGGTCCGACGCTCTCCTTCAAGGGCATCGACAACGCGTCCTATTACCGGCTGCTGCCTGGCAATGGCCGCTATTATGACGACCTCACCGGCTGCGGCAATTCGGTCAATACCGACCATCCCCGCGTGCTGCAGATGGTGATGGACTCGCTTCGCATGTGGGCCTCGATCTACGGCATTGACGGGTTCCGCTTCGATCTCGCCACCACGCTCGGCCGCCGGCCGGAAGGCTTCGATTCCGGTCATGCCTTCTTCAACGCGATCCTTCAGGATCCCACCCTCGGTGGCCTGAAGCTGATCGCCGAGCCGTGGGATGTCGGCCCCGGCGGCTACCAGCTCGGCGCGTTCCCGCCCGGCTTCTCCGAATGGAACGGCGATTACCGCGACACGGTGCGCGAGTTCTGGTGTGGCTCCGAGGGGCTGCTGCCGAGCTTCGCCACCCGCTTCGCCGCCTCGCAGGACATCTTCTCGGAAGGCCGCCGCCGGCCCTGGTCGAGCCTCAACTTCATCACCGCCCATGACGGTTTCACCCTGCACGACCTCGTCACCTATAACGATAAGCACAATGAGGCCAATGGCGAGGATGGCCGTGACGGCCATGACGACAATAAGAGCTGGAACTGCGGCGTCGAAGGCGAGACCGACGATCCCGCCATCAACGCGCTGCGCCGCCGGCAGAAGCGCAATTTGATCGCCACGCTGTTCCTCAGCCAGGGCGTGCCGATGCTGCTGGCCGGCGACGAGCGTTCCAACTCGCAGGGCGGCAATAACAACGCCTATTGCCAGGACAACGAGATCGGCTGGGTCGACTGGTCGGATGACGACCCGGAACTGCCTGACTTCGTCGCCCGCCTCGCCGAGATCCGCAAGACGCATTCCTGCCTCTCGCGGCCGGAATTCCTCACCGGCTCGCGCAATGAGATGGGCCAGCCCGATGTCGCCTGGTTCAATAATGGCGGCACCCGGATGACCGAGGAGAACTGGGCCGACCCGCACTCCAAATGCATCACCCTGCGCCTCGCCCCGGTGCTGCCGGAGGAGCCCTCGCTGGTGATCATGCTCAACGCCTCGCATGTCGACGTCGATTTCGTCGCCCCGCCGGTGCAGTCCGGCCGCTGGGAGGCAATCCTCGCCACCGGCGACGACCTGGAAGGCTCCAGCCTTGAGGGCGGTGGAAGCTTCGGCGTGCCGGGCCGCACGCTCATCGTCTGGGAATGGCGCGCATGAACAGCACCCGCTTCGGACCGATCCTCGACGGCACGGCCACACGCTTCCGCCTCTACGCGCCGGATGCGGGCCATGTGAGCGTGGAAATCGACGGCGCCGCGCCCAAGGCCATGGACAAGGCCGGCGATGGCTTCTTCACCGCCGCCATCGATGGGCTCAACGCGGGCACGCGCTATCGCTTCCGCATCGGCGAAGGGGAGGGGGCGGTCGCCGTCCCCGATCCCGCCTCGCGCGGGCAGGCGGAGGACGCCGATGGCTGGAGCCTCACAGCGGCGCCGGTCGCGATGTCGGCGGGCGGGGTGCCGCGCCCCTGGCATGAGGCTGTTATCGCCGAGGTGCATGTCGGCACGGCGACGCCGGAAGGCACGTTCCGGGCGCTGATCGAGCGGCTCGACCATTACCGCGACGCCGGCTTCACCGTGATCGAGCTGATGCCGGTCGCCGATTTTCCCGGCCGGCGCAACTGGGGCTATGACGGGGTGCTGCTCTACGCCCCCGACACCGCCTATGGCACGCCAGACGATCTGCGCGCCCTTATCGACGCCGCCCATGAGCGCGGGCTCGGCGTGATGCTGGATGTGGTCTACAACCATTTCGGCCCGAGCGGGAACTACCTGCCGCTCTACGGCAAGTCCTTCTTCCGCGAGGATATCCACACCCCCTGGGGCCCGGCGATCGACCTGGAGAACCCCATTGTGCGGGCCTTCTTCACCGAGAACGCCGCCTATTGGCTGGCCGATTTCGGCTTTGACGGGCTGCGCTTCGACGCGGTGCATGCGCTCGCGACCGGCGGCGCCGAGACCTTCCTGCGCGAGATCGCGGCCGCCTGCCGTGCGGTGCGCCCGGATGCGTGGCTGGTGCTGGAGAACCACGACAACATTGCCGGCTGGCTGACGCGCGAGGAGCATCTGTTCACCGCTCAGTGGAATGATGACTGGCACCACGCCTTCCATGTGCTCGGCAGCGGCGAGCGCACCGGCTATTACGCCCCCTATGCCCGGGACGCGGTGGCCTCCGCCGGGCGGGCGCTCGCCGAGGGCTTCGTCTTCCAGGGCGAACCCTATCCGGGCGAGGGCGGGCATCCGCGCGGCACGCCCTGCGCCGACCTCGCCCCGGACGCCTTTGTCAGCTTCGTGCAGAATCACGACCATATCGGCAACCGCCCGCTCGGCGACCGGCTCGCCGGGACGCTGGCGCCGGAGCGGCTGGCCTTCCTGCGCTTCGTGCTGATGCTCTCGCCGGAAATCCCGCTGCTGTTCCAGGGCGAGGAAGCGCTGCTGCCCACGCCCTTCCCGTTCTTCTGCGATTTCGAGGGCGAGCTGGCGGACGCGGTGCGCAAGGGCCGCCGCAGCGAGTTCGCCGATTTTTTCGACGCCCATGGCGAGAGCTTCCCCGACCCGCTGAGCGAGGCGACTTTCCTTGCAGCCAAGCTGAAGCCCGAGGACATGCGCACCCCGCAGGCGCGGGCGGAGCTCGACGCTTTTCACCGTCTGGCTGAGCAGCGCCGTCGGCTGGTCTGGCCGCTCACCGCCAGCCCCTATCGCGGCAGCGAGTTGAGCCGGACCGGCGAGGCGCTGCGCGTCGCCTGGCACTATGGCGCCGGCACGCTGGTGATGGTGCTGAATGGAGGCAAGGAGCGCGTGCGGATCGACCCGCAGACCACATTCTCCGGCATGCCGGCGGGCGCCAGCATTGGCGGCGTCATCCACGAGGCGGAAGGGCAGCTGACGCTCGACCCCTTCGCGGCCGCCCTCTGGAGCCTTGCCCGCGCATGAACCCCGCCCTTCGCGCTACCTATCGGCTGCAGTTCCATCGCGGCTTCACCTTTGCGGATGCGCAGGCGCTGGTGCCCTATCTCGCCGACCTGGGTGTGAGCCACCTCTATGCCTCGCCGATCACCACGGCGGTGCCGGGCTCGACCCATGGCTATGATGTCGCCGATCCGACCCGGATCAATCCGGAGCTGGGCGGGGAGGCGGGTTTTGAGGCTCTCGCCGGCGCGCTGGCGGCGCGGGGCATGGGCGTGGTGCTCGACATCGTGCCGAACCACATGGCGGCTTCCAGCCACAACCCGTTCTGGCTCGACATGATGGAAGCCGGCCCGGGCTCGGCCGCCGCGCGCGTGTTCGATGTGAAATGGGAAAGCGGCCGGCTGCTGCTGCCGGTGCTGGGCGACCCGCTCAAGGCGACGTTGGAGTCCGGGGCGCTGTCGCTGCGCGCCGATTACGATCTCGGGCGCGTCAATGTCGCCTATGCCGACCACGTCTTTCCGCTGCGGGCGGAAAGCGTGGCGGGGCTGCTGCGCGCGGCCGGCCTCACGGCCGCTGCCGATTGCTTCGCCGTGGTGGAGGGCGGATCGGACGACACCGGAAGAGGCGCGGCCCGCGCCGTTTTCACCGCCCTCGACGCCGCCGCGCGCCAGGCGCTGGAGGTGGCGCTGGCGCAGGCGGACCTTGCCGCCGTGCTGGAGGCGCAGCACTGGCGCCTCGCCTGGTGGCGCACGGCGGCGCATGATCTCAATTACCGCCGCTTCTTCAACATCACTGATCTTGCCGGCGTGCGGGTGGAGGACCCCGAGGTGTTCGACCTCGTCCACCGCCTGCCGCTGGCGCTGATCACTCGCGGGCTCGTGCATGGGCTGCGGATTGACCATATTGACGGGCTGGTCGACCCTGCCGGCTATTGCGACCGGCTGCGGGCCGCGGTGGGTCCTGATGTCCCCCTGCTGGTCGAGAAGATCCTGGAGCCGGGCGAGGTGCTGCGTCCCTGGCCGATCGAGGGCACCACCGGCTATGAGCGGCTGAACGACATCAACGCGCTTTTCGTCGATCCGGAGGGCTATGGCGCCTTCGAGGCGGCGCTGCGGGCGCGTCACCTTCTCGTCGGCGCGCTGCCCGAGCGGCTGGCGGGCGCCAAGCGGCAGGTGCTGGAGGCGAGCCTCAAGGCCGAGGTCGACATTCTGGCCATGCTCGCGCGCGAGGGGCTGGACGAGGCCATGACCGCCGGCGACCTCACCAACACGGCGATCCGCGACGGGGTGGTGGCGCTGCTCGCCCATTGCCCGGTCTATCGCTCCTATGCGACCCCCAAAGGCCATGAGGCGGAGGATGTCGCGATCTGGCAGGAGATCCGCACCCGTATCGAGGCGACGGAGAACCCGCTCACTGCGGCGGCGGCGGCGCTGCTGCTCCGCCGGCTGGAGAGCCCGGAGCGGCCGAGCGACCATGAATTCCGCTCGCGCTTCCAGCAGCTCAGCGGCCCGGCCATGGCCAAGGGCTTCGAGGATACGGAACTGTACCGCTATCCCGTGCTGCTCTGCGCCAATGAAGTCGGCGGCAGCCTCGACCATCCCGCCCGCAGCGCGCAGGAGATGCACGCGCTTTGTGAGGCGCGCGCCAGGGACGGCGCGGTCGACCTCATCCCGCTGGCGACGCATGACACCAAGCGCGGCCCCGGCCCGCGCGCGCGCCTCGCCGCGCTGAGCGGCAGGCCCGAGGCGTGGCTGGCGTTCTGCGAGGCGGCCGAAGCGCTCACCGTCCCGCTGCGGCGTGAGGAGGCGGGCATCGCGATGCCCGACGCGCTCGACGCGCATATGATCCTGCAGACGCTGGTTTCCGCCTGGCCGATCACGCCGGAGCGGATGGAGACCTATCTCACCAAGGCGCTGCGCGAGGCCAAGCGCCACAGCAATTGGGAAACCCCGAACGAGGCCTATGAAGCGGCGAGCCTCGGCTTTGCCCGCGCTCTGGTCGAGGCGCCGGAAGCGGCGGAATTCCGCGCCCGGCTCGAGGCGTTTGTGGGCGAGCTTGCTCCCGCCGGACGCTTGGTCGGGCTCGGTCAGATTATTCTCCAGCAGACGCTGCCGGGCACGCCCGACATCTATCAGGGCACGGAGCTTCGCGATTTCTCGCTGGTCGACCCCGACAACCGTCGCCCGGTGGACTGGGCGGCGCGGGCGCAGGCACTGGCGGGGAATACGGCCGCGCTCGACCCCGACGATGCCGCGACTTTCGCGCTGACGCGGGACCTGCTGGCGCTGCGCGCCCGCAACCCGGCGCTGATGCGGGGCGATTATCGCCGGCTTGAGATCGCGCCCTCTCCCTGGGGCTGGTTCGGCTTCGAGCGCCGGCAGGGGGCGCATGCCGTGCGGGTGGTGCTGCCGACCCGGATCCCGGCGCCAGGCGCACCGCTGGATGACCTTACCGAATGGCTTGGCGCGTGGATTGGCGATGGCTGGCGGCAGGTGGACGGCCACGTCTTCAGCGCCGACGCGCCATACCTGCTGGCGGAAAGTGGCCCGGCGTGAGGGTCAGCCTCTCGGCGCCTTGAAGAAGGCGACCACCTTGACGAGGCTGCGCAGCGCGATCCAGCCGATGATGGCGTTGCCGGCGATGAACAGCGCCAGCGCCATCTGCGTCACCGGCTCGCCCGCGCCCTGTTCCGTGAGCTTCAGCGCCGCGAGCGGCAGGGTGGCGACGCCGAAGGTGTAGCCCCAGGCGCCGGGGCCGAAGGGCTGCTGGCGCAGCCATGGCACAAGTCGCGCCATCACCAGCGCCAGAAAACAGCCATAGCCGAACAGAGCGAGCGCCACCTTGTCCGCCGGCCCCGGCGTCAGCGAGAGATAGGCGACGCAGGCGACCGCCGGCGGCGCCAGTTCCATGCCGAGGCTGGAGCGCTGCGCGGCCGGCAGCGCGTGCTGGAACAGGCGGGTGAGGAACACCGATTCCATCGACAGCCACGACATCACCCCCATGCCGAAGAACATCCAGCCGAGCGCGGTCTGGCCGAAGGTGGCGCAGGCGATGGCGCCGACCAGCCCGCCGCCGACGGTGGGGAGATAGAGGATCGGCGTCACCTCCTGCGGCATCCGCCCGCCCTGCCACAGGCCACCGACGCTCCAGGCGGCATAGAGGACAACGCCCGCCGCCCCCAGAATGAACAGACTCCAGCCGAGCAGCGGCACATGCGGGCCGATGGCGATGGCGGCGATCAGGGTGGAAACCGGTGCCAGCGCGGCGATGAGCCCCTGGGCGGGGTGGTTCAGCTCCTCCCGCGCCACGCCGGGATGGACCAGCCATTTCAAGCCGTAGAGCACGCTCCACAGCAGCCAGAGCCCGAAGGCGAGCACCGCGAGCGTCTCGCCGATCAGGACAGGCGCGCCCCACAGTCGCGTCGCCATGCGCCAGCCATTGGCGAGGCCGCCAATGCCGAGCACGCTGCCGAAGAACATAGGGCGCATGGTGAGGAGAAGGGAGGTCACGGCGGTCACGTCGGGGGGCACCTGTCGCTTGAGGCGCGACACTTACCCCAGAGTGGGGGCGGAATGCACCTTCCGCCCGCCTATTGGAACTTCGCCCGCAGCCGGTCGGTGAGGAATTCCATCGCCAGCACGATGATGAAGATGGCGAGGATGATCGCCGAGGCGTTGCGGTACTGAAACAGGTCGAACGCCACTTTCAGCTCCTGCCCGATGCCGCCGGCGCCGACGAGGCCGAGCACGACGGAGGCACGCACGGCCTTTTCCAGCGCGAACAGCGAGGAGTTGATCAGCGTCGGCATCACGTCGGGCAGGATCGCCCCGCACAGCACGGTGACGCGGTTGGCGCCGATGGCGTGCAGCGCCTCCTGCGGCTTCTTGTCGGCCTCCTCCATCGCCTCGGCGAAGAAGCGGCCGCAAAAGCCGATCGTGTCGACGACGATGGTCATCGTGCCGGCCACCGCGCCAAGGCCCAGCGTCGAGACGAACAGCAGCGCCCAGACGAGATCGGGCACGGTGCGGAACAGCGAGATCAGCGCGCGCGGAAAATGCCGGAAGGCGCCGAGCGGGGAGATGCCCCGCGCCGCCAGCCAGCCCATCGGCAGGCTGATGATGACGCCGAAGACGGTGCCGACCAGCGCGATCTGCAGCGTCTCCAGAATGCGCCAGCCCATGCGCTGGAGAAAGCCGGGTTCGGTGTTGGGCGGCAGCATCCGCCCCACCAGCTCCGCCATGCGCGGCAGGCCGTTGGCGAGCTTTTCCGGCGAGGGAGCGACCTGGCCCATCGAGACGAGGAACAGCGCCCCGACCACCACCAGAATGGTGAAGGACAGCGGCGAGATCGCGGGCAGGCGCGAGGGGGGAAGCGTGCGGGGCAGGGTGGCCGAGGGGGTGCTAACCATGGAAGACGCCATCCATATCGCGCAGGGAAACCCGCATAGTGGGCCGGTCGAAATGCACCTTGCCGTCTTTGAGTGCGACGATGCGGTCGGAATAGTCGAGCGCGTGCTGCATGTCGTGGGTGGTGTAGACGAGGGTGATGCCGTGATCGCGGGCGAGCTCGGAGAAGATCCGCATGATGTCGCGCCCCACCGCCGGGTCGAGGCTGGCGGCCGGCTCGTCGGCGATCAGCAGGCGCGGGCGGCGGATCAGCGCGCGGGCGATGGCGACGCGCTGGGCCTGCCCGCCGGAAAGCTGGTCGGCGCGGGCGCTCGCCTTGTCGGCGAGGCGCACCTCGGCCAGCACCGCCATCGCCTCCTCGCGCCATTCCTGCCGGGCGAGGGCGTGGTGGAAGGCTCGCCAGCTGCCGGGCAGGCCGAGCTTGCCCTGGATGACATTGGTCAGCACAGATTGCCGCCCGACCAGACCATGATTCTGGAACACGAAGCCGATCTGCCGGCGCAGCCGGGTCAGCTGCGCGGCGCTGGGGGCGGCCATGAAGCGCTCCCCCAGCGTGGTGATCTCGCCATGGGTCGAGGGCAGAAGGCCGATCAGGCATTTGAGCAGGGTCGACTTGCCAGCGCCATTGGAGCCGATCAGTGCCACGCGCTGGTCGGCGCGGATGTCGAGATCGACCCCGGCGAACACCGCCTGGCCGTTGGGATAGGTCTTGGCGAGGCCGCGCGCGCCGATGATCTGCGGGGCGAGGACCGGCGCTACCGACTTCACCAGCGGGCCGATCTCGGGATTGCCGGTGTTGGCCGGGCGCAGACCGGCGAGGGGCGGCACGGGAACGTGCTCGGTCGGAACGCGCTCCATGGCGGCCTCCATCACGAACGAAAAGAAGCGCCGGACGGGAGCGAGGCCCGTCCGGCGCTGGGGTGAGGGGTTCAGTTGATGAAGGAACCGAAATTCTCGATGCCAATGGTGCGGTACATCGAGCGGACATAGTCGTAGTCGCTGTCCTTCACGTCGGTGATGAAGATGCCGCCCTTGAACTTCTGATTGTCCTCGCCCTTGAGCACGGCGTTCATCAGCTCGTTGCCGTGCTTGAGGAAGGCCTCGCGCACCTTCACGAACACCTCTTCGGGAATGTCCTTGCGGGCGACGAGGATGTCGTTGGGCAGGTCGCGGCCACGGGCGACGACGGCGAAGGCGGCGTTGGGGAACGCCTTGCGGATCGAGTTGAGGTGGCCATAGTTCAGGCCGATGGCGGCGATGTCGCCACGGATCAGCGCTTCCGCCGCCACGTTGCGGGAGATGATGACGCCGTCATAATCCTTGCCATACATGATGCCGAAATCGGCCAGCACCTGCGCCGGGCCGAGATGCTGCGAGGTCGAACCGACCGAGCCGAAGGAGACCTTCTTGCCCTTTAGGTCGTCGATGGTGCGGATCGGGCCGTTGGCCAGCACGGCGATCTGCGCGAAATAGTCCGGGCGCTGCCAGGCGACGACGATGCGCGGGTCGCTAAGCTCCTTCATGACCACATATTCGGCCGGGCCGGTGAGCACGAGCTCGACATGGCCGGAATTCATCGCCTCGACGGCGGCGGTGCGGGAGCTGACCGGGATCAGCTCGATATCGAGGCCGGTGAGCTTGGAAAGCTCCTTCTGGAAGCCGCCGAACTCCTGCTGCAGCGCCTCCAGGCCTTCAATGTCGGTGACAGCGAAACGAACCGGTTCGGCCGTCGCCGCGAAGGCCGTCGCCAGGGTAATGGCGAGGGCGGAAACAAGCTTGCGAAACATTTTGTGCCCCTTGCTGTATAGACAGGAACTGTGGACTACGGTTATCTGTATAGACAGCGTATGACGTGTCCATGACAGTGGCTTAGGGGTGCCGAGGCGGATGATGAGTGTGCGGATCGAGAATGGGCGGGCGCTCCGGAGCGGCCAGTGGAGCGACCGGCCGGTGGTGGTGAGTGGTGGGCGCATCGCCGGGGAGGCGCACGACGCCGCTCCCGACCCCGCTCCCGACCCCGCTCCCGAGCGGGTGATCGACGCGCGCGGCCTGCTGGTGCTGCCGGGCATCGTCGACATTCACGGCGACGCCTTCGAGCGTCACATCATGCCCCGCCCGGGCGTGCGCTTCGACATGACGCTCGCTTTGCGCGACACCGACCGCCAGCTGGTGGCGAACGGCGTCACCACCGCTTTTCACGGCGTTACCATCTCCTGGGAGCCGGGCCTGCGCTCGGTGGAAGCCGCGCGCAGCTTCGTCGCCACGCTGCTCGCGTTGCGCGAGGGGCTGGCCTGCGACACCCGGCTGCATCTGCGCTGGGAAACCTTCGCGCTGGAGGCGCTGGAGGAGGTGCGGGAATGGCTGGCGCTCACCCCCGCGCCGATCCTCGCCTTCAACGACCACACGACAGGCTCCGTGCTCAAGGGCACCATCGCCCGCAAGATCGGCCAGATGGCGGAACGTTCCGGTCTCAGCCGCGAGGACTACATGACGCTGCTCGACCGGGTGTGGGGCGCGCGGGACGCGGTGCCCGCTGCCATTGAGAGCCTGGCGGCGAGTGCGCGGGCGAACGGCAATGTGCTGCTCGCCCATGACGAGGATTCGCCGGCCGAGCGCGCGCGGTTTCGGGCGCTGGGCGCGGTGGCCTCCGAATTCCCGATGAACCAGGAGACAGCGCAGGCCGCCCGCGACGCCGGAGAGGACGTAATCCTCGGTGCGCCAAACGTGGTGCGTGGCGGCAGCCATAATGGCGCGCTAAGCGCGACTGAAGCCATCGCCGCCGGGCGCTGCACGGTGCTGACCAGCGATTACCACTACCCCTCGCCGCTCTATGCCGCCTTCACCCTGGCGGCGGGCGACCACGAGGCGCTGGCGCGGCACTGGCCGCTGGTCTCCGCCAATCCCGCCCGCGTCGCCCGGCTCAAGGATCGCGGCAGCCTGGAGGCCGGCCGGCGGGCCGATCTCCTTCTTGTCGATGCCACCGACATGGCGCATCCGGAAGTGGTGGCGACGCTGGTGGCGGGACGAATCGTCTATGCTCGCCGGGCTCTGGAGCGTCGGCCGTCCGCGGGCCTGGCGCAGGCAGCGGAGTGAGGGC
Source organism: Xanthobacteraceae bacterium 501b (assembly GCA_000378025.1). Taxonomy (GTDB): domain Bacteria; phylum Pseudomonadota; class Alphaproteobacteria; order Rhizobiales; family Xanthobacteraceae; genus Ancylobacter. The sequence goes on from KB899087.1 coordinate 4,744,876, forward strand.
GTGAACAGGAGCGTGAAGGCGCAGCCGGGGCCGGCGAACGGCATATCGGGTTTTGACGGGCTGGTCTTCCGCCCGCGCCGCGACGCGCCGATCTGGCAGCAGATCTACGACTATATCCTCTCGCTGATCGACAGCGGCTGGCTCACGCCGGGCGGCCAGCTGCCGGGCGAGGTGCATCTGTCGGAGAAGCTGGGCGTTACCCGCATCACGTTGCGCCGGGCGCTGCAGCAGCTTCAGCAGGAAGGGCACCTCACCTCGCGCAAGGGGGTGGGGGTGTTCGTGCGCAGCCTGCCCTCGGCGCTGGTGGTGCGCGACGGTAGCCGCTTCGCCGAGAGCCTGCGCGCCGACGGCAAGGCCGTGACCACCACGACCACCGTGCTGGAGGAGGAGTTCGCGGATGCCGCCGCCGCCGAGCAGCTGCACCTGGCGATCGGCGCGCCGGTGGTGCGCCTGCGCCGCGTGCGCTCAGCCGATGGCCAGCCGATCTATATCAGCACCAAGGTGTTCCCCGCCGCCCTGCTGCCGGACTTCACCACCGTCTATTCCCGGCGCCAATCGGTGACGGATGTGTTCATCGCCCATGGCATCCAGAAGTACCGCCGCGCCGAGACCCGCATCAGCGGGGGCTTCGCCACGCCTGACGAGGCGAGCCTGCTGGCGCTGACCCCGGGGACGCCGGTGTTCCGCACCAGTTCGATCAACACCGACGCCAGCGGCAACCGGATCGAATGGGCACGTGGCTGCTGGCTGCTGACCTCGGTCGACTTCGTATTCTGAGCCGATCTCACGCGCGCCAGTTTCGGCACTTCTTCACCGCCTCGCGGAAACGGGCGTGGTCCTGCGCGCTGACCGAGCCGTCCGGCTCGAAGCGCCGGAAGGCGGCACGGGCGGCGCCGGTCTCGGCGCCGCAGAGCGCGGCGAGGCCCAGCGCGGTCATTTCGTGCAGGTCCGGCACCTTGATGGCACGGCCGCTGGCGGCGGCGAGGAAGGCGGCGAAGCAGCGGCTCCGCGACAGGCCGCCATCGATCGAGATGTCGGTGATGCTGCCGCGGCCGAGTTCCGCGGCGTCGATCAGCCCGACGGTGAGCAGGGCGATGCCCTCCAGTGCCGCGCGGACCATGTCGCGCCGGTCGGTCGACGCCTCCATGCCGATGAACAGCGGCGCCGCCTTGCGGTCCCAATAGGGCGCGGCGAGGCCCGACAGCGCCGGCACGAAGACGAGCCCCCGGCTGAGGGCGGAAGGCCCCTTGAACCCGTCGAGTTCGTGCGTCTGGCTGAACAGGCCGAGCCGGCGCAGCCATTCCAGCGCTGCCCCGGCATCGTAGACGCCGCCCTCGACGGCGAAGACCGGCGCCTCGCCCTTGCGGTGCCAGGCGATGGTCGGCAGCAGGCCGGCGGTGTCGGGGCGCGCCGGGCCGGCGACCGCCAGCAGGAAGGCGCCCGTGCCGAAGGTGATCTTGGCCTCGCCCGGCGCGCGGCAGCCATGACCGTAGAGGGCCGCCTGCTGGTCGACGATCGAGACCTTCACCGGCACGCCGTCGATCTGTCCGAAGCCGCTGTCGGAGGGCCGAATGCAGGGCAGGAAGGTGCGCGGCACCCCATGCAGCGCGCAGAGTTCGTCGCTCCACAGGCCGGTCGAAAGATCGAGCAGGCCGGTGCGCGAGGCGGTGGCGAGGTCGGTGGCGAAGGTGCCGGTGAGCTGATCGAGGAAATAGGCGTCGGTGGTGCCAAGCCTGAGCCGGCCATTGGCCCGCGCGGTGGCGACGGCGGGGATGTTCTCGACCAGCCAGGCCAGCTTGGAGGCGGAGAAATAGGGATCGAGCGGCAGGCCGCAGATCGCCCGTGAGCGGATCACATCGTCTTCGGAGCGGGCGGCGAGGGCGTCCGTGGTGCGCGAATCCTGCCAGACGATGACGGGAGAGAGCGCTTCCCCGCTCACCGCGTCCCAGGCGAGGCAGCTCTCCCCCTGATTGGCGAGGGCGATGGCATCGACCGGCCCAGCGGCCGCCAGCACGGCGCGGATGTTGCGCAGCAATTCGCGCGGGTCGTGCTCCACCCAGCCCGGCGCGGGGTGGCGCTGGCCATGGGCAAGGCTGGCGGCCAACCAGGCGGTACCGTCCGCCTCGACGACGAGGCAGCGGGTTGACGTCGTGCCCTGGTCGATAGCGGCGACACGCACTAGGTCCTCTCCTCGAAACCGATATGCACGCGGTCCGCCGTCTGGGCGGCGGACGGAATTGGTAAGGCAATGCGACGTTCCGGTCGCCACGTCTTCTCTTGCGCCCACATTTCGCGGCCGTCCAGCACCAGCGAAAGGCGCCCGCGCGCCTGCCGCGCGAAGCGCAGCTGGAAGTTCGGGAAAGCCGGTGCGGCACGGTTTCCGCGCCGGATCAGGCCGGGCACGACGAGCTTGACCGGCGGGTCGAAGGTCACGGGGAGGAGGGCGTCCCCGTCGAGGCCAGCGTCCGCGTCGCGCGCCAGATCCTCGGCGATGGCGCGGCCGACCGCGCGGCCCTCGCGGAAGGACCAGCCGGCGGTCTCCACCGCGCGCAGCAGATTGCCGGCGGCAAAAAGGTGAGGGTCGGCGGTGCGGCCATAGGGGTCGATCGCCGGGCCCGCACTGAAGGGGTCGACGCCGATGGCCGACTGAAGCAGCAGCGCCGATTCCGGGGTGAAGCGTCCGGTGAGCAGCACCCCGTCGCAGGCAAGCTTATGCAGGGTGCCGTCGCGCAGGCGCAGCGTGACATCCTCCACCCGGCTCGCGCCATGAATGTCGAGGAGTTCCGCCCCGCAATGGAACGGGATGCCCATCGCGCGGGGAAACCACATCAGCGGCGCCGGGGCGAGCGGGTGCGGGCCGGGCTCGATCATGGCGACGGGGCGGGCGCCATGGCTGAGGCAGGTGAGCACGGCCGACAGGCTCACCAGCTCCGAGCCGACGATGAGCGGGCGCCTGAACGGCATCAGGCCGTGAAAGGCGACATAGGACTGGAGCGCGCCTGTCGTCACCACCCCGATCGGCCGGTCGCCTGAGATCAGCCGGGCGGCGCGGGGCGTCTCACGGGCGCCGGTGGCGATGAGCAGCCGCCGCGCCTGCAGCGTCTCGACGCCGTGCGGCGTCGCCAGCTCAACCCGACCTCCGGCGATGAGCCGCACCACGGAGTGGCCGGTGCGGACCTCCACTCCGGCGCGGGCGGCTTCCGCTTCCAGCCTCTTGCCGTAGGCGGCGCCAAAATAGACCCGGTGAAAATCGAGCATGCCGAAGGGCGAATGGCTGCAATGGCGGGTGGCGCCGCCGAGCTGCGCCTCGCGTTCCAGCAGCACGACGCGGCCGACGCCCTGCCGGCGCAGCTCCACCGCCGCCGCCACCCCGGCCGGCCCGCCGCCGACGATGATGACATCCGCGTCGCTCATGAGGGTTCGTCCCCGACCGCCAGTGGCTCGCGCAGCTTGCCGCGCGTCATCTCCGCCAGCCGCGCATTGCAGTAGAAGCCCTGGCAGCGGCCCATGCCGGCGCGGGTGCGCCGGCGCACGCCGCCGAAATCGCCGGGTGGCACCGGGCTTATGAGCGCCGCCTCGATCTCGCGCCGTGTCACCATTTCGCAATGGCAGACGATCTCGCCATGGTCGGGCGCCTGCCAGTCGCGCGGGCAGGTTTCGGTGAGGTTGGGCAGGCGCAGTTCCGGCGCGTCGCTCGCCGGGGACAGCGAGAGGCCGAAGCCCTCGATAAGCTTCAATGCATGCTGCGCCAACCCGAGCGCGGCGCTGAGCCCGGTGGAGCGGATGCCGCCGAGCGTGACGGCGCGCTTCTCCGGCCGGCAGAAGATGCGGTAGGCCTTCGTCTCGCTCGCCGGCCGCAGCCCGGCATAGACCGCCGTCACCGGCATGCCCGCCAGCGCCGGTACGATCTGCGCCCCGCGCGCCAGCAGGCCCTCCAGTGTCGCGGTCTCGACGGTGGCACGCACGCGGTCTTCCTGTTCCTCGGCGGTGGGGCCGATCAGCACATTGCCGAAGGCGGTGGGGCAGACCACCACGCCCTTGGTGATCTCGGTCGGCACCGGCAGCACGATGCGCGGCACAAGGGCGTAGGCTGCCTTGTCCAGGACTACGAACTGGCCCTTGCGCGGGCGTATCTCGAATTCCGGGGTAAAGCCCAGCCGCGCGTCGACGATGTCGCCATAGAGCCCGGCCGTATTGACCACGGCGCGGGCCGTCACCGCGCCGGCGGTGGTCGCGAGATGCCATTCACCGTCGAAACGCCCCCCGATCAGCTCGGCATTGCGCAGGAAATGCGCCCCCAGCGCCACGGCTTGCGTGAGATAGGCCAGCGGCGCGGTCCAGGGGTCGATGATGTGCTCGTCCGCCACCTCGATCGCCGCCACCAGCCGGTCGGAGAGGCCGGGCATGGTGGCGCGGGCCGCCGGTCCCGACAGCAGCGCCAGGTTAGAGATACCATTCTCGCGCCCCTGCGCGGCGATGGCGTCCAGCTTTTCCGCCTCAAGCTCGTTCCAGGCGCAGACCAGCGCCCCGGTCTTCACCAGGTCGAGGCCGATGCTGGGACCGAGGGAGAGATATTCCTCCCGCCCGGCCTTGATCAGCTCAAGCTCCAGACTGCCCGGCGGGGCGTCGAAGCCGGTGTGGAGAATGGCGCTATTGGCCTTGGAGGCGCCGGACAGGATGTCGCTGCCCTTCTCGATCAGCACCACTTTGGCACCGGCCAGGGCAAGCCTGCGCACCACCGCGCAGCCCACGACCCCGGCGCCGATGACGGCAATGTCGAAGCGCTCGTTGTCGAAGCTCTCGTCACGGGCGGTCGGTTCGGGGCGCATGGCGCTCCTTTCCATGTCGGCACGTTCCTGTCGGCACGGCGCGGCCGGCTCGTCCGGGCGCGCGGTCCCCGCCACCCCTTTGGGCGGCGGGGATCTCTGCGGGGGGCTCAGCGATAGGGGTAGCCGGCCTTCTGCATGGTCTCGTCATACTTCTTGAAGGCGGCGACGACGCGGGCCGCGCGCGGGCTGGCGGCGGCGGTCTCGTCCCAGAAGCCCTTGGAGTCGTTGACCACAGTCGCCCAGTCGGCCGGCGGCAGCGAGGTCAGCTCCATCTTGTTGCCCTCGACGCGCAGCTTGGCCTCGCCGCCCCAGTACCAGACGTCGCGGTAGTAATGCGACTGGTCGATGCTCATCAGGAACAGTTCCTTCAGATGCGGCGGCACCTTGGCCCAGCTCGGGGAGTTGGCGAAGTAGCTGCCGAACCAGGCGCCGGTGACCGAGTTGGTCAGCGCGTAGTTGCACACATCGGCCCAGCCCACTTCATAGGCTTCGGTGAAGCCGCACCAGGCGACGCCGTCGAGTTCGCCGGTCTGCAGCGCCACTTCGACGTTGTCCCACGGGATCGTCACCGGCACGAGGCCATACTTGGAGAGGAACTTGCCGGCGGTCGGCACGCCGAAGACGCGCAGGCCGGCCATGTCGGCAAGGCTCTTGATCGGCTTGTCGACGGTGAAGATGTGCAGCGGGTCCCAGGCGCCGGTGGACAGCCAGGTGACGTTGGGCACCTCGGCATAGGCCTCGGCCCAGATTTCCTTCAGCCCGTAATAGCGGAACAGCGCCGGCACATCGAGGCTGTAGCGGGTGGCGAAGGGGAAGTAGCCGCCGAAAACCGCGATATCGACCGGCGAGGCCATGGTCGCCTCGTCCGACTGCACCGCGTCGAGCGTGCCGGTCTGCAAAGCGCGGAACAGGTCAGAGGTGGGGACCAGCTGGTCGGCGTAATAAAGCTCGATCTCCATCGCGCCATTGGCGGCGGCGTTGAAGGCGTCGATCTGCGGCTTGATGACATGGGCGCCGAGCGGGGCGCCGGAATAGGTCTGCAGGCGCCATTTGATGGTGCCGGCCTGGGCGATGACGGCGGGCGCCGCCAGCGTCGTGGTCGCCAGCGCCGCGCCAGTGCCGAGCGCTGCCTTGCCGAGGAAGCTGCGGCGGGTGGCGAGAATGGCGTCGGCGGCGGGGTCCACCTTCTTGGGCGTGGGCTTCTTGATGTCGTCGGTCATCGGTTGCTCCTCTGTTTTCTGGAAGGGTCGGTCGGCTGTTGCGATCAGCCTTTGACTTTCATGTGTTCGGGAAGCCAGAGCGCGATCTGCGGGAAGACCATCAGCATGACGATGGTGAACAGCATGATCGCGGCGAAGGGCCAGATCGACTTGTAGATGTCGACCAGCGAAATCTCCTTCGGCGCCAGCGAGCGCATCAGGAACAAATTGTAGCCGAAGGGCGGGGTGATATAGGCGATCTGGCAGGTAATCGTGTACAGGATGCCGTACCAGATCAGCTGGTTGTCGAAGCCGAGATCGAGCGCCTTGACCAGCGGGATATAGAGCGGCGCGACGATGACCAGCATCGCGGTGTCGTCGAGGAACATCCCCATGATGATGAAGCTCAGCTGCATCATGATGATGATGGTCCAGGGATTGAGGTCCCATTGCTGGACGAACAGGAACTCGACCGCCTTCACCGCGCCGAGCCCGTCGAACACCGTGCCGAAGGCGAGCGCGGCGAGGATCAGCCACATGAACATGCAGGAGACGTTCAGCGTCTTCAGCGCGGTGTCGCGCAGCACCGGCCAATTCAGCCGGCGCTTGGCGAGTGCCGCCAGCGTCGCCGTGGTGGCGCCCACCGCCGAGCTTTCCACCAGGCTGGTGACGCCAAAGACGAACAGCCCGGTCATGAAGAAGAAGATGGCGAAGGGAATGATGCCCGCCCGCGCCAGCGCGAACTTCTCGCGCAGCGGCATGTTCAGTTCTTCGTCCGTCAGCTGCGGCGCCAGCTTCGGGTTCAGCTTCACCCGGACATAAATGTAGAGGATGAACAGCGCCGCCATCAAAAGGCCGGGCCCGACGCCGGCGAACCAGAGCTTGGAGACCGGCTGGCGGGCGATCATGCCGTAGAGCACCAGCACCACCGAGGGCGGGATGAGGATGCCGAGCGAGGAGCCGCCCTGGATGACGCCTGAGATCAGTACCTTGTCATAGCCGCGGCGGATCATCTCCGGCAGGGCGATAGTGGCGCCGATCGCCATGCCGGCGACGGAAAGCCCGTTCATCGCCGAGATGATGACCATCAGGAAGATGGTGCCGATGGCAAGGCCGCCGGTGAAGCGGCCGAACCAGACATGCAGCGCCCGGTACAGATCCTCCGCGATGCCGGATTCCGCGAGGATGTAGCCCATGTAGATGAACATGGGCAGGGTCAGCATCGCGTACCAGTTGAACAGCTTGAACACCTGGTTGAACGGCAGGTCCATCGCGCCGGGGCCATAGAGCAGCAGCGCGGCGGCGGAGGCGACGAAGCCGATGCCGGCGAAGACCAGCTGGCCGCTGACCAGCGCCAGCACCATCGACGCGAACATCAGCGCCGCGATCATCTCATAGGTCATCAGAGCTTCTCCCCACGCAGGGTGGCGACATGCTTGAAGACCAGCGCAAAGGCCTGCAGCAGCATCAGCACGAGGCAGACCGTGAGCAGGGCCTTGATCGGAATCACCGAAGGGTTCCAGATCGAGAAGCGCTTCTCATTGGTGGCGATGGCGTATTGCAGGCTGGAGATCGAGCCGATGAGCAGAACGCCGAGATAGAAGATCAGGCACCAGACGGTGGCGAGGTCCATCTTCGCCTTGCCGCGCTCGGACAGCGTCGCGTACCAGAGGTCCATGCGGACATGCTCGTGGTTCTTCAGCGTGAACGGGCCGCCCATGAAGTAATAGGCCACGAGCATGAACTGGGTGAGTTCCACCGCCCAGTGGACCGGCATCTTGATCAGGTTGCGGGTCACGGCATCGAACAGCAGCACGCCGCCCATGGCGAAGACGAGCGACGCGGCGAGATAGCCGACATAGTCCGAAACCCGGTCCGTCAGTCGCACATAGGCGCTAATGAACCGCCAGGCGCCGGCGCTCTGTTTCACACCTTCCACATTCACGCTGTCGCTCCGTTGCTGCCGGTCTCCAGCCCGCACCGCCGGCGCCGGACCCCCGCAGGGCCGTTGCGCCGGTGGCGGCACGGTCGGGTCGCGTCCGTGTGGACGCAGGCCGCAGCCGGCGGCGCCAGACGAGCGCGCGACCGGAAGGCCGGAAACCGGACATGTCCATTCCCCTCGCGCGCCGCATTGCACTAATGTTGTGCTTGCTTGATTTTTCCGCGCTTGCAAACACTGTAACGGATCGGGATACGAAAGGAAGCCCGAAAATTGACTAAATTGCCCATTCGGTCTTCAATTATGCACAGACTACCGATGAAGAGGGCTTTGCCGGGCGCTAATTATGCCCGTTCGGGCATATTGGGTGATTGAAAGGCATTGCATGCCAGGCAGTTCGGGTAGCGCTAGCCATGTTGACCGAATTTTCTCCGCTGGCATAACCGATATCAGGCGTCCTATGTCCGAACGGGCAGGGTGCTGGATGCGAGGTGGTCGCCTCGCGGCGGCATCGCAGGGAGACAGGCTTGGCACTTTCCTCGCGCCATGAGGACATCATCGCCCTGCTCGCCGATTCCGGCGAGGTGACGGTCGAGGTTCTTGCCGATCGGCTCGGCGTGTCGCGCGAGACGGTGCGGCGCGATCTCGCCCGGCTGGAGAGCAACGGCCATCTGCGCCGCTATCACGGCGGCGCCCGCTCGCTCGCCACCGGCCCGGACCCCGATACCGAATGGCCCTTCGCCCAGCGCATGGCGCAGAACGCCGCCGGCAAGAAGCGCATCGCCCTTGCCGCGCGCGAGCTGTTCGGGTCGGAGGAATCGCTGTTCATCGACACGGGCAGCACCACCATCGCCTTTGCCGAGGCGCTGGCGGCGCGGCCCGCGCTGATGGCCATCACCAATTCGCCACGCATCGCCGCGACGCTGGCGGCCAATCACAGCCACAAGGTGTTCCTTCTCGGCGGCGCCTATGGCGCCGATGCCGGCGAGAGCCTCGGCCCGCTGGCGCTGGAGCAGATCGGCAAGTTCCGCGCCCGCCACGCCGTGCTCACCATCGGCGCTATCGACACCCATGCGGTGATGGATTTCGACCTGCAGGAGGCGGAAGTCGCCAAGGCGATGATCGAGCGCGCCGACCGCGTCACCGTGCTGGCCGATCACAGCAAGTTCGAGCGCGGCGCGGTGTTTGAGCTCGCCCCGCTGGCGCGCATCCACCGGCTGGTGACGGACCTGCCACCCTCTGACGCCATGGTCCGCGCCCTGGCCGAGGCCGGGGTCGAGCTGATCGTCGCCGACCGCGACTGAGCCCGCCGGGCGAAAGCGGCCCCGGCTTGCGCGGGGTCAATGCGGGCGCGTCATCAAGAGACTGTTCTCCTCGCCTATCATGCCGCACCGCACCCTCGGTGCCAGGCGGCGGGAAGACGGGTGCGGACATGATCGACGACGCCATCGCCTATGCCACCGACGCCGCCCAGCGGGGCACGCTGTTCCTCGACGCCTTGCGCCGGCGCGGCCTGCAATATGAGGCGCATCTGGCCGAGCCGCTGCCCACCGTGCTCGACTATGAGGCGGAACTGATCGTCGACGGGCGCGACCTGCCGCACGCGGTGAACTATTTCCTGCTGCGCATCGTGCCGCCCGAAGGGGTTGCGATCGACCCGATGAAGCGGCCCTTCGTGGTGGTCGATCCCCGCGCCGGGCACGGGCCGGGCATTGGCGGCTTCAAGGCCGACAGCGAGATCGGCGTGGCGCTCGCCGCCGGCCATGCCTGCTATTTCATTGGCTTCCTTCCCGCGCCGATGCCGGGCCAGACCCTCGAGGACGTCGGCCGCGCCGAGGCGGTGTTCCTGGAGACGGTGATCGCCCGACACCCCGAGGCGGAGGGCAGGCCCTGCGTTATCGGCAATTGCCAGGCCGGCTGGGCGGTGATGATGCTGGCGGCGGTGCGGCCGGAGCTGTTCGGGCCGATCATCATCGCCGGCGCGCCGCTGTCCTATTGGGCGGGGGTGAAGGGGCGCAACCCGATGCGCTATTCCGGCGGCCTGCTGGGCGGCAGCTGGCTCACCGCGCTCACCAGCGATCTCGGCGCCGGCGTGTTCGACGGCGCCTGGCTGGTGCAGAATTTCGAGAACCAGAACCCCGCCAACACGCTGTGGAGCAAGCAGTATAATCTCTACGCGAAGATCGACACCGAGCTGGAGCGCTATCTCGGCTTCGAGAAATGGTGGGGCGGCCATGTGCTGCTGAATGGCGAGGAAATCCAGTTCATCGTCGACCAGCTGTTCATCGGCAACCATCTCGCCTGCGGCGACATTCGCACCAGCGACGGCACGGCAATCGACCTGCGCAACATCCGCTCGCCCATCGTGGTGTTCTGCTCGCAGGGCGACAACATCACCCCGCCGCAGCAGGCGCTGGACTGGATCCTCGACCTCTATGACAGCGTCGACGAGATCCGCTCCTATGGACAGACCATCATCTACACGGTGCACGACACGATCGGCCATCTCGGCATCTTCGTTTCCGCCGACGTGGCGCGGAAGGAGCATGACGAGTTCGCCTCCAACATCGATTTCATCGACGTGCTGCCGCCCGGCCTCTATGAGGCGATCTTCGAGCCGAAGAGCGCCGACACCGCCAGCGCGGAGCTCGTGCACGGCCAATGGGTGATGCGCTGCGAGGCGCGCGACCTCGACGATATCCGCGCGCTCGGCGGCAATGACGCGGCCGACGAGCGCCAGTTCGCCGCCGCGGCGCGCGTGTCGGAGATCAATCTCGCGCTTTATCAGGCGCTGGCGCAACCCTTTGTGCGCGCGCTGGTGAACCCGGCGATGGCGGAAGCGGCGCGCGCGCTGCATCCGCTGCGCCTCGGCTATGAGATGTTCGGTGCCGGCAATCCCTTCCTCGGCTGGCTCGACGATGCGGCTGCGACGGTGCGCGCCGGGCGCCGGCCGGTGGCGCCTGACAACCCTTTCCTCAAGGCGCAGGAACAGGCCTCGCGGCAGATCGTCGAGGGGTTGGAGGCCTGGCGCAAGGCGGTGGAGCACCAGAGCGAACAGGTGTTCCGCGCCATTTACGGCGCGCCGCTGCTGCAGGCGGCGGTGGGGATCGAGCCGGACGGCGGGCAAGGCCCGCGCCGCGCCGCCAAGAGCGCGCTGCATCGCGAGCTGATCGCGCGGCGCATCGGCGAGCTGCGCGCGGCGATCGGCCAGGGTGGGCTGGTCGAGGCGCTGGTGCGGGCGCTGGTCTATGTCGCCCTCGCGCGCGGGGGCGCCGATGAGCGCGGCTTTTCCACCATCCGCCAGCTGCGCCGGCACTATCCTCGGGCGCGCCAGCTGACGCTGGAGGATTTCAAGCAGCTGGTGCGCGAGCAGTATTTCATGCTGCTGATCGATAGCGACAGCGCGCTGGCCGCGCTGCCCGCCTTGCTGCCGCAGGCGGCGGACGAGCGGGCGCAGGCGTTCGAGCTTCTGTGCCGCGTGCTCACGGCGGCCGGGCCGCTCACCGGCGCAGCGGCGGCGAAGCTGGAGGAGGTGCGGGCGCTGTTCGTGCTTGAGCCATCGCCCCCGCCGCCCCCGGCCGTGGAAGCGCCGCCGCGCGCCCGCGCCGTGCGCAAGCCGGCGGTGCGGCGCGCGGCTAGGAACGCGGCGAAGGGTTCAGGCTGAGACGGGGAGGGAGCGCATGGTCATTCCAGCCGCAGGGTTGAAGCTGTTCGAGGGCAAGCGGGGGCTGGTGGTCGGCATCGCCAACGACCAGTCGATCGCCTGGGGCTGCGCCCGCGCTTTCCGTGCCTTCGGGGCGGAGGTCGCCGTCACCTATCTCAACGACAAGGCCCGGCCTCATGTCGAGCCGCTGGCGCGCGAGCTGGAGGCGCCGATCTTCCTGCCGCTCGACGCCACCGTGCCGGGCCAGATGGAAGCGGTGTTCGCGGTCATCACCGAGCAATGGGGTGAACTCGACTTCCTCGTCCATTCCATCGCCTTCGCCCCGCGCGACACGCTGGCCGGCCGCGTCACCGACGCGCCGCTCGATGGCTTCCTGAAGACGATGGAGGTGTCCTGCTGGTCGTTCATCCGCATGGGGCATCTGGCCGAGCCGCTGATGCGGAAGGGGGGCGCGCTGTTCACCATGACCTATTACGGCGCCGAGAAGGTGATCGAGAACTACAACATCATGGGCGTCGCCAAGGCCGCGCTGGAGAGCGCGGTGCGCTATATGGCGGCGGAGCTGGGGCCGAAGGGCATCCGCGTTCACGCCATCTCGCCCGGCCCGCTGGCCACCCGCGCCGCGTCCGGCATTCCGGAATTCGACGCGCTGCTCGACAAGGCCCGGCGCAAGGCGCCGGCGCGCGAACTGGTTACAATCGACGATGTCGGCATCGCCACCGCCTTCCTCGCCCATGAATCCGCCCGGCTGATGACCGGGCAGGTGCTTTATATCGACGGCGGCTACAACATCATCGATTGACGGCGCGGCCCGAACCCGGGCCGGCCTTCAGTGTCCGCCGAACACGAGCGTCTGCACCGGCAGGATCAGTGCCTGGATGCGCAGCAGCAGGGCGTGCACCACCGCCACCGTGTCGACGAGGTGCAGATAGAGCCCGCGCAGCACGCCGACCTCGCCGGAGGCGATCAGGTCGTGATTGTTGGAATAGGCATTGGCAACGCAGCTCGATCCGGGCGGTATGCCGTCGAGCCCGCCCTTATAGAGCGGTTCGAGGAACACGGTGATCGTGCCCGGCACGTTGACCTGCTGCGTATCGATCAGCTGGTCGGTGGCGCGGAATTGGCCGGCGGCGATGACATCCTGCACGCTGGTCACCACCATCGGAATGATGGTGAGGGGTTTTGACAGGCAGGTCGCCTCGGCGGCCATGCCGGGCTTCATCACCTGCGCCTCGATCTGGCCGAAGCCGGCGCCGAGCTGCCGGCGCGACCCCGCGTCGTCCGGGATCAGCACGCCGGCCGGGCGCATCAGCGGGTTGACGAGATCGCCGACCCGCAGGGCGAACTGCTCGACCCGGCCGGAGACGCCGGCGCGGATCACGGTCTTGGCGAGTTCCACCTCGGCCTGCGCCAGCGCCGCCTCGGCGCTGGCCTTCTGCGCCGGAAGCAGCGTTTCCAGCCGGATCTGCGCCCCTTCCTTCGCCGCCATCGCGGCGGCGACCGCCCCTTCTTGACCGTCGACCACGACCTGCAGCCGCTCCAGCTCGCGCCGGGAGACGATATCGGCGTTGCGGCTGCTCAGCTGGGCCTTGGTGTTAAGCTCGTCGCGCGCCTGCTGCAGCGCCTTTTCCGCCTGGGTGATCTGGCCCTGCGCGGCCGCGACATCGGTGGCGGCGACGGTCATCTGCGCCTCCGTCTCGGCGATGCGCCGGCGCGCCGTCTCCGCCGCCGCCTTTTGCGCCGCGTCGTTCAGCCGGAAGATCGGCTGGCCCTGCGCGACCTGGTCGCTCATGCCGACATAGATCTCTGCCACCCGGCCGATGGTCTCCGGCACGATGGGAACGGTGCGGAAATAGGCGGTGACGTTGGAGGAGGAGGGGTGGTTGTAGAAAATGATGGTGATCAGCGTCACCGTCAGCATCAGGCAGGCGGTGATGCCCCAGCGCAGCTCGAACCACACCGAGAACAGCGTGATCTCGCGGCCGATGCGCTTGCCCTGGCCGTAGCGGCGGTAAAGATAGTCCGGCAGGATGGTGAGCAGCGAGCAGAGGAGCAGCTCAAGCATGGGTGCCGTCTCCCGCCTTGGCCGGGTGGCCATGGCCCGAGGGTGCCCGCTCCTCCCGCGGTTCCGGCGGCGGCAGCCCGGCCACCACCTCGGCGGCCCGGGCGATGCGGTTCATCGGCGTGGCGAAATCCGGCAGGTCAACGAAGGCGAGCAGCAGCGCGATCACCCAGAGCGCGTGGTTGTGGGTGAATAGCGCCAAGAGGCACAGCACCGCGACGATCTCGAATTGCAGCTTCTGGCCGCGATGGGCCATGCGCTCGGGCAGCGAATGCACATGCAGGAAGGCGACGCCCGCCAGCAGCACCGAGCCGATCAGCGTGAGGGTGGCGATCACCATCAGTATATCGGTGCTGCCCGGCGGGGTAATGAAGAAGGGCAGGTGCTCGGTGGCGGCACCATGGGGCAGGGACGTCATGCCATTCTCCGGGGCGCGGCGCGCGGCGGGGAAGCCGCGCTCACAGTTCAGCCGGCCGAATCCACCGGCCAGCCCAGTGGTGCGAACGTACTACTTTCCCCAGGTCAGGAACATCCCCACATCGCCCGGCATGCCATTTGGCCACTCCACAATCATGGCGGACAGCCCGTAGCCGGCGGCCCGCAAATGGTCGCGCCAGAGTTCATAGGCCTGGCGCGGGCGCCCGGTCAGCGTGTCCGTCCAGCTGGCGTCGCCATTATTGACCGCGCGGCCATGGTCGCTGCACAGCGTGTTGGGGAAGCGCATCACCATGATCTCGTTCTCGCCGCGCTCGGCGGCGGCGCGCAGCTTGATCAGCAGCGTCTCGGTGATCTCCTGCAGCTTGGTCGGCGTGAGGTCGATCGGCTGCGACAGCGTCTTGGCGAGTTCCTCCTTGGCGTGGCGGGCGCGGTCCATCGCCTCCACCGCCTCGTTCATCTTCGCCAACGTCACCTTGTCCATATAGCCGCGCAGATCGGCGGCGGACATGAAGCTCTCATCGCCGAGCTGCTGGTGCGGCCCGTCGGTCGGGCGGGTGGTCTCGCTCATCGTCTCGCTCCTTGGTCGTTGCCGCCAATGGCGGAGGGGTGATTTTCAGAAAATCGCCGGGACGTGGTGGTGCACATCCTCCGGCTCCACATAGCCCTTGGGCTTCTGCCGCTTCGGCAGGGTGATCTTGGCGCGCTTTGGCGCCTCATAGGGCACCTTGGACAGAAGATGGCTGATGACGTTCAGCCGCATCCGCTTCTTGTCGTCGGAGGCGGCGACATACCAGGGCGCCCAGGCGCTGTCGGAGGCGGCGAACATCGCGTCGCGGGCGCGGGAGTAGTCGTACCAATGGCTGTAGGATTTGAGGTCCATCGGCGAGAGCTTCCAGATCTTGCGCGGGTCGTGGATGCGCTGCTCCATCCGCCTTGTCTGTTCTTCCGGGCTCACCTCCAGCCAGTATTTGAGCAGGATCACGCCGGATTCGACGATCACCCTCTCGACGGCGGAGATGGTGTCGAGGAACTTCTCGGCCTGGGTCTCGGTGCAGAAGCCCATCACCCGCTCGACCCCGCAGCGGTTGTACCAGGAGCGGTCGAAGATCACGATCTCACCCGCCGCCGGCAGATGCGGCATGTAGCGCTGGGCGTACATCTGCGATTTTTCCCGCTCGCTAGGGGCGGTGAGGGCGACGACACGGAACACGCGCGGGCTCACCCGTTCGGTGATCGCCTTGATGACGCCGCCCTTGCCGGCGCCGTCGCGCCCCTCGAACAACACGCAGATCTTGGCGCCGGTCGCCTTCGCCCATTCCTGCAGGGCGACCAGCTCGCCGTGCAGCCGCTTGAGCTCCGTGTCATATTCCTTGCGGGAGAGGGTCTCTGCCGTGTCGAGGGTCGCCTTTTTCATCGGTCTTGCCCTTTCAGCACAGGTCACGCCGGTGCCAGCCCGCCCGGAGAGGCGCGCGGCCCTACGAGCATACCTTAGGCGGCGCGCGCGGCGAGGCTTTGATTTTAGGCAAGCGCGAAGGGGGAAGGGGCGCCGCTCAGCCGCCGGAAGCCGCCGCCTCCAGCGGGGCGATCTGCAGCGACTGGAACTGGATTTCGCCCGAGGCGAACTGTTCGGAGGTGGAGCGCGAATCGTGGATCAGCCGCAACCGCTGGGCGTCGCAGCGGCCATTATTGGGAATGGTGATGTCGAAGGTGAAGGGGCGCCAGGTGCGCGGCGCGCCGAGCAGCTGGGTCGACTGGCCGGCCACCGGCCCGCCGGGATAACACAGAACCTGCCAGACCATGCCGCGCTTGGACGACATCAGCCCCTTCTGCTCGCCGGAGAAGCGGTAGCTGCCGGGGCGCAGGAAGGTGACCTGCTCCAGGGCGCCCAGCTTCACCCGGCCGACGCCGAAGCGGATGCGCAGCACCCGGCCGGCACTGTCGTCACTGCGCCGCTGCAGGTCGATGAAGGCATTCACCGAGCGCGGCAGGTTCCAGTTGAAGGGAAGGCTGCTCGGGTCCTGGGCGAAATCGAGATTGTTGGCCGGCTTGACCTTCAGCACCTCGTCCGTCGGTAGCATCTGCAGCCAGATATTGTAGGCGCCGCCGGCCCGCTTCTCCGCCGCCATGCGCGCCCGCAGCAGCGGAACCAGCTCCGCTTCGCTCGGCGGGCTGCCGGCGTCCTTGAGCTGCTGGAACAAGGCAAGCGGCGCGTCGGACGCGGCGAGCTTGTTGCCCACGCTCCGCATGAACAGCGTGCGCCAGCTCGGGTTCTGGACGAGCGCCGCCACCAGCGCGTCGCGGCCCTCCGGTGTCAGCGCCAGCGAGTTGAGATAGCTGAGCGTGTACTCGTTCAGCGCCGGACGGGTGCGCAGCAGCACGTCCGCCAACCGCACCACGCCTGAATAATCGCGCTGCTCATAATCCTGGTGCATCAGCCAGAAGGCTGCGACGGTTTCGCGGCGCGAGCGTGCCACCGCTTCCTGCATGGCCTGGTTGCTGCTGGCGAGGTCGTCCGACGTCTCGCCGGTCAGCCGCCAGGCGGAGGCGTCCAGCGGGGCGCCGGCGAGGATGCGCGCGGCGAGATCGCGGAGAGTGGCGCGTATGGCCGGCAGGTCTTCCGGCGCCGGGGGCGGGGAAGTGTCGGCGGCGTCAGGCGCCTCCGGCTCGGCGGCTTCGGGCGGCGGCGTGAGAGAGGCGGCGTGCGCGCGCTCCTGCTGTGCGAGAGCGTCGGCATCGTCGGCGGGCACGGGCGGCAGGCCGGCATCTTCCGCCTGTTCGCCACCGGCGGCGGTGGCGGCGGCTGCCGCCGCGTCGGCCGCGGCTTGCTCCGCCCGGGCCGCGGCCTGTTCTTGCTCCTGCGCCGTGGCGGTGGCGAGCCGGGCCCGTTCCTGGCCCGCCAGCGTCAGCAGGGCGCGGGGATGTTCGGGATGCAGCGCCAGGGCCAGCGCGGGATGGCGCTCAGCCAGCGCCATGGGCAGCGATGTGGTCGCGATCAGGGCGGCGAGAAGCAGCGCGCCCGCGCCGATCCCGGCGCAACGCCAGGGATGGACGGTGACGGCGAGGCGCAGCGTGCGCAGCCAGACCCGTCGCGGCCGTGGCGCGCGCGGCGCGCGGCGGCGCTTGGGTTGCGGTGGGCGGGAGGCCTCGCTCATCGCCGCCTCCAGAGGAAGCCCCACAGGCGCACCCAGAAGGAGGCGCCCTCGATCCGGTTCACGCTGAGCGGCACGGGCCGTCGCCGGGCTACGCCGCCGGGGCTTTCGGGCCGGCGGATCTTGGCGGCCCCGGCCGACGCTGAGGGATACCGGGCCGCTGTCGCTGGCCGGCCGGTCCCGTCCTTGCCGGCGCTGCCGATCCCGGCGCCCGCTTTTGCGGAGCCGCCGCTGCGTTTGCCGGACCCGCCCTTGCCGGCGCCTGAATGAGCTGTGCCGCTGCGGGTGCCGCCGCGCGGGTCGGATGACGCCCGCGTCTCGCGGCGCCCGGGGCCTGGGGTTGCGCGGGACGAGGCCGGGGGATGGCGCAGGTCATAGGCGCTGCGGCGCTCCCCGGTCTTCAGGTCTTCCCAGGCGCGGGCGATGCGCGTGGTGAACACTTCGCGGTCCAGCGGGCCGCTGCGCAGCGATTGCAGATCGGGATGCAGCCAGCGCATCAGCAGCGCCATATTGTGGCGCAGTTCCTCATGCGTCGCGCCGCGGCCCGCGCCCAGCACGCGATAGCTGTCGGCGTCGTGGAAGAGCAGGGCCTGTTCGATGAAGAAGCCGGCCGCCTGCTGCAGCACGCCGCGCGCGATGCCGCTGCGCCGCTCGGCTGCCGTCAGCGCCTCCTCGTCGCCGACCGCGACTGCGAGCACGCGGTCCATGCCGTGTGGCAGCGGGAGTTCGGGCATACCGCGCGCCGCGACGGGGTCCTTGAACAAAGCGAGCGCGGCGTCGAGCGCGTCGGGCTCCGGCATGGTCACGCCGCTTCGGAGTGGTCGGTCTTGGTGTCGCGGCGGCCGAATTTGGGCAGCAGGGCCTTCACCCCGCTGAGGCCACCACTCAGTCCGCCACCGCTGCCGCCGGTGCTGCCGGTATCGGTCCCCTGGCCATATTCATAGCCATAGCCGTAGCCATATCCATAGCCGTAGCCGTAATGGGCGCTGCGGGTGTCGAATTTGGTGAGCACCACGCCGATGGTGACGGCGCGGGCGATCTGCAGCCGGCGCAGCGCGTTGCGCGCAATGGCGCGGCGCCCGTCGCCCGAGCCGGTGACGAAGATGGTGGCCTGGGCGGCAGCGCCGAGCAGCTGGGCATCGGCAATGCTGAGCATGGGGGGGCTGTCGAAGATGAGGAGATCATAGATCTCCAGCCCGACCGAGATCAGCGAGAACACATGCGTGCCGCCCAGAATTTCGGCGGCGTTGGGCGGCAGCGGGCCAGAGGCGAGGAAGTCGAGCGTGGCGAGGTCGGTCGCCTGCACCACGTCGTGCAGCGTCGACATGCCGGTAAGGCAATTGGACAGGCCGACGGCATTGTCATAGCCGAGCTTGGAGTGCACCGAGGGGCGGCGCAGATCGGCGTCGATCAGCAGCACCCGCTTGCCGGTGATGGCGTAATGGCGCGCCAGGGCAATGGCGGTGCTCGACTTGCCCTCTGAGGCGCCGGCGCTGGTGACGACCAGGGTGCGCGGCAGGCCGGTCTCGGTAGAAAATTGCAGCGATGTGGCCAGTGATCTGTAGGCTTCGGCCACCGCCGATCGTGGATCGCTGAGTTCGGCGACGATCCCCTGCGGAAACTCGGCCCGGGGCACGATGCCGAGAATGGGCAGGCCTGTGGCCTTTTCGGCGTCCTCCGGAGTGCGGATGCGGTCGTCGAGCAGCTCGATTAGGCTCGCCGCTCCGAAGCCGCAGACCAAGCCGATCATCAGCCCGCCGGCGAGCAGCAGCATGGTGCGCGGGTGCGAAGGCCCGCGTGGGGGAAGCGCCCGGTCGACGATGAAGACATTGTTGGTGCCAACGCCGCTGGCGACATCGACCTCTTTGAAGCGCTGCAGCAGGTCATTGTAGAGGTTGCGGTTGGATTCAACCTCGCGCTGCAGGATGCCGTACTGGATGCTCTTGCGCTGCAGTACCAGCACCTCGCCGCGCAGTTCCTCGATCCGCTGGCGCATCTGCGCTTCCTGGTTCGCCGAGGACTCGAAGGCCGCCCGCAGCGAGTTGCGGATGGTCGAGACTTCGGTCGCGAGCTGGCGATCGATCTCGGCGATCTTGTTGGCGATCTCCACCATGGCGGGATAGCCGGGCTTGAATGTCTCCAGCCCCTCCTCATAGTCGCGCCGCAACTCGTTGCGCTGGGTGCGCAGCCCGTCGATCACGTTGTTGGTCAGCAGCTGCGGGAGGTTGATTGCGGTGGAAGCCTCCACCTGCCGCCAGCTTTCCTCGTCACGGATGCGGGTAGAGATAAGCTGGCCGAGTGCGGTGTTGGCGGCGGCGAGATTGCTCTCGGCGATGGAGACCTTGTCGTGGGTCTGGACCATGTTCTCGCGTTCGGCGAAGGCGAGCATCCCGCGCTCAGACTCTTCCAGCCGCAGCTTCAGCTGCTTGATCTGGTCCTCAAGGAACACTTTGGCGTAGGAGCTTGCCTCGAAGCGCTTGTCGAGATTGGAGGCGATATAGGCATCGGCATAGGCATTGGCGATCGACGCAGCGCGGGCGGGCGAGGTGTCGGTGTAGGTGATGTCCACGAGGCGTGAGGAAGCAACAGGCCGAATAGTGACGTCATCCTTGACCCGGCTGACGCTTACGCGATGATTGCGCTCCTGCGCCGCCGCGGGATCGTTTTCTTCGCTCGGACCCGAGAAGAGCCCGAACAGGCTGCCGATAAATCCCGGAGAGGTCGTGGTAAATTCGGCGTTCTGATCCAGGCCCAGTGCCGCCACCACGCGCTCGGACATGGCGCGGCTCTTCAGAAGTTCGTACTGGGTCTTCTGGAATTCGGCGCCGCCGCGCTCGGCTGGTGCGAGAACGCCGTCATCGACGACCTTGCTGGCCTCATTGTCGATCTGGATGCGGACATTGGCGGTGTAGAGCGGTGTCGCCAGGAAGGAGTAGACAAGAGCGAGGACGGCGAAGGCGCCGGCGGTGCTGAGGATCAGCGTCCGCCATTTCAGCACGATGCCGATGATGTAGTGGATCGCGGCGGCGAGTTCGGATTCGTGTTGCGTGTCGGGTGCGGCATAGGCGGCGGCGCCATAGCCGTAGCCATAGCTGTCACGCCCGGCCGGAAGGTTCCGGCTCTCCTGCACAACCGGGAGATTGCGTTCGTTCCCGCCCGGCCGCCCGCTCTCTGCCCCCTCGTTCATCATCCGCTTCTGCTTCCTGTATGGCGCGCGCCGCTGCTCGCTCTGGTTGGGCTACAATAGCAAGAAGGCGTTGAAAAGCGGCACCGACTGCATAATGTACTTCATCCCGATCTTCAGGTCCGAGGAGGGCACCGTCACGATGTCGCCCGCCTGAAGGTCCGGATCACTCGCCTTTTGCGAGCGTAGGTCGGCGACGCTGAACTTGGCCACGGCGGTCTTGCCCTCGATGCGGCGGAATACCAGGATCGTGCCGTCCGCCACCTCCTGCATGCCGCCGGCCATCGCCACCGACTGCAGCAGCGACATCGGCCCCTGCATCGGGAACACGCCCGGCTTGTTGACCGCGCCGTCCACTGTGATGCGGTGGCTGTTATATTCCTTCACCAGCACCGTCACCTGCGGGTTGCGCAGGTAGTTGCCGCCCAGCTTGGCGGCGAGGTCTCTCTCGATCTCGCTGACGGTGCGACCGGAGGCCTGCACATCGCCCACCAGCGGGTAGGTGAAATTGCCGCTCTCGGAAACCTGCACGACCTTGGTCAGGTCCTCGACCTTGAACACCGTGATATCGAGCACGTCGAGCGGCCCGACGCGGTAGCCTTCCGCGCCCGGCGTGCTCACGGCAGTCGCGGCGGAAACGGCGGCCACCTCGCTTGCGGGGAGGGGCTCGGACACGGTGCTGACCGGGATCGAGGACCCGCCCGCAGCCGCCCGCGCGCCGACGGTGCCTCCGCCGGACGACGAGCTCGGGTCCGAGCGGGTGGCAGACGCGCGCGCCGTGGACGGCGCGGCGGCGGCGCCACTGGTAAATCTGGCGGTGGAGGCGGCCGGCGGAACACCCGCCTCGGCGCCCGGCGAGGGATTATCGCCCGAAGAGGCGACGCAGCCGGCCAAGCAGATCGCCAGCCCCGCCGCCAGCGCTGCCATGCGCGCGGACATCCCTGCGGTCTTCCTGCCCCACCTCATCAAGCTTCACTACCCCTATGGGCGCCGAGTCCGACGGCGCCCTGTTCAAGACAATATCCCTCGGACGGCCCAGCGTCATCTGCGCCGCTTCCGCCGCCCCCACCAGTCGCTCGGCCCCGAGACGGCCCTCCGCGAGGTCTGGAGGGCGCTTGACCGTATCATGGGCGTCGCTGGCAAGGATATGCACCCTTCCTTCGCCAATCATCCGCTCTGCCCAGTATTTCGGCCGGCGGCCAAAGCGGCCGTTCAGAGAGCCGGAGGTAATCTGCATCCAGACGCCGCGTGCCGCCATGCGCTCGATAAGATCGTACTTCTCTTCTATCCACTTGAACCGCTCTGGGTGCGTCAGTATTGGCACATAATTCGCCAAAAGAATGGTAAACACCAACTCGTCGAGGCGCGCCGGCGCGACGTTGTGCGGCGGTTCCACCAGAACATAGCGTGTATCGCCGAGGGTCAGCAGCCTTCCCTTGCGCACTTCGTCGACGAAGTCCGGCACCACATGGTTGTCAGCGCCGGGAATGAGGATGAGCGGAATCCCTGCCTCGTCCAGAGCCTGCTGGAGGGCGTCGACCGCGTGGCGGATCGCCTCGCCCTCATTATGGTAGACGCCCGGCAGGATATGGGGCGTGCAGGCAACGATCTCGACACCCTGGGCGACATGCATCCGCGCCATTTCCAGCGCGACGGAAAGATCGGCGGCGCCGTCATCGATGCCCGGCAGAATGTGGTTATGCAGGTCAATCATCGGCCGGACTTGAACCGCAGGCAGGACCCATCTTCCCGGCGGGCGCCGATTCTCCTGGTCGAGCCGGTCCTTGCCGACCTGGGCGCAGGTTGTTCATGCCGTTTCTTATAAGGTTCGCCTGCGTTTCCGGCAATGGCCGACAGTGTTTCATCATCATGGTAACTATGCGCCATCAAGAATAGGTCCCGGCCTCTCCTAGCGTGATGAATCATTAACCAAGATATCGGTGCGCACGAGACTAAACCGATCAGTTTTGTTGCATTCCGGTCACGAACGAAGGGATAAGAGGGACTCGTCATATGGCTCTTTGATTTCCGAACGTGAAGCTAGTAACATTCTGTAAGGCTCATGCGCCAGTGGCGTGTGCGGGCAATCGAGGGGCGAGATGAAGCGTTCAGTGGCGTATGCAGTCGTCGTCGGTTTTTCCTTTCTTGGCATGGCCGGGGCGGCGTTGGCTGATGCCTGCCAGACGACGGGGACGCTGACCGAGGCCGTTGGCACGGTGCTGGTGGATAGGGGGCAGGGCTTTGCCACTGCCAGCGTCGGTACCTCGCTCAAGGGCGGCGACATGGTGTCCGTGCAGGGCACCGGCAGCGCCGTGGTCGATTTCGGTACCGATCGCACCGTCATGGTTCCTGGCTCCACCACCACGACGCTGCAGGTTCCAGGCTGCGGTCTGGCCGTCGACAGCAATACCGGCCTCGTCATCGGCGCGGTCGCCGTTGGTGGTGGCGTCGCGGCGGCCGTCGCGCTCTCCGATAATGGAAGCGGCAATGGGTTCATCTTCCCGGTCAGCCCCTGACAGAGGCGTTTGGCCCTGTTTTTGAAGTCACATGGCGATTGGGGCCCGGCGTATATCGCGTCGGTCCTTCTGCTGTTCGCCAATGTCGTGCTCGGCGGCGCCACGCGCACCGGCTATTTCGCCGATGTGTTGCTGCAGTTCTTCTCCCTGCCTTTTCTCGCCCTGGCGGCGTGGCTCTGGCTTGACCGGCTGACGGCGCCCCCGGCCCGACTGAGCTTCGGGCTGGCGTGTGGCGCCGGGATCGCGGTGGTCGGCCTTCTCATCGCGCTGGCCCAGTTCCTCCCCCTGTTCGGCGCTCCCGGCTGGGAGGGGCTCTCGGCCCGTATCGCGGCGGCGGGCGGGGCCGGGCTGGAAGGGGCGTGGACGGGGAGCTCCTCCGTCGATCCGGCGGCGAGCCTCGCCGCCCTGCCGGCCGTTCTTCCCCCGCTGGCGCTCTTTCTCCTCGTGGCGCTGCTCGACGAGGATCACCGCCTGCGCTTTGCCGGCTGGGCAGTTGGCTTCGGCATTCTGGCGCTCGGACTCGGCATCGCGCAGGTGATGCAGGGGCCGGCCAGCCCTCTGCGCTTCTTCGAGATCAGCAACCGGAGCGAATCGGTCGGCTTCTTCGCCAACCGCAATCATTTCGCCGCCCAGCTTTACGTCACCTTCCTGCTGGGGGTGGCGTGGTTCGCGGCGCGCGGTGAGCGCGTGCTCTCGCACCGCACGCCCACCACCCAGCGGGCGATCTGGTTCGCCCTGGCGTTTTCGCTGGCGCTGCTCCTGCTGGCGGGCATCGCGCTGGCCCGTTCGCGCGCGGGCATATTGCTGCTGCTGGTCGCAGTTGCCGGGGTGGTGGCGATGGCGCCGGCCCTGCTTGCGCTGCTGAGCGGGCGCGAAGCGCGTCCGCGTCGGGTGCGCGGCCTCGTCATCCTCATCGCGGCGGGCTTTGTCCTGCTGGTCGGGCAGCTCGGCGCCGGGCGTTTCCTGACCCGGTTCGACGCCGGCCTCGTCGACCAGCTGCGTGCGACCCTCAATGAGAAGACGCTGCAGGCCGCGACCGAGGCGCTGCCCTTCGGGACCGGGCTCGGCACCTTCACCGCCGTTTTCCCGCTCTATGAGGATGGGTCGACGCTTTCGCCGCAATATATCAACCGCGCCCATGACGACTGGCTGGAGTTCTTCCTGGAGACGGGCCTTGCGGGCGCGCTGCTGCTGGCGCTTTTTCTGGTCTGGTTCGCGGAGCGGGCCTGGCGCCTCTGGTCCTCCGCCGTTGCGCCGGGCGAGGCGCGCCTGCGCCTGTTGCAGCAATGCGCCTCGCTGGCCATTCTGCTGCTGATGCTACATTCCGTTGTGGACTATCCGCTGCGCACGGCAACCATGCTCGCCTATTTCGCCGCCTGCTGCGCGCTGATGACGCCGCGCTCGGTGACTGGCGGGGCGAGGGTGGCCGAGGAGCGGGCGCCGCCATCGGCGCGCGCCGGGGGCCGCCCGCCGGCGCCTCGCCAGGCGCCGCGGGGCAGCTCGCGCGTGCGGGCGCCGGAAGGGGGAGTACGGTGGTCATGAAACGCGGCTTCGACATTCTGGTCGCCGGACCGCTGCTCGTTGTCCTGCTTCCGGTGTTTCTCGTTCTCGTGCTGCTTGTGCGCGCCCGGCTGGGCTCGCCCGTCCTGTTCCGCCAGCAACGGCCGGGATTGCACGGAAAGCCGCTCGAGATCATCAAGTTCCGCACCATGACGGACGCGCGCGACAGCGAGGGGCGGTTGCTTCCTGATGGCGAGCGCCTGACCCGCTTCGGCCGTTTCCTGCGCTCCTCAAGCCTGGATGAGCTCCCCGAGCTCTGGAACGTCCTCAAGGGCGAGATGAGCCTTGTCGGGCCCCGGCCGCTGCTGATGGAGTATCTTCCGCTTTATTCACCGCAACAGGCCCGCCGCCATGAGGTGCGCCCGGGCATCACCGGCTGGGCGCAGGTGAACGGGCGCAACGCGATTTCATGGGACGAGAAGTTTGCCATGGACGTCTGGTACGTCGACAATCGCAGCTTGATTCTCGACATTCGCGTCCTGGCGCTTACGGTTCTGAAGGTTTTCAAGCGCGAGGGTATAAGCGCCGTGGGCGAGGCGACCATGTTTCCATTTGGTGGAAATAATACAAAGGCTCAATGGAAAGCGGCTACGATATATGAAACAGCAAAAATAATAAGGAGAGAAAATTTATATATTGGATCAAACTCGCAGATTGATGATTTCACATTCATAAATGCGGGTTCGCGAACTGAGATCGGGAGGTTTGTACATATCGCAGCGTTCAGCTCTGTAATCGGTGGTGGCGAGCTGGTCATCGAGGACTTCGCCGGGCTGAGCGCTGGCTGTCGGATCATAACGGGTAGCGATGATTTTGCTGGTCATGCGCTTACCAATCCCACAGTCCCTGCGGCATTCACGCAGGTCGTGCGCGGGAGAGTTCACATCGGAAAACACGCGATTCTCGGAACAAATGTCATTGTATTTCCAAATGTAACGATCGGCGAAGGGGCGGCATTAGGGGCTGGCTGCATTGTTCGGAAGGATGTCCAGCCATGGGGGGTTTATGTCGGAGCGGAGTGTAGACTTATAAAGCCGCGACCGAGCGCTGATATATTACGTCTGGAGGCCGAACTCCTGAGCTCGCTAACGAAGGGCGCGAATAATTGCTAGGTTCGCCCCCCTTTTCTCCCTGGCCGAGCGTCACCTCCGAGGAGATGGAGGCCGTCCAGCGCGTCTTTGCCTCTAACAAGGTCAACTACTGGACCGGCGAGGAGGGGCGGCTGTTCGAGCGCGAATTCGCCGCCTGGGCCGGCACGCGCCACGCCATCGCCCTTGCCAATGGCACGGTGGCACTGGATCTCGCCCTGCATGGCCTTGGCATCGGGCCGGGCGACGAGGTTATCGTCACCCCTCGCACCTTCATCGCCTCAGTGTCCTGCGTGGTGAATGCGGGGGCGACGCCGGTCTTCGCCGATGTTGACCGCGACAGCGGCAACCTGACCGCGGATAGCATCGCCGCCGTCCTCACCCCCCGCACCCGCGCCGTGGTGTTGGTCCATCTGGCGGGATGGCCCTGCGATATGGACCCGATCATGGAACTATCGGCGCGGCACGGCTTCAAGGTGATCGAGGATTGCGCCCAGGCCCATGGCGCCCGCTATCGCGGCCGCAGCGTCGGCTCGATCGGCCATGTCGGTGCCTGGTCCTTCTGCCAGGACAAGATCATGACCACTGGCGGCGAGGGTGGCATGGTCACTACCGACGACGCCGATCTCTGGGCCCGCATGTGGGCCTACAAGGACCACGGCAAAAGCTGGGACGCGGTGTATAACCGCCAGCACCCGCCGGGCTTCCGCTGGCTGCATGAGAGCTTCGGCACCAATTGGCGCATGCTCGAAATGCAGGCCGCGATCGGGCGTGTGCAACTGCGGCATGTCGATGACTGGGTGGCCACGCGGCGCGCCAATGCCGAGAGGATACTGGACGCGATCGCACCTTTCGCCGGCTGCGGCCTGCGCGTGCCGGTCCTGCCGAACCGCGGCGCGCTCGCCTCATCGACGGATGGTCACGCCCGCTACAAGCTTTACGTTTATGTGCAGCTGCATAAACTGCGAGATGGCTGGTCGCGCGACCGCATCATATCCGAGATAAATGCGCTCAATGTGCCCTGTTATCAGGGCAGTTGCTCGGAGGTTTATCTGGAGAAGGCCTTCGAGGCGACAGGCTGGCGGCCACGGGAAAGGCTGCCGGTGGCGCGCGAGCTGGGGCAGACAAGTGTGATGTTTCTTGTCCACCCCACTTTGACGGAGAGCGAGGTGGCGCGCGCCGGCATATCCGCTGCGCAGATCCTGGCCCGAGCGTTTCGGGAAAAGCAGTGAGGTCTTTTCCTATTGGAGGATACACGCCTTATGGGCGTAGAGAGCAGTGCGCGGGACAGAAATGTAAATGACAGGGCACGCGCTCAATTATCTGATCGGGCTCAGCCGCGGGAAGAAGCGGGCCGTGCTCTATTTCGTGGACGCTTCGCTCCTGGCGGCCAGCTTCTTCCTGGCGATGGCCTTGCGGCTGGACAGTTTCTCGCTCGCCTTCGCGCCCGAAAGCTGGGCCGTGTTCGTGATCGTGCTGCCCCTGACGATCGGGCTGCTTCATTTGCTCGGGCTCTATCGGGTGGTCGTCCGGCATATTTCGGGCCGCACGCTGCGGGAGCTCGCCATCGGCGCAGCGATTTCCTCGGTCATTCTTCTCGCCGGGGCCAAGGGGCTGGATCTGTTCCTGCCGCGTTCCGTGCCGATCATCTACTGGCTGTTGGCAATGGTCTCGCTCGGCGGCGCGCGTTTCGGCCTGCGCGCGCTCTATCTCCAGCGCCAGTCGCGTCTGAGGGCGCCCGTGGTGATTTATGGCGCGGGCCGTGCCGGCCAGCAATTACTCGCCTCGCTCCAGGGGAGCGAATATGCCCCCGTCGCCTTTGTCGATGACGCACCGGAACTGCAGGGGCGGGACATGGGCGGCTACCGGGTTCACCCGACCCGCGCGCTGGCCGACCTTGTCGCCGAGTACGAGGTCGAGAACGTTCTCCTCGCCATTCCCAGCGCCACGCGCCTGCAGCGCAAGGTGATCCTGGAGCGGCTGGTGCCGCTGGGTCTGCGGGTGCGGACCATACCGGGCATCACCGATGTCGTGTCGGGCCGGGCGCAGTTAACTGAGCTGCGGGAGGTGTCGATCGAGGATCTGCTGGGCCGCGACCTCATCCCGCCCCAGCAGGAGCTTCTCGACGCCAATATCCGCGGCAAGGTGGTGATGGTCACGGGCGCTGGGGGATCCATCGGCAGCGAACTGTGCCGGCAGATCCTGCGCCAGGGGCCTGCCCGGCTGGTGCTGCTGGAACTGTCGGAATACGCCCTCTACAGCGTCGATCAGGAACTGCGGCCGCTGGCGGTGGCCGAGGACGTGCGGATTCCGATCGTGCCGCTGCTGGCCTCCGTCACCGATAGACCCCTGATCGAGGACCTGCTTCGCCGCTTCAAGGTCGACACCTTGTTCCATGCCGCCGCCTACAAGCATGTGCCGCTGGTGGAGCACAATGTGGTGGAGGGCGTGCGCAACAACGTGTTCGGCACGCTGATCCTGGCCGAGGCGGCGCTCGCCTGCGGGGTCGGCGCCTTCGTGCTGATCTCGACCGATAAGGCAGTGCGCCCCACCAACATCATGGGGGCCTCCAAGCGGATGGCGGAGCTGGTCTGCCAGACGGCGGCGGCGCAGGCGGAGACGGAGACGGTGTTCTCCATCGTGCGCTTCGGCAATGTGCTGGGCTCCTCCGGATCGGTCATTCCGCTGTTCCGCCAGCAGATCGAGGCCGGCGGCCCGATTACCGTGACGCACCCCGAGATTACCCGTTATTTCATGGCGATACCGGAGGCGGCGCAACTGGTGATCCAGGCCGGTGCGATGGCGCGGGGCGGAGATGTGTTCATTCTGGACATGGGCGAGCCGGTGCGGATCGTCGACCTCGCCATCCGCATGGCGCGGCTCAGCGGGCTCACCCCTGTGATTGCGGAAGGTATTCGCCGGGAAGGTGCGCCACCCGAAGGCGACATCGAGATCAGGTTCACCGGGCTGCGGCCCGGCGAAAAGCTCTATGAGGAGTTGCTGATCGGCGGCGCGGCACAGGAGACGCAGCACCCGCGCATCATGACCACGACCGATCGGTCGTTGACGGCCGCCGAGCTGAAAGAGCTTCTCCGACAGCTCGAAGCGGCCTGCAATGCCCAGGACATTCCGGGCGTGCGCGCGATTTTGAGCGCTGCGCCCACAGGCTACGTGCCCGATGACGGTATCGCCGATCTCTTCTGGCAAGCGCGTGAAGCCGCGCTGCCGGAGCGTCGCTCGCTGCATGGCTAGACGCCGCCCGCCGCCATACCCCGGTAGGTACGTGAGCGAGCGCCTTGAATAATCGGCGCCGGCGCGTCGCCTGACGGCGATTGCATGGCGTCCGAGGCCATGCCACAAGCGACCTTGATGCCGCCCAGCACGAGGCTCACTCAGCCGGCGTGTGGAGAGGTCATGCCTATAGTCACCGTCGGCAGGGCCTACTGAGGGCCGGGCGGAACACCGCCAGAGACAGCGACACATTGAGCGCCGCAAGGATCGCGACATTGACGTCAGACATTCCCCTTTGGTCCGCCCTGCGTGCCGCGTTTCGCGAATTGTCGCCGCGCCGCCGCCTCGCCGTCGTGCCGCTGCTTCTGCTGATGTTCACGGGCGCGGTGGCAGAGCTTGTCAGTCTCGGCGCACTGATCTCCTTCCTGTCGCTGATCGCCCAACCTGAGCGGATCCAGCAGGCCGGTCCGGTCGGCATGCTGTTCCGGGCGGTCGGTGCCGAAACACCGCTGCATGTTGTGGGTCTCTCGACAGCGCTGTTCGCCACCGCCGCCCTCGTCGCGATGGGATTGCGGCTATTGCTGACGCGAGCGACGCTCGGTTTCGCTTTTGGCGTGGCCTATGAACTCGGTGTGCGCCTGTTCGCCAATGTGCTCCACCAGAGCTACATTTACCACACGCAGGGCAATTCCAGCACCGTCATCGCCGCCATCAACAAGGCGCAGATCGTCACCGGAGAGCTTCTGCTGCCGGCCCTGCAGGCGGTCGTGGCCACCGTCATAGCCCTGTTCATCATCGCCGGGCTGGTGTGGGTGGATCCCCTGCTGGCGCTTCTTCTCGGCGGGCTGTTCGCGGCCATCTACCTGACGATGTCGGCCATCACCCAAATTCAGCTTCGGCGCAATGGCAAGATTCTCGCGCAGATGCAGGAAGCCCGCGTGAAGATCATGCAGGAAGGACTGGGCGGCATCCGCGACATCCTGATCGACCGTTCGCAGCCCGTCTTCATCGAGGCCTATGAGCGTACCGAGGCGTCGCTGCGCGACGCGCGTGCCGCCTCGAGCTTCGCCGCGCAGTCCCCGCGCTTCATCGTCGAGGGGTTAGGCATGATCGTGGTGGCGGTCGTCGCGGCGGTGTTGGCGGTGCGGCATGGCGGGCTCGTCGACGCGATTCCCATTCTCGGCGTGCTCGCGCTGGGGGCCCAGCGCCTGCTGCCGTTGCTGCAGATCATCTATAGCGCCTGGGCCATGTCGGCGGCCGGCCGCCAGTCGCTGATCGATCTCCTGCGGCTGCTGGCGCGGCCTGTGTCCTCGGAGCCCGAGCGGCAGGAGGCGATCACCTTCGATCACGCGCTGGAGCTCGATCGGGTGGGGTATCGCTACGGCGAGAATGGGCGGCCCGTGTTGACCGACATCTGTCTGCGGATTCCGCGGGGCGCGCGCATCGGCATCGCTGGGCAGACCGGCAGCGGCAAGTCGACCCTCATGGACCTCATCATCGGCCTGCTGGAGCCGACCGAGGGGTTGATCCGCATCGACGGCGCGCCGCTGACCGCGCATAACCGCGCGGCCTGGCAGCAGCATGTCGCCCATGTGCCGCAGGCGATCTTTCTTTCCGACGCGAGCGTGACGCAGAACATCGCCTTCGGTGTGCGCGACAATGAGGTTGATCACGACCGGGTACGGCGTGCCGCGGAGCAGGCGGAACTCACGGATGTCATCGCGGCGCTGCCCGAGGGCTATGCCACCCGCGTCGGCGAGCGCGGCATCCAGCTTTCCGGCGGGCAGCGCCAGCGCATCGGCATTGCGCGTGCGCTCTACAAGCAGGCGTCGGTGCTGGTGTTCGACGAAGCCACCAGCGCGCTCGACAACGACACTGAAGCCTCCGTAATGCGTGCCATCGAGCGGCTGGACCGGCAACTCACCATCCTCATCATTGCCCACCGGCTGACGACGCTGGAAGGTTGCGACGAGGTCATCCGGCTGGAGAAGGGGCGCATTCTGCGACGGCCGGCGGTGGCGAACGCGGCGTCGACGGCCGGTTCCTGACGGTCCCTACGGGGTTGGCGGCCGGCTGACCGCCGTTCGCGTGCACGGGGTGG
Organism: Xanthobacteraceae bacterium 501b; assembly: GCA_000378025.1. GTDB lineage: Bacteria > Pseudomonadota > Alphaproteobacteria > Rhizobiales > Xanthobacteraceae > Ancylobacter. Next base: position 4,775,836 of record KB899087.1, read on the forward strand.
GTGCGCGCGGGCGAAGTTCCCTTGACGGCTACGTCCCGCTATACAGTGCCCAGCCATGGCAGTGATTTTTCAACGCCGCAACCATTTCGGGAGGCCCACATCCGGATCGCTTTCTTCATTGGTATTATGGCCGGAGGAGGTTCCGAGCGGTCGACCAATCGCCTGGCGGGGGAACTGGTCGGGCGCGGTTATCAGGTCGATGTGGTCGCCAATAGCGTGCGCCGCGACATGGTCGACGAGGTGCCTGCGGGGGTGCGGCTGTTCGATCTCGAGGCCGGGGGAACCGCCAAGGCAATTCTTCCCTATATCCGCTATCTCTGGCGGGAGAATCCGGACATCGTCATCGCCTGCCCGAGCAGTGTCGCTTTCGTGGCCGTGCTGGTGAACGGGACACTGACCCGGCGGCGGACCATCATCGTGGTGCAGCGGACCTTCGAGCAGGTACTGCATGGGCCGCAGGGGCGACCGCGCTACGCGCTCCTGCAGAAGGTCGTGCTTCCTGCCTATCGCCGCGCGGCGGCGATCATCGCCGTGTCGCACGCCACCCGGCAGCAATTGCTCGGGATTCCGGGGATACGGCCGGAGCGCGTTCACGTCATCCACAACCCGATCTGGAGTCCGGCGCTGGCGGAGCGGGCACGTGAACCCGTCTCCCACCCCTGGTTCGTGCAGGCCGGCGGCCCTCCGGTCATTCTCGCGGTCGGCCGTCTCGCGCCGGAGAAGGGCGTCGATGTTCTTCTGCGGGCCTTCGCCCTTCTTCGCCGCGAACGTGACGCCCGGCTACTGGTGCTTGGCGAAGGCCCCGAGCGGCCCGCGCTTGAGCGGCTGGTGGCCGAACTCGGGCTCACGGACAGCGTCCTGATGCCGGGCTTCGAGTCCAACCCCTTCGCCTATATGGCGCGCTCGTCGGTTCTCGTCCTGCCGTCCCGCCATGAGGCGCTGGCAAATGTTCTGGTCGAGGCTATGGCGCTGGGCGTGCCGGTGGTCGCTACCGATTCTCCGGGCGGGTCGTCCGAGATTCTGGACAGTGGACGATGTGGCCGATTGGTTCCGGTGGACGATGCGGAGGCACTGGCGCTTGCCATGCGGCAGACACTCGATGCCCCGCTCAATCCCGAGCTTCTGAAGGAGAGGGCCCGCCATTTTTCTGCAACCAACTCGGTCGCTGCTGTCGAGCGGCTTTTTCGCGAGATCGGTGCAGTGGATCGGACCGCCTGAATTGATCTGTCGCAGCATTTTCGGCGATGTCTGATAGATTTTCGTTAGAAAAAAGATGCCGCCGCTTGTTGATGGCCAGGCGTTTTCTCATCAACCCGGTGGGGGCGCCTGATTGGATAGGGCTGGTGTCCCTGGAGAGGATCGCCAATGATGGCTGCGCCAGAAAAATGGGCCGTAACGCAGGGGCGGCGATGCCATGGAAGATCCCTGGGACGATCCTTTGCCGGCGCGCCCCATGAGTAAGCGGTGCGTTCTCTATCTTGGCGGGTTCTACCTGTACCCGCCGGACGCCGCCGGCCGCCGGGTGCTTAGTATTGCCAGTCTCATTGCGAAGGAGGGATTCGAGGTCATTCTCTATCCCTCCAACATGGACGCGCCAGAGGGGACGGTGTTTTCCGCGAGCGAGAATTACGAAGCTGCCCGCGACCTCTCGCAACTGCCCCATCTGGCCTATGTCCGGCTTGTAGCCCGTGCCCTTCGTCGGCGGCGCCCCGATGCCGCGATCGTCTACAACCCGACCAGCCTGCTGGCGGCCACCGTGTGGCTGGTGGCGCAGCGGACAGGGACGCGGTGCGTTCTCGACGTGACCGAATGGTACCAGTATTCGCATTTCGGCTCCCTCAAATGGGTGCTCGAAATCTTTGTGCGGATGCATCTCGTCTACCGGCTCTTCGCGCGGGCCATCTGCGGCAGCTACTACCTTGCCGAGCATTTCGGGCGGAAGCTGTCGGTCGTCATCCCGCCGCTTCCCAGCATCGGGGCGGTGGCGGGCCCGCACGCACCGCCCCTCGCGCCGGGACCGCTTCGGCTCGTCTATGCCGGCTTTCCCGGCCAGCACAAGGACAAGATTCCCGAGACCATCCAGTTTCTTGACGAGGTAGCTTTTGCGACGCCATTTCCGATCGAGCTCCATCTGGCCGGCCCCGAACGCAGCCAGATCGGCGATCTAATGCCGCGCTCCGGCAATTTCCGGCTTATCGCGCATGGCCGGCTGGGCAGGGAAGAACTGCGCGACCTCTATGCGTTGTGCCACCTGTCGGTCCTCATCCGCAGCAATGAGCGCTACGAATGGGCGGGCTTTCCGATGAAAGCCACTGAGAGCTGGGCGAGCGGCGTGCCGGTCGTGGTCATGTCGCATTCACGCTTCGCCCAGACCGCCACCGCCTATGGTGCCTCCGTCGTCATCGATCCCCAGGACCCTGTCGGCTCCCTGCGGAACGGGCTTACGACTCTCTACGGCAACCCGGACGCCTATCGCGAGAAATCCACTGGGGCGCTGCGCCTGGTCGAAGACAGGCACAGCCCGGAAACATATCGGGAAAGCATTCGCCGGATTCTTCTCTAGTGCATTTTGCACGAAATTTGAGAAGGCCGAGGAATTGGGCAACAGGGCCGTTTATCTCCAAGGTCGTTCAATACCCATGACGTGAGCCCTGATACTCCTCCAGATTTAGGTAGAGTCCGTCGATCAATTGATCCGAGACCATTTTCTGGACCGCCGGAAGCTGGAGTTTCCGGGCTGCTTCACGGCGGTGGGCTGGCTACGCCGCCGGGGTTCTGCAACGCGATCGGGGGCTTGTGGCCGATGGCCCCGTGCGGCCGATCCTCGTTGTAGTATCTGACCCAAGCCTCCATCTTTTCGGCCGCATCCGCAAGCGTCAGGAACCAGTGCGTGTTCAGGCACTCGCTCCGGAAGCGGCCATTGAAAGCCTCGATGAAGGCGTTGTCGGTGGGCTTGCCGGGCCGGGAGAAGTCCAGCGTGACCCCCTTGGCATAGGCCCACAGATCGAGGTCGCGGGAGATGAACTCGGAGCCCTGGTCGACCCGGATGGTCCGCGGATAGCCCATCTTGGCGCAAACCCTCTCCAGGGTCGCCACCACGTGCTCGGCCCGATAGCTGAAACGCGGATCCACCACCGGTGAGAAGCGAGAGAAGGTGTCGACGACCGTCAGCACCCGGATCTTGCGGCCGGTGGCCAGCTGGTCATGGACAAAGTTCATCGCCCAGACATCGTTCGGCCGGGTGGCCGGCGTCCGGTCCTCCCGCAACTTCGCCTTCACCCGACGCTTCGGCGTCTTGTTGCGCAGCTGCAGGCCTAACTCGTTGTAAATCCGCCGGGTTCGCTTCTGGTTGATGATCCAGCCCTCCCGGCGCAGCAGCACCTGCACGCGTCTGTAGCCGTAGCGGACGCGCGTTTCACAGATCGTCCTGATGCGGGCCGCCAACGGGGCCTGGTCGGGTCGGCAGGATCTGTAGTGGTAGGTGGACCGGTCGAACTCCAGAGCCGCACAGGCCCGGCGGATCGACACCTGCCACTCGCCACACATCCTGCCGACGAGCTCGCGCTTGCGACCAGGCCTCAGATTTTTCGGCGGACGATATCCTGCAGCATCTCCCGGTCGAGGGAGAGGTCGGCGACGAGCTTTCGCAGCTTCGTGTTCTCGTCCTCGAGCTGCTTCAGCCGCCTCATCTCGAGCGGGGCGAGCCCCTCATATTTCTTCTTCCAGTTGAAATAGGTCGCCTGGCTGATCCCGGCCCGCCGGCAGATATCCGCCACCGGCACGCCATCCGCTCCCTGCTTCAGAATGAACGCCTTCTGCGCGTCCGAAAACTTCGATGCCTTCATCGTCTTCCGCTCCTCACAGCCAAGGGATACTGCCGCGGAAAAATCCAGCTTCAAACGGTCCAGTTTTCGGGGATCAGATCAAGCGGTTGCGGTGCTCTGGCGGCTGGGCGATGATGGAACAATGTCGCTCCCGCTGCGACCCCAGACCGTCGATTTAATGGTACCATGGCGGCCGAGGCAGCTTTTTGTTGCCCAGGAGAGACTAGCCGGGCTTTACTGCCGCAGCTTGCGGCGTCGTGATTGGGCACGCTTTTGAGACACAGGTCCTATGCCTTCTATCACCGCCCCGTCGAGCCGCCATGGGAGCGTGGCTTTGGCCGTCTGACCTACCTGCCGCTTGTCGCTGCCGTCGTGCTGCGGCTCGCTTCATCCCCTACTGCTGATCTCAGCTATCTCGTTCTTGCGGGCTACGCGGCACTGGGCCGTCCTCATGCCATTCGGGCGTTCATTGTCTCCTGGCTCTTCACGCTGATGAATCCCGGTTTCTCACCCGACGGTGCGTTGGGCGGGGCCGGGCGGTATGGGGTTCTTATCGCGTCGATCATCTCGGCAGTGGCGTACAAGCCGGCCGTGCGCCGCCATTCGGATAGCTTCATTTCCGGAACGTTTATCCTAGGGGCGTTCTTTATCGTCCATTCGTTGCTTTTCAGCAGCGTGGTGGATGTATCGCTTCTGAAGTGCATTTCTTGGCTGTTGACGATGGTCGTCTGCCTTTCGGCCTGGTTGGGCTTTTCCGACTGGCAAAGGGAAAGAGTGGGCGATGAGCTGTTCTGGATTCTCGTTGCGACGCTGGTTTTCAGTCTGCCACTGTTCGTGACGCCAATGGGCTTTCTGGCTAATGGAACCGGATTCCAGGGGATTTTCAACCAACCGCAGGCCTTCGGCGTGACGATGGCGCTCCTCGCGAGTTGGAGTGTCACCCGGTTCCTGTCTCAGCGGCAACCTTCCTGGGTTCTGGTGGGTATCATGGGCGCCAGCGTCTTCGGCATTCTGCTCTCGGAGGCCCGGGTGGCCGGTCTCGCCATGTTCGGTGGCGTCCTAGGCAGCCTTGGGCTCACAATGCTCGTCGGCGGGCGCCGGGTTCTCAATGTCATGCCGGGACTGCGAAGCTGGCGCGTCTGGAGCATGGTCTGCCTAGCCGTGGCCGCGATGATTGTCTTCTTACCCAAGATTGTGAGTCTTATTGATCACTATCTGACGAAGTCGGGACGGGCTGACGTCGCAGGCCTTACGGACGCCTACAACGCCTCGCGAGGCGTTCTCATGCAGCCCATGCTGGCGAATATCTGGAACTATCCCTTCACGGGCATCGGATTCGGCATCGGTTCCGATCCGATGGCGATGGAGATCGTTCGCGATCCGATCCTAGGGCTGCCGCTCAGCGCTGCGGTGGAGAAGGGCGTCACCCCCATCGCTATTTTGGAGGAGACCGGCATATTTGGGCTCGTGCTCGTTCTCCTCTGGGTGGTCCGACTGGTGCAAGTGGCGGCCCGGGGCGGGGTGGTCCCTCTCGCCGTGTGCCTGACGGCACTCCTGGTCAATCTGGCCGAAGCGTCGATGTTCTCCGCCGGCGGCCAGGGATTGCTGGCCATGATGTTGCTCGCGTGGAGCTATTCCTGTGGGAGCGCGAATCAATCGGAGGCGAGCCGTCGACCGGGGCGATCGTCTGCGGTGAGGGGGCCGGCGCCGCTGGAGCACTGCGCAGGTGGGTTCGGTCCACGCTCTGACTATCCCGGCGCTCGGACCCTCCCCGGCGCCGGGTACCGGCGCGAATCCTGGCGTCCGTGATGACGTGGAGGCCTCGTGCCGATCTCTGAGAACCCTTGCGCTTCCGGAAAGCCCCGCATCCTCCTGCCGCTCTCCCACTATCTCCCCGGCTTCCGCGCAGGTGGGCCGTTGCGCAGCATTGCTAATCTCGTCGAGCATCTGGCGGATGAGTTCCACTTCCACATCCTCACTTCCGATCGCGACCTCGGCGATGTGGCCGCTTATGCAGACATGGAGACCGATCGCTGGGTGCCGGTGGGCCGGGCGCAGGTGTATTATGCGTCGCCCGCCCGGCAGGGGCCGCTGGCGCTGGCCCGCCTCATCCGCCAGACCCCGCACGATCTGCTCTATATCAACAGCTTTTTCTCGCCGCGCTTTTCCATCGCCCCGCTGGTGGCGCGGCGGCTCGGCCTGGTTCCCTCGCGGCCGACCGTGCTCGCGCCGCGCGGCGAGTTTTCCGTCGGCGCGCTAGCGCTCAAGACCGCCAAGAAGCGGGCTTACCTTCGCGCCAGCCGCGCGGCCGGCCTGTTCGCCGGTCTGCGCTGGCAGGCGTCGACACCCTTTGAGGCCAGCGACATCCGGGCCGTCATGGGGCCGGAGATGGACGTAGCGGTGGCGTGCGACCTGTCCGAACCCATCCTCGGGCCGCCGCCGGTCCATCCGCCGCGCGCGCCCGGCCAGCCGCTGCGCGTGGTGTTCCTCAGTCGGGTGTCGCCGAAGAAGAATCTCGATTTCGCCCTCACCGTGCTAGCCAGCGTCCGGTGCGAGGTGGATTTCGTCATTTATGGCCCGCTGGAAGACGCGGACTATGCCCTGTTCTGCCGCGAGCTTGCCGAAAGCCTGCCGGCGCACGTCACCGTGCGATGGGCGGGCCCGGTGCATCCTGACGAGGTACCGGCGGTGTTCGCGGCGCATGATCTGTTCTTCTTCCCCACCCGGGGCGAGAATTTCGGCCATGTCATCGCCGAGGCACTGGCGGCGGGGACGCCGGTCCTGCTGTCGGATGCCACGCCCTGGCGCGCTCTCGCAGTGGCGGGGGTGGGGGATGACCTGCCCCTCGGCGCGCCCGGCGCCTTCGCCGCCTTTATCGAGGCGATGGCGGTTGAGCCCACTGAAGCCGCGCTGGCGCGCCGCGCCCGGGCCGCCGCTTTCGTGCGCCGGCGGCAAAGGGAGGGCAACGACGTGGCGGACAGCCGCAATCTCTTTTTGTCCGCTCTCGCTTCCCGCTCCGTCATGGCATAGGTACAGCCTGCGGGCCGCAGCCAAGAGGAATCGCATGCAGGAAGAGCGCGTTCTGATCACGGGGGGTACAGGCTCCTTCGGCCGGACGATGCTGCACGACCTTTTGCGCCGAGGATGTCCGGAAATCCGCATCTTCAGCCGCGATGAGGAAAAGCAGGACATGCTGCGCAACACGCTGCGCAGCGGCAATGTGCGCTTCTATATTGGCGACGTGCGCGACCGCGACAGCGTCGACCGGGCGATGGCGGGCGCGACGCGCGTCTTTCACGCGGCGGCACTGAAGCAGGTGCCCTCCTGCGAATTCTTCCCGATGGAAGCGGTGCGGACCAATGTCCTCGGCTCGGAGAATGTGGTGCGTGCGGCGGTGGCGGCGGGCTTGCGCTCGGCGGTGTTTCTGTCCACCGACAAGGCGGTGTTCCCGGTCAATGCCATGGGCATCTCCAAGGCGATGATGGAGAAGCTGGCGCATGCCATGGCGCGCTCCATCGGCCCCGAGGCGCCGACCACGGTGTCGCTGGTGCGCTACGGTAATGTCATGGCCTCGCGAGGCTCGGTCATCCCGCTGTTCATCCGGCAGATCAAGGCCGGCCAGCCGATCACCATCACCGAACCGAGCATGACGCGCTTCCTCATGCCGCTGCGCGATTCGGTGGCGCTGGTGCACCACGCCTTCGAGAACGCGCGGCAGGGCGACCTCTTCGTGCGCAAGGCGCCGGCAGCGACCCTCGCCGATCTCGTCGCCGCGCTGAAGGAGCTGTTCGGCCGCCCGGACCATCCGGTCGAGGTCATCGGCTGGCGCCATGGCGAGAAGCTCTACGAGACGCTGGTCAGCGCCCAGGAACTCACCAAGAGCGAGGATATGGGCGACTATTTCCGCGTCGGCATGGACGGTCGCGACCTCAATTACCGCCCCTATTTCTCCGAGGGCGATCTCGAAACCGTCGGCCAGAACGACTACCATTCGCACAATACCGAGCGGCTGGACGTCGCGGCGGTGAAGGCCCTGCTGCTGACGTTGCCGGAGGTCGTAGCCGAGCTTGAGGGCTGGAACGCATGAGCGGCAATGGTGCGGGCGCTGTGCGTCCAGGGAGACCGGAATTCCAATGAAGGTGGTCGTTCTCGGCGCGCTGGGCATGCTCGGCAATGGGGTGACGCGGGTGCTGGCGCGCGAGCCCGGGGTTGAGGTGATCGCTGTCGCCCGCCGGCCGGACGCGGCCGCGCAACTGCCCTTTCTTTATCCCGGCGCCGTGCTGCCGCTGTTCGACATCCACGATCTCGACGCGCTGCGGGCGATCCTCGCGCGGACCCAGCCCGATGTCGTCGTCAACGCGATCGGCGTCATCAAGCAACTGGTCGGCGCCGAGGATCCTCTCCTCACTTTGCCGATTAACGCCGTTCTGCCACACCAGCTGGCGCGCCTGTGCGGGGAGGCTGGTGTCCGGCTCGTGCATGTCAGCACGGATTGCGTTTTCGATGGCGCGCGCGGCAGTTACAGCGAAGACGATACGGCGAACGCGACCGACCTCTACGGGCGAAGCAAGCTGCTCGGCGAGGTCGATTATCCCCATGCGATCACCCTGCGCACCTCGCTGGTCGGGCACGAGCTGGGCACGCATCATTCGCTGATCGACTGGTTCCTCGCGCAGGAGGGCCCGGTCGCCGGCTTCACCCGCGCGGTCTTCTCCGGGGTGACGACGGTCGAGTTCGGGCGGGTGCTGGTGCGCCACGTCCTGCCGAACCCCGGGTTGCGCGGGCTCTATCATGTCTCGGCGTCGCCCATCAGCAAATACGACCTGCTGCGCCTCGTCGCCGATGTGTATGGCAAGCAGACCGAGATCGTGCCGAGGCCGGAGCCGGTGATCGACCGCTCGCTGCGCTCGGACCGCTTCCGCGCCGCAACGGGCTACGCGCCGCCGGACTGGCCAACGTTGGTGCAGGAGCTGCACGATGTCTATGCGGGCTGAGCTGAAGGCAGCGCACCAGGCTCTTTCCAGGATAAGACGATGCTGAAGGTCATGACCATACTGGGCACGCGGCCCGAGATCATCCGTCTCTCCCGCGTGATGGCGCGGCTCGATGCGTTCTGCGATCATCGCATCGTCCATACCGGCCAGAATTACGACTATGAGCTGAACGAGGTGTTCTTCGAGGATCTCGGCGTGCGCCGGCCCGACCATTTCCTCGGCACCGGCGGCGGCAGCCTCGGCGAGACGCTGGGCAAGATCCTGATGGAGAGCGAGAAGGTGCTGGCCGCCGAGCGGCCGGACGCGGTGCTCATCCTCGGCGATACCAATTCGGCGATTTCCGCCCTGATGGCGCGGCGGATGAAGATCCCTGTCTACCATATGGAAGCCGGCAACCGCTCCTTCGACGGCAACGTCCCGGAGGAGACCAACCGCCGGCTGGTCGACCACATCTCCGATTTCAACCTGGTCTATACGGAGCACGCCCGACGGCACCTCATTGCCGAGGGCCTGCCGCATCGGCGCATCTACCTCACCGGCTCGCCCATGCGCGAGGTGCTGGAGCATTACCGGCCGCGCATCGAGGCCTCCGACGTGCTGGAGCGGCTCGGCCTTTCCCCGCGCGGCTATTTCATCGTCTCGCTGCATCGCGAGGAAAATGTCGACCGCGCCGACCGTCTGGGCGAACTGGTGGCAACGCTTTCGGCGCTCGCGGCGCGCTACGACCTGCCGGTGATCGTCTCCACCCATCCGCGTACGCGCAAGCGGTTGGAAGCGGCCGGCCTGGTCGCCGACCCGCGCGTGAGCTTCATGAAGCCCTTCGGCTTTCACGACTACAACAAGCTGCAGATGAGCGCGCTCTGCGCCATCTCCGACAGCGGCACCATCGCCGAGGAGGCCTCGATCCTCGGCTTCCCCGCAGTCACCCCGCGCGACGCGATCGAGCGGCCGGAGGCGTTGGACACCGGCTCGATCATCATCACCGGGCTTGCGCGCGAGGCGGTGCTGCGCGGGGTTGATATAGCCACCCGCCTGTTCACGGAGCGCGGGGCGGCGGGTCTGCCCTATCCGGTGCCGGAGGATTACCAGGTGACCAACACCTCGGAGCGCGTCGTCAGCCTTGTGCTGGGAACGGCGCCGCTGTCCAACGCCTGGGACGGCATTCGCGGGAATGACCTCTCGTGACACTAGATTCGTCCGCGCAGCCGGTGCGTCCACGTCTGCTCTACGTCGCGCAGTGGTTCGATCCAGAACCTACCGCCAACAAGGGGTCCGTCTTTGCCGAGCGGCTGCACGCGCTCGGCTTCGAGGTCGAGGTGGTGACGGGCTTTCCGAACTATCCCAGCGGCAAGGTCTATGAAGGCTACAAGATCCGGCCGATAAACCGGCGGCAGATCGGCAATGTGCTGCTGACGCGACTGGCGCTTTATCCCAGCCATGACAGCAGCCGCATCGGCCGCAGCCTCAACTATCTCAGCTTCTTCGCCTCGGCCCTTGTCTACCTGACCTTTTTCGCGCGCCGCACCGATGTCATCCTGGCCTATCATCCCCCGATCATGGTCGGCGTCACGGCTGCGGTGGCGGGTTTCTTCCGGCGCATCCCGGTCGTTGTGGATGTGCAGGACATGTGGCCGGACACGCTGCGCGCGACGGGAATGGTCAACAGTGAAAGGCTCATCGCCCTGATCGGCCGGGTTTGCCGCTGGACCTGGCGGCGGATGGACCGGATCATCGCGCAGTCGGAAGGGTTCCGCCGGCTGCTGATCGAGCGCGGCGTGGCGCCCGACCGGATCCGGGTGATCCACAATTGGGGGGACCATATCGAAACAGGCGGGGTTGCCCCCGCTCCGCCCGCCGCCCTCGCCGCGCCGGGTCGGTTCCGCGTGCTGTTCGCGGGAAATCTCGGCCGGGCCCAGGGGCTCGACACGGTGCTCGACGCTGCCGCCCTCCTCGCGGAATCTCACCCGCAGATCGAGTTCTGCATCCTCGGCGACGGGCTCGAAACGGAGAGGCTGAAGCTGGCGGCGGCCGCGCGTGGGCTGGGCAATGTGCGGTTCTTTCCCCGCGTGTCGAAGGCGGAGGTCGGCCCGTGGCTCGCGGCGGCGGATGTGCTGCTGGTCCATCTCAAGGATGATCCGCTCTTCGCCATCACGGTGCCGTCGAAGACGCAGGCCTATCTCGCCACCGGCCGGCCGATCCTCATGGCCGTGGCCGGCGACGGGGCGGACATGCTGCGCGCCGCCGATGCCGGCCTGGCCATTCCACCGGAGGATTCCGCGGCGCTGGCGGCGGCGGTGCAGCAGCTGGCCGCGCTCGATCCGGCCGAGCGCGAGCGGATGGGCGCGCGCGGCCGCGCCTTCTATGAGCGTGAACTGTCCTTCGAGAAGGGAACGCAAGCCTTCGCCGACGTCGTGAAAGCCGCCATCGCCGAACGGCGCAAGACCGGGTAGGCCGCGAGGCCTGCCCCCCGCTACAGGCGCAGGTCGGAATCCGCCGCCGGCAGAATGTATTTGAGGTCGTAGACCACATGCCGGGGCTTGCCGAGCGCGCGGATGCCGGCGGCACCGATTTCGCGGAAGACGCCATGCGCCACCGCGAGGACGATGCTGTCATAGGTCCCCGCTTCCGGCCGCTCGATCAGGTCGAGGCCATATTCGTGGCGGGCCGCCGCCCCGTCGACCCAGGGGTCCCAGACGTCGACGACGGCACCGAACTCCTGCAGCTCGCGCACCACGTCGACGACCCGCGTGTTGCGCAGGTCCGGGCAGTTCTCCTTGAACGCCATCCCCATGACCAGCACCCGGGCGCCGTCGACCTCGATGCGGCGCTTCAGCATCGCTTTCACCAGCTGGTTCGCGACATAGGGGCCCATGGCGTCATTGAGCCGCCGCCCGGCGAGGATGATTTCCGCGTGGTAGCCGATCGCCTGCGCCTTGTGGGTGAGATAATAGGGGTCGACGCCGATGCAGTGGCCCCCCACCAGCCCGGGCCGGAAGGGGAGGAAGTTCCACTTGCTCTCGGCGGCCCGCAGCACCGCCTCGGTGTCGAGGCCCATGCGGTTGAAGATGATGGCGAGTTCGTTGATAAGCGCGATGTTGAGGTCGCGCTGGGTGTTCTCGATCACCTTGGCCGCCTCGGCGACGCGGATGCTATCGGCCCGGAATGTCCCGGCGGTGACGATACTCGCATAGAGCTGGTCGATCGCCTCGGCGGCCTCCGGCGTCGAGCCTGACGTGACCTTGCGGATCGTGGTGAGCCGGTGCGTGCGGTCGCCGGGATTGATGCGTTCCGGGCTGTAGCCGACGAAGAAATCGCGATTGAAGACAAGGCCGGAGACGCGCTCCAGGACCGGCACGCAGTCCTCTTCCGTGGCCCCGGGATAGACGGTCGATTCATAGATGACGATGTCGCCCGGCTTGAGCACCGCGCCCACCGTCTGCGACGCGCGGAGCAGCGGGCCGAGGTCGGGCTGCTTGTAACGGTCGATCGGTGTCGGCACCGTCACGATGAAGACGGTGCAGGTGCGCAGGTCCTCCATGTCGTCGGAAAACGATAGCTGGTCCGCCTCGGCGAGTTCTTCGGGGGTGACTTCGAGTGTCGCATCGCGACCCGCACGCAGGGCCTCGACCCGCTCGCGGCTGATGTCGAAGCCGACGACCGGCCGTCGCTTGCCGAACTCCGCCGCCAGCGGCAGGCCCACATAGCCAAGCCCGATGACGGCGAGGCGGGCGGATTCGGTCGAGGGGCAGCGCATTCTTCACTCCGGGCGGCGGTCACACGCGGTAATAGTCGCGATACCAGGCGACGAAACGGGCCACGCCCTCGCGGATCGGCGTGTTCGGGCGGAAGCCGGTGAGCTTCTCGATAAGGCTGGCATCCGCCCAGGTGGCGGGCACATCTCCGGTCTGCATCGGCAAATAGTTGCGGATCGCCTTGCGGCCCAGCTCGGTCTCGATCGCCTCGACGAAATCGAGCAGGCGCACCTGGTCCGAATTGCCGATATTGACGACGCGGAAGGGCGCGGCCGGGCTGAGGCTGTCGCCGGGGATCGCCTCGCCGCGCGCGCCGGGAAGCGGCGGCACGGCGTCGATCAGCAGGCGGATGCCGCGCACGAGATCGTCGACATAAGTGAAGTCCCGCCACATCTCGCCATGATTGTAGATGTCGATCGGCGTGCCTTCGAGAATGCCGCGGGTGAACTTGAACAGCGCCATGTCCGGCCGGCCCCACGGGCCGTAGACGGTGAAGAAGCGGAACATGGTCGTCGGCAGGCCGTAGATATGGGCATAGGAATGCCCCATCGCCTCCGTCGCCTTCTTGGTGGCGGCGTAGATAGTGAGCGGGGTATCGACCTTTTCCGTCTCGCGGAAGGGCATGTCCTCATTGGCGCCGTAGACCGAGGAGGTCGAGGCCATGAGCAGATGCTGCACCGGGAGCGCCCGCGCGCATTCCATCACGTTGAAGGTGCCGACGATATTGGCGTCGATATAGGCGCGCGGATGTTCCAGGCTGTAGCGCACGCCGGCCTGCGCGGCGAGGTGGACGATAACGTCAGGCTGGAAGTCCTCGACCGTCCGCGAGAGCGTCTCCATGTCTTCCAGCATCGCCTCGGTGGCGGCGAAGGCCTCGTTCTGCGCCAGCATGGCGTGGCGGCGTTGCTTGATGCGGACATCGTAATAGTCCGTCATCGCGTCGTAGCCATGCACCCGGAAACCTTCGGCCAGCAGCAGCCGCGCCAGGTGAAAGCCGATGAAGCCGGCCGTGCCGGTGATGAAAATGCGCCGCTGCGCCACGCCCGTCCTCCGCTGCCGCGCCGATCTGGCGCCGCATTGCCTTGGCTGCCTTGTTACGCTGTGGCGGACGGGTTGGGAAGCAGGCTCGCGGTCGGCCTCCCCCTGCGGTCAGCCCACCGCCCGCAGATGGCGGATCGGCCGGCCGGGCGTCATCGCCTGCGCCGCACGCACCATGCCCTGCGCGTCGATGCCGAAATGGCGGTAGAGGTCGGCAATCGTACCGGTCTGGCCGAAATGCTCGACGCCCAGCGCCCGGGCGCGGTGGCCATGCACGGAGCCGAGACAGCCCAGCGTCGCGGGGTGAGCGTCCACGGCGGAAATGATCGCGCAGCCGGGCGGCACGGCGTCCAGCAGGGTCTCGACATGGGCGCGAGCCTCGACGTCGCCGCCCTCTCGCGCGCGCTGTGCCTGCGTCCAGCCGCCATGCAGCCGGTCTGCCGAGGTGACGGCGAGCAGGCCGACATCGCGCCGGTCCTCGGCGATCAGCCCCACCGCCTCGATCGCCTCCGGCGCCAGCGCCCCGCTATAGGCGAGCACCACCTGCGCGTTCGGCCCCGGCCGGCGCAGCCAGTAGCCGCCCTTGACGATGTCGGCGGCCAGCCCGGCGTCCATGGTCCGGCGCGGCTGCTCGATGGTGCGGGTGGAAAGGCGTAAGTAAGCCGAGCCGCCATCCTCCGCCTGCACGTGCTGGAAGGCGAAGCGCAGGATCACCGCGAGCTCGTCGACAAAGGCCGGCTCGAAGCTCGCCAGCCCGTCCTGCGCCATGCCGATCAGCGGCGTGGCGATGGACTGGTGCGCGCCGCCCTCCGGCGCCAGCGTCACCCCGGACGGCGTGGCGGCGATAATGAAGCGGGCGTCCTGGTAGCAGGCATAGTTCAGCGCATCGAGCCCGCGCTCGATGAAGGGATCGTAGAGCGTCCCGATCGGCAGCAGCCGCTCGCCGAACAGCGAATGCGACAGGCCGAGCGCGGAGAGCATGGTGAACAGGTTCATCTCGGCGATGCCGAGCTCCATATGCTGGCCCTTGGGCGAGAACTCCCAGTTGAAGGTCGAGGGAATCCGCTCCTTCTTGAAGGTGTCGGCCAGTTCCTCGCGGGCGAAGAGCTGGCGCCGGTTGACCCAAGCGCCGAGATTTGTCGAGACGGTCACATCAGGCGAGGTGGTGACGACGCGGCGGGCGAACAGATCGTCGCGCTTGCCGATCTCGTTTAGCAGCAGGCCGAAGCCTTGCTGGGTCGACATGGCAGGCTGCAACGGCACGTCGAGCGTGGCCGGCACCTCGATCTTTGGCGGCTGGTGCCGGCGCGTGCCACCGGTGCGGAACGGCACCGCGTCGAGAAACGCCTGCAGCGCGGCGGGCGGGGCGCTGAGCCCCTCGAACAAATCCCATTCATGCCCTTCGCGCACATTGTGGCGGGCGCGCAGCGCTTCCACCTGGGTAGGCGTCATCAGCCCAGCGTGGTTGTCCTTGTGCCCGGCCAGCGGCAGGCCGAAGCCCTTGATAGTGTAGGCGATGAAGCAGACCGGCCGGTCATGCGTGCGCGCCTGCTCGAACGCCTCCACCAGCGAGGGCAGGTCGTGCCCGCCGAGATTGCCCATCAGGGCGGCCAGTTCGTCATCGCTCCGCCGCTCGATCAGCGCAGTGATGTCACCCTGGTCGCCGATATCGTCCATCAGCCGCTTGCGCCAGGCGGTGCCGCCCTGGAAGGTGAGGGCGGAATAAAGTTGGTTCGGGCAGGTGTCGATCCAGCGCTTGAGCGCCTGCCCGCCGGGTTCCTCGAACGCCGCCTGCTGCAGCCGGCCGTATTTCAGGATCACCACATCCCAGCCGAAGCTGCCGAAAATGGATTCGAACCGCTCCCACAGCCCCTCGCGCACCACGGCGTCGAGGCTCTGCCTGTTGTAGTCGACGATCCACCAGGTGTTGCGCAGGCCGTGCTTCCAGCCCTCCAGCAGCGCCTCGAAGATGTTGCCCTCGTCCATCTCGGCGTCGCCGACGAGCGCGATCATCTTGCCTTCCGGCCCGTGGCCGAGACCTTTGGCGCCGAGATAGTCCTGCACGAGCGAGGCGAACAGCGTCTGCGCCACGCCGAGGCCAACCGAGCCGGTGGAGAAATCCACGTCGTCAATGTCCTTGGTCCGCGAGGGATAGGACTGCGCGCCCTTATAGGCGCGAAAATTCTCGAGCTTTTCCCGCGTTTGCTTGCCGAACAGATACTGGATGGCGTGGAAGATCGGGCTCGCATGCGGCTTCACCGCCACCCGGTCCTGCGGCCGCAGCGCCTTGAGATAGAGCGCGGTCATGATCGTTGCCATGGAAGCCGAGGAGGCCTGATGGCCGCCCACCTTCAGCCCGTCGGCATTGGGGCGGACATGGTTGGCGTTGTGGATGGTCCACGTCGCCAGCCAGAGGATCTTGCGCTCCAGCTCCCTCAGCATCGCGATGTCGTCGGCACTGCGTTCGGCGATCTTGACCATGGTCGGCGTTCCCGGCTCACCTATCCGAATAGCCTAGCCACAGGGAAAGGGCGTTTGGAGCTATTTTCGGTCGCCAGGTGCATCTAGTATGGCTGAACTCACCAATGCAGCCCTCTCAGGCAGAAAAATATGCCAGACGCCCGGCTCGATACCATCGACCGAAAAATCCTCGCCATCCTCCAGCAGGACGCGCACACGACGATGGAGGTGCTCGCCGGCGAGGTCGGCCTCTCGCCCTCGCCCTGCGCCCGGCGGGTGCGCAATCTGGAGGCAGCCGGCGTCATCAAGCGCTATGTCGCGGTGATCGACCAGGACAAGGTCGGCCTGCCGGTCAGCGTCTTCGCCTCGATCAAGCTGGAGCGCCAGCGCGAGGACGAACTCGACCGCTTCGCCCGCGCCATCGCCCGTTGGCCGGAGATCGTCGAGTGCTATCTGATGACCGGCCAGCGGGACTATCTCCTGCGCATCGTGGTCAAGGACCTGCCGGCCTATGAGGCCTTCCTCAAGCGCACCCTCACCCGGCTGGAAGGCGTCGCCTCCATCGAATCGAGCTTCGCGCTGAGCCAGGTAAAGCATTCGCAGGCGCTTCCGGTGAACTAGACGAGCTCTTGCGCCCGGCGCCGGGGGAGGTTGCAAAACGGCTGGCAGGCCGCCAGAAAGACGGACCGCGTGGCGGGGGCTCCCGCTTCGCCCCGCTCCCTCCCGCTACCCGCGCGCCCCCGCCGCTTGTAAGGTCGACCGATGATCGTGTTCATCAGCTTTCGTGGCCATCAGCTGGCGGTGCAGAGCCGCCTCGACAAAACCTTCGGCGTGCCGACGCCCGACATACGCCACACCCATTACGAGCGCCTGTTGCGCTCGGTCCGCATTCCCCGCGCCACCTATGTGTTCTGCGATTTCGAATCGCTGCGGCCCTGGATGCTGCAACTCGCCGCAGAGCTCTACCGGATGATGACGGCGGCCGGCCTGCGCTGCCTGAACGACCCGGCGATGGCGATGTCGCGGGTCGAACTGCTGACCACGCTCCGGCGCGAAGGGTTCAACCCGTTCGGCGTCTACCATGCGGACACCGATCCGCATCCCCGTCGCTTCCCCGTCTTCGTGCGCAATGAGCTCGGCCATGGCATGCCGTTCGACACGCTCTACGAGGACCAGGAATCGCTGACCGCCGGCCTGGCGGCGCTGAAGAAGGCGGGGATGCCGCTGCGCGGGCTTCTCGTCATCGAACTCGCGGCCGAGCGCTACAATGAAACCCTGTGGGCGAAGTGGGGCACCTGGTGCATCGGCGGCCAGACGGTGCTCGAACACATCGCGGTCGACGATACCTGGCTGGTGAAGATCGGCGACCACGCCAAGGTGACGCCGGAGATCGCGCAGGACGAGCACGACGCCGTGCTTGCCAACCGCTACGCGGACGACCTCTCCCGCGCCTTCGCCCTGGGCAATCTGGAGTATGGCCGCGCCGATCACGCCCAGTATAACGGCCGCACGGTGCTGTTCGAGGTCAACACCAACCCGTATATCGGCCCGTTCAAGCCACGGTCGCCGGCCATCCGCACGGAGACGACGTTGTTCGCGCGCCGGCGCATGGCCGAGTGCCACGAAGCCATCGACACCCCGGTGGGAGGAAGCGTCTGGCTACCGAACTGGCGGGCGCGCCGCCCCTGGGTTTGGTTCCGCCCGGGTTTCGTCGGCCCTCCGGGCCCCTGAAACGCACGTCTCGTGTCGTCTTTCCAAAAAGAAAACGCCGGCCGCAAGGCCGGCGTTCTACCGCTGGGACGCGGTTTAATTCACTTGGGCTGGATCGGGGGCGGACCCATGGGGGCGGGGGAGGCGACAGGGCGGAACGTGTACTTCACAGCTTATCTCCTTGAAATGCAGGACCAAAACGGCTTCAAACCGATGGTACCGCAGAAACGCTAGCACGGCTCCGCCGGGCTGTCATCGGTCGGAATGTCGTTCGCGTTGCTACGGGGTGGGGCGGTCTCCGACGCCGGCATTTCCACCATGAGAGGTTCGGCAAGACGAAGCTTCGACACATGGAGAGGGTTGCCGGGCTTCCCGTCGGGATGCACGCCCCGGAAATACCATTTCTGCCATCCCTGCCGCATCGCCTCCGGGTCTCCGCTGTTGAGCAAAGCGTTGAATGCTCCCCGCAGCTCTCCATACTGGCGCACGGCCTCTTGTCGGTCGGCTGCCATCTCGATCGGGACGATCTTTGGACGGACGGCCTCCAGCGCGCGATAGGGCACGGGTGCCAGAAAGCAGAACGGTTCATCTTTCTCGAAGCGCACCGTTCCGGGGCGGGTGAACTTCCAGTTCATGGTGAAGGGAAAGTCGAGCCAGTCCGTTTCAACCAGGCCCTCCAGCGCGTGGATTCCATCCTTGGGCAGGTTGGGACAGCCGCGCACGCTCATGCCGATGCCGGGCTCGGTCCGGAACAAATAATGGGTGAACATGGTCAGAACGCCGAAGCCGAAATGCGACGCCGCATGGAACTCGATGTCCATCGAATCCGCCGAGATGGCGATGGCGTCGAGCCCGTCCCGCCCGTCCCATTCTGCCTCGAAGGTGATCGGGCAGAGCAATTCCCAGCCCATGCTGTTGGCGATGGACAGCGGCAGGCAGCGATAGGCGAAGCGCTGGGATGTCGCGTCCATCCACGCGCGTTCGGCGCGTGCCGGCACCAGCGCAGGGGCGTCAGTTCGCAGGCGGTAGCTGGTCAGAGAGGTCATGGGGCAAATGGAGGCGTGAGGGCAATAGCGCGGGAAGCGATCCGAAGGCCGCGCCTCTAGGATCGCACCGTTTCCGCCGCTCCGGCAAGCCGGCGCGACGCCCGCGAAGTGGCTGTGGTCTGTGTCTTCGAGGCTGCAGGCCCCTCTATCGGCCGACGCGCCGAGACGCTACCTGAGGATTAGATTCTCCTCGTCCTGGAAGAGGCGGAGCAGGTGGAGGCCGCAGATTTTACAGTATCTGAGAAAAGGCGCGGCGACAAAGTCCGAGGGGGTTGTGGCCTGCCCCGATTGAGTGGTCCAGCTTGACCCTAATGCATTGTCGGCCTTTGTGTCGGGTTTGATGTTGGCGATGACGCCTCGCTGCGTGAGCGGATGAAGGCCGTCCCCCAGGAACGGCGGCGGTCCGGCTACAGGCGTCTCCACGTCCTGCTCAGGCGGGAGGGCTTCCGGGTCAACCACAAGCGGCTGTTCCGGCACAACCCATGAGGAAAGGCTGATGGTCCGCCGGCGTGGCGGCCGCAAGCGAGCGATCGGGACGCGGGCGCCGATGATGCCCGCTGCGACCGAACGAGCGCTGGTCGCTCGACTTCGTCGCCGACCAGATGACCGATGGCCGCCGCTTCCGGATGCTGGCCATCGTCGACGACTGCACCCCCGAGTGCCTGGCGCTGGTGGCGGACACCTCGCCGTCCGGGGTGAGGGTCGCTCGCGAGCTCGACAGGGAGTGTCAGGAATTTCGTGTGCGGGGCGGCGGGTTGAAGATCAGGCCGCCATGGCCCTTGTGAAACGCTCTCCGAAGAGAACGGCGAACTGGGCCTTTGCCATGCCCCATTCACGCTGAGCCATCTTCCACTGAGGTGGTCCCCGAAACCCGGACAGGGAGCTAAGCTTGGTTCGACCTGACGGAAGGACGAGCCCGATGACGGGGAAGAGGAAGCGGTATTCTGCGGATTTCAAGGCCAAGGTGGCCCTGGTGGCGCTCCGCGGCGAGCATACGGTGGCTCAACTGGCGGCGAAGCACGGCGTTCACCAGACCCTGATCAACGCCTGGAAGAAGCAGGCGATCGAGGGGATGGCCACGGTGTTCTCCGGCAAGTCAGAAGCCGCCGAGGCTGCCCGCGAGGGTGAGATCGACCAGCTCCACGCGAAGATTGGCCAACTGGTGGTGGAACGGGATTTTTTGCGTCGGGCCTCCGGGCGCTGAGCGTGGGGGCGAGACGCGACATGATCGAACCGGATCACCCGCACCTGCCGATCACGCGGCAATGTGCCCTGGTCGGCATCAGCCGGTCGGCGTTCTACGGCGGCTCGCGGACCGAAAGCCTCGAGACCCTTGCCATCATGCAGGCGATCGACGGCCAGTTCCTCGATACGCCCTGGTACGGCTCGCGACAGATGGTGCGCCATCTGCGCCGGCAAGGACACGCAGCCGGGCGCAAGCGCGTGCGGCGCCTCATGGCCCGCATGGGGCTGGCCGCCATCTACCAGCGGCCGAAGACCACGGTGCGGCACCCCCAGCACCGCGTCTTCCCCTATCTCCTGCGGAATATGGCGATCGACCGGCCTGACCAGGTCTGGTGCGCCGACATCACCTACATCCCGATGCGGCGCGGGTTCCTGTACCTGGTCGCCATCATGGACTGGCACAGCCGCAGGGTTCTGTCCTGGCGGCTCTCCAACACCATGGAGGCGGACTTCTGCATCGAGGCGCTGGAGGAGGCCTTGTCCCGGTTCGGGCGGCCCGGCATCTTCAACACCGACCAGGGCAGCCAGTTCACCAGCCCGCGCTTCACCGAGGTGCTGCTGGACGCCGGCGTGCGGATCTCCATGGATGGCCGCGGCCGCTGGATGGACAACGTGTTCATCGAGCGCCTCTGGCGATCGCTAAAATACGAGTGCATCTACGTCAATGCCTTCGAAACCGGTTCCGAGGCTCGGGCCGGGATTGGCAAGTGGGTCACCTACTACAATCGCACGAGGCCCCACTCGGCTCTCGGCGGCAGAACGCCGGAGGAGGTCCATACGGCCTGCGACGGCATCAACATGGCGGCGTGACACTGACCAGAACCAAGCTTAGCGAAGCCGCCAAACTGTCCGCCAAATGGGGACCACCTCAAGGGCGACTGGCCCTATCTCTAATCGACGCCACCTACCTCTAGGTCCGGCGTGGCGGAGGGATCGTCTCGATCTGCGCTCAGCCTCGGACGCCTCGCGCCGCGCGGCGCTGACCCAGTTCGAGGCCGACGCCCATCGCATCGCCGAACAGCGCGGCCTCGGCGTGGACATCTCCGCGTCTCACGAGGTGGCGACTGTTCCCTGCTACCCCGACATTCAGCGGCAGCTGGGCGATGCCGTCGCCTCGCTCGGGGCGCGGGCGCCGCTGCTACCTTCCGGCGCCGGCCATGACGGGCAGGCGATGGCAAAGCTCTGCCCGGTCGGCATGCTGTTCGTGCGCTGCACGGGCGGCATCAGCCATAACCCGGCGGAATATGCGTCGCCCAGCGACATGGGGATGGCGGCAGCGGCCCTCATCCGTTTCATCGAACGGTTTCAACAGCCCCCTTCCAAGGGTGGCACAAGCGGAGCACAGACGTGAGCAGTTCCGGCGACACTGACAGGCTGGCGCGCGAGGTCGATTTCCTCAAGGCACTGGTGCGCGTACCCAGCGACAACCCGCCGGGCGACTGCGCCCCCCATGCCGAGATCGCCGGCCAGCTGCTGGAAGAGCTGGGCTTCGAGGTGCCGTGATCATCGCCATCGGGTTCAACGCCGAGGGGCGGCGCGAGGTGCCGTGGCTCGCGATCGGGATCTCCGAGGCGGGGCCGATGTGGACCGAGTTTTCGCGCCGCTGATGCGCCGGGGCCTGCGCGGGGTGAAACTGGTGGTCTCCGATGCCCATGGAGGCATCAGGGCGGCGATCTCGAAGGTCTTCAGCCATCTGGCAGCGCATCGGGTGCACTTTGACGCAATGCCCTGGCCCATGCAGGCAAAAGCGGCGGCGGATGGTCTCGGCCTTCATCTCCACGCTTTCGCCCAGGAAGCCGCTGAGGCGGCCAGGCTGCAATGGCGCACCGTTGCCGATCAAATTCGACCCAAGGTCCCGAAGCTGGCCACTATCATGGAGGAGGCCGAACATGACGTATCGTCGCCGCCCGCGCCAGCTCCACCACTTGCTGCGACACGATCAATCTTGTTCGTTGCAACCGGTTGCAATTCGTGTCGACAGATTGGTGGGACAGTGGGGCATGATGCGGGTGGCCGCCCAGTACCTAGACCAAACTACGCCTCTCCTGCTCGGGCACGGCCACTTCACGAGCGTGTCACCGGGCGTGACGGAGGTCTTGGTTGAGGTCGTCACGGGGGGGGGCGGTCAGGGGTTGGTGGCTTAGCGAGGGCAGGGCGAGGATGCTCGCGACCTCATAGTGGTCGCCGTCGAAACCCGCTTCAGACCGGTCAATCGCCTCCTGTGGGAGTGTCAGGGATTTCGTGTGCGGGGCGGCGGGTTGAAGCTCAGGCCGCCATGGCCCTTGTGAAACGCTCCCCGAAGAGAGCGGCGAATTGGCCTTTCACCATGACCCATTCACGAGGTGGCATTTTCCACTCCTTTTCCGAACGGTTCAAGACGAGGAATGAGGAGCTTCATCGCGGCCTCGTCGGTCGGGAAGTGGCCGCTTGCCCGCACGGCGCGGCGCGGCTTAGCGTTCAGCGCCTCGATCGCATTCGTCGTGTAGAGAATGCGGCGGACGCCGGCCGGGAAGGCATAGAACGGAACGACCTCGCCCCAGGCCCGTCGCCAGCTCTGGCCGATAGCTGGGTAGCGGCAGCCCCACTCGCTTTCCTCGAAGGCCCCGAGCGCGACCTCGCCGGCAGCGGCGTCCACGGCACGATAAATGCCCTTCAGCGCCGCGGCGTGACGCGCCCTGGCACGGTCGAGCTGCGCATCCCCAAGCTGAGGAAGGGCAGCTACTTCCTGGGCTTCCTCGAGCCGCGCCGAATGGCCCAGGTGTCGCGGCTCTGCGAGTAGATTGACGAACGGTCCAAGCCTTCCTCGATCGTCCCATCGAGGGCGACTGGCCCTATCCGGGATCGACGCGACCTATGTGAAGTTGCGCCAGGCCGGCCGGATCGTCTCGGTGGCGTTGATCGTCGCCGTCGGCGTCAACAGCGACGAAAGGCGCGAGGTGCTGGGCATGGATATCTGCCTCTCTGAGGCCGAGACCTTCTGGACCGGTTTCCCGCGCAAGCTGCCGCGGCGTGGCCTGCGCGGGGTGAAATTCGTCGTCTCCGACAGCCATGAGGCATCAAGGCGGCGGTCTTGAAAGTCCTCACCGCGACCTGGCAGCGCTGCCGCGTCCACTTCATGAGGACCGCGCTCGCCCATGCCGGCCGCTTGGGACGGCGCTCCATCTCGGCCTTCATCGCCAAGGCGTTTTTGCCCAGGATGATGCTCCCGCCGCCAGCCAGCAACGGCGCTGGGTCGCCAATCAGTACAGGCCGACGGTCGCCAAGCTCGCCGCCCTGATGGACACAGCCGAGACCGACGTGCTGGCCTACATGACCTTCCCGACGCAGCATCGCGCCAAGCCGCACTCAACAAACCCGCTGGAGTGCCTCAACGGCGAGATCAAGCGCCGCACTGAGGTCGTGGGCATCTTCCCCAACGAGGCCGTCATCACCTTGCCCGTCGGCGCGATCCTGCTCGAACAGAACGATGAATGGGCCGTCCAGCGTGCCCGCTACATCACGCTAGAAAGCACGCGCCGATCAGCGATGATCCCATCGTCAGCCTGCCAGCCGTGGCCGCCTGACCAGCCCGGCCAAGCCGGCATCGAGGTGGCTCCGTGAACCTACACCACCATCCGGGACACGACCCTTCGTTCCTGAAACACCACGACCTGCCGCTCGATGAGCCGTCGTGGCAACTGCCACGACAACGCCGTGGCCGCGAGTTTTTTCAACCTGCTTTCGTGATCGATGCCTTGGAACTGGCTCAGCACGAGCGCCGATCTGTGCACCATGGTTGGTTGGTGCATCATTCGGATCTCGGTTCGCAATATATCAGCACCCGCTATACCGAGCGCCTCGGAGAGGCGGGCATCGAATTCTCCGTCGGCAGCATGGGTGATAGCTATGACAACGCTCTCGCCGAGACGATCAAAGGACTCTGAAAAGCCCAGCTGATCCAGCGGCGCGGGCCGAGGCGATCATTTGAAGCCGTCGAGTTCGCAACACTGACTTTGATCGACTGGTTCAACAAAAGCCGGTTGCTGGAGGCCATAGGCAACACCCCACCGGCCGAAGCCGAAGTGCGCTACTTACGCTATGCTGGATGAGCTACGCTATGCGGGATGAGCCTGCCATCGAGGCATGGCTCAAACGAAACGGCCTTCGGCCAAGACGGGGCGGTTCAGCCTTTACAGATCGGGGCACGCAAAAATGACTGTTCTTCTTACCGGTGGCGCCGGCTACGTCGGCTCGCATGTCCTGTTCGGCTGTCTCGGGGCCGGACTTGATGTGGTGGTGCTCGACGATTTCTCCAACAGCTCCCCCGAGGCGCTTGAGCGCGTGCGGGAACTCGCCGGCGGCGACATCGCCGTTTACCGAGGCGATGTGCGGGACGGCAAAGTGCTGGGAAGCATCTTCGCCGACCACGCCATCACCTCCGTGCTGCATTTTGCCGGCAAAAAGGCCGTAGGCGAGAGCGTGAACCGCCCGCTCGACTATTACGACATCAATGTCGGAGGCAGCATGAGCCTCTTGCGCGCCATGACGCGGGCCGGGGTGTTCCGGCTGGTGTTTAGTTCTACCGCCTCGATATATGGCGAGGGTGGGCACATGCCTCTAACCGAGGCGAGCCCGGTGGGCGAGCCGGCCAGCCCCTATGGCCGCTCGAAACTGATGGTCGAGCGCGTGCTCACCGATCTCTGCCGCGCCGACCCGCGCTGGTCGGTCGGCGTGCTTCGCTACTTCAATCCCGCCGGCGCGCATCCCAGCGGACGTATCGGCGAGGACCCGCTCGGGGTTCCGTCCAATCTGATCCCGTATGCCATGCAAGTGGCGGTGGGGCGCCGCGCCGAACTCCTAGTCTTCGGGGACGATTACCCTACGTCAGATGGTACTGGGGTGAGGGACTACATACATGTGATGGATCTGGCGCAGGGCCATCTCTCTGCCTTGACGTACTTGATGGGTCACAAAGGCCATCATGTCTGGAATCTCGGCACCGGGCGGGGCCATTCGGTGTTCGACGTCATTCACGGCATCGAGCGCGTGACCGGCAAGCCGCTTCCCCGGGCTATGGCACCGCGGCGCGCCGGGGATATCGCGCAATATTGGGCCGATCCGGCGTTGGCTGCCAGGGAGCTCGGCTGGCGCGCGACACGCGGCCTCGACGAAATCCTTGTGGACCATTTGCGCTGGCAAGTGCAGAATAGCGAGGGATATGCGCCGCGCGTGGCGGACGCGGCTCGATAGCCGCACCATCATGGCTGAAGGCCGAGTTCAGCCCAGCAGTCGCTTCCCCCGGTCGAGGTCGGCCCTGGCAATCGCCCGCAGCCCCCGCGCTTCATAGCGTCGAGCACCGCAGCCCCGCACCAGAGATCCGCGTCGAACCGCTTCAGTTCCAGCACGGCCGGCCAGGCGAGGCCATAAGCAATTGTGTTGTGCTCGCGCCGCGTGGCCGCGAGATTGCCCGTCAGGTCGTCCGGGAACAGCCCTCCAGTTCCTCCAATATGCTCCACACGCATAGAATCCTGCAGGCATGGCGAGCCTACCAAATAGGGAACGCCCTTGCTGAGAACCCGCGTACGACTTCGTACACCTCGGGGTCCGGCCCGTCATCGGCGACGATGATGTCGATATCCTACCATATCCCGCTCTCTCAGGCGGCACAGCAAGGCCGCGAGCGGGCGGGGACGCTTTTAGGAGGGGATGAGGAGCGTCAGGCCGCGCTCACCGATCAACGCGTCGGACATGGCGGGAGCCGAATCTGCGGGACGTGCCGCGCCTCTAGAATCCATGATTTCCCTTTGCTCAACAGAGGTGAAGACAGAAGCCGGGTCTCGGCCCGGCGGGACCACGCCGCGGCCAGCCTGTTTCCGCTTCGACCATCATGGCCTAGGTGTTTGATCCCGGGCTTTGATGGTGCAGTCTTTTCGTAGAGATGGAACGATGCGCTATGGGCCAGGTTCACCACGGGACCGCCACGACGACAGCGCTGGTCCGTCGAGCGATACAGCATAGTCAAGAGAGCCTGAGGGCGCTGGCAAAGTGCTGCTGCGGCATCAACCAGAAGACGGTCGCGAAGTGGAGGAAGCGGACCTCGGTCACTGACCTGCCGACTGGTCCGAGGGCCCCGACATCGACGGTTCTGTCGATCGAGGAGGAGGCCATCATCATCGCCTTCCGCCGACATACGTTGCCGCCGCTCGACGACTGCCTCTATGCCTTGCAGGCGACGATCCCGCATCTGACGCGTTCATCTCTGCATCGCTGTCTGCGGCGCCACGGCATCAGCCGGCTGCCGGAGGTGGAGGGCGGCAAGGAGCCGATAGGGCCGTTCAAGTCCTATCTGTTAATTTCCGTCGAGAAGTGACCCGGGCTGATGATGGTCTTCGGGTCAGGTGGCGGTCAAGTTTCGAGGCTTCATGACGCATGGCGCGCCTCTCTGGCTCGGCGCAGGGTGTCATAGCGTTCGACGTTGGCTGCGGCTCGGTGGTCAACGTGAGGGCGGCAGGGGCCGGGATCGTTGGCGTGGTCAGCGGCGTACCGTCGATCAGACGGTGCAGCCGGTTGATGATGTGGTCTTGGTCGGTACGCCCGCTTGCAAGGCCAGCTAGACGGCTGTGAGCACGACCTGCTCGTCATGCTGGAGGACCAGGGACAGGACTTTCACCATCTCGCGGTCACCGCCTGGTCGCTTGAGCAGGTGCTGCTGCAGGGACCGAAAGGACGGTGGCATATGCGCGAAGGGAGCGCCATTGCGTAGGGCGCCGGGCTTGCGCTGGACCACGGCCAGATAATGGCGCCAGTCATGGACGGTCCGGCTCTGGCGATCATGGGAGCGAGCAAAGACCCTTTGATGCTCGCAGATCGCCTGCCCCTCAGCGACGACCACGATCCGGTCGGGATAGACCCGCAGGCTGACCGGGCGGTTGGCGAAGGACGCCGGCACTCTGCAGCGATTGCGCTCGAGATGGACGAGACAGCTCGGGGAAACGCGTTTGGCGTGCTCGACGAAGCCGTCGAACAGCCGGGGGACCGCCATCAGGTGCCGGATCTCCTCGCTCCACACATCAGTGATCGAGACAGGCTGCGATCCGTGCTGGGTCTGTGACCACAGCTCCCGGCACCGGGTCTCCAGCCACTCGTTCAAGGCCTCCAGCGAGGGGAAGTTCGGCATGGGTTGCCATAGCCGATGGCGGGCATCCTGCACGTTCTTCTCGATCTGCCCCTTCTCCCAGCCGGAGGCTGGATTGCAGAACTCCGCCTCAAACAGGAAGTGGCTCACCATGGCCGAGAAGCGGATGTTGACCTGGCGCACCTTGCCCCGGCCGACTTTGTCGACGGCTGTTCGCATGTTGTCGTAAATGCCCCGCCGCGGCACGCCGCCCAGAACCCGGAAGGCGTGGTTATGGGCATCGAACAGCATCTCATGGGTCTGGAGTGGGTAGGCGCGCAGCATGAAGGCGCGGCTGTAGGACAGCTTGACGTGGGCGACTTGCAGCTTGGTGCGCTCGCCGGCGATGATCGCCCACTCCTCAGACCAGTCGAACTGGAAGGCCTCTCCGGGCACAAAAGCCAGCGGCACGAAGCTGCCGCGGCCGCGGGTCTGCTGCTCGCGCAGCCGAGCGGCCTTCCAGTCCTGGGCGAACGCGGCTACCCGGTTGTACGACCCCTCATAGCCGAGCGTCACCAGATCGGCGTGCAACTGCTTGACCGTGCGCGTGTGCTTGCGCGACTTGCCGCCCTCGACCCGCAGCATCGCCGCCAGCTTGTCCGCATAGGGGTCGAGCTTGCTCGGGCGCTCGGGAACCTGAAACCGCGGCTCGACGCTGTCCGCCCGCAGATACTTACGCACTGTGTTCCTCGAGAGCCCCGTACGGCGGGATATCTCTCGGATTGAACGATGATCCCGGTAATGCCAGCGTCTGATGACCCTCAATAACTCCATGTCGATCACTCCGCTATCCCCCGGGCATGCCGCGTGAGACGTGGTGAAAACATGGGTCACTTCTCGATGGAAAAATCCGTCCCTGCCGGGTCAACTCTCAATGGAAATCAACAGCCAAGTAATTGGCGAGGAGACCCACATCCAGGGCATCTCGACCCGCTCGGTCGATGACCTGGTCAAGGCAATGGACATGAGCGGCATCTCCAAGAGCCAGGTGTCGCCGTTCTGCGAGGAGATTGACGAACGGGTCCAGGTCTTCCTCGATCGTATAGAGGGCGACTGGCCCTATCTCTGGATCGACGCGACCTATGTGAAGGCGCGCCAGGCCGGCCGGATCGTCTCGGTGGCGGTGATCGTCGCCGTCGGCGTCAACAGCGACGGAAGGCGCGAGGTGCTGGACATGGATATCGGCCCCTCCGAGGCGGAGACCTTCTGGACAGGTTTCCCCGCAAGCTGGCGCGGCGTGGCCTGCGCGGGGTGAAGCTTGTCGTCTCCGACAGCCGTGAGAGCATCAAGGCGGCGGTCTCGAAAGTCCTTACCGCGACCTGGCAGCGCTGCCGCGTCCACTTCATGAGGAACGCACTCGCCCATGCCGGCCGCTCGGGACGGCGCGTCGTCTCGGCCTTCATGGCCACGGCGTTTGCCCAGGATGATGCTCCCGCCGCCAGCCAGCAATGGCGCAGGGTCGCCGATCAGCTTAGGCCGACGGTCCCCAAGCTCGCCGCCCTGATGGACACAGCCGAGACCGACGTGCTTGCCTACATGACCTTCCCGATGCAGCACCGAGCCAAGCTTCACAGCACCAACCCGCTGGAGCGCCTCAACGGCGAGATCAAGCGTCGCACCCGAGGTCGTCGGCATCTTCCCCAACGAGGCCGTCATCACCTTGCCCGTCGGCGCGATCCTGCTCGAACAGAACGATGAATGGGCCGTCCAGCGTGCCCGCTACATCACGCTAGAAAGCATCGGGCCGATCAGCGATGATCCCATCGTCAGCCTGCCAGCCGTGGCCGCCTGACAACCCGGCCAAGCCGGCAACGCGGTGGCTCCGCGAAGTTACACCACCATCAGGGACACGACCCCAGACGACTTCCCCGCTGCGCCGCATGTCGTTCGTTGCAACTGGTTGCAATCCTCGGAGGTAGGTGCGTGCCATTTCATGCATTCGCAGCCAATCCCGGCATCCCGCCCCGACCGGGCTGCCCGTTGCAACTGGTTGCACTCGATGCGCAGACGAACTCTCAGTCTGATGAACCGCGCTCTGACCTGCACGCTGAGGCGCAGACGACGTTCCACGCTTCAACGCATGTCGTTCGTTGCAACTGGTTGCAATCCTTGTCGAGGGAATTGGCGGGCAGCGAGGCGGGATGCGACGAGGACGCAGACCAAACCTCCCCACCTCTTTGCTCGGGCAGGGGCAGTTCACACCGCCCATCGCTGTGAGGCGCGCGCAAAGATTGGGCGTAGCGTCATGGTGTGAAGCGTGGAAAGCCATGGATAGGTCCATGGAAGCCGCGCATTTCCTGCCTTTCGCGCGGGCAGGCCCGGTCCGAAGTCCAAAGACTTCACCGGCCAGCAGGCCAGAGAAAGTGACATGGCGGATGTTGCCCTGAACGTGCCATTCCCTGCATTCGCGACCAGTCGCTTTATCCCCATCCCGACCGGGCTGCCGTTGCAACTGGTTGCAATCCTCGTCGAAGAGAACGTGGGCAGCGGGGCGGGATGCGACGAGGATCACGACGTGACCAAACCTGCCCCCTCTTCGCTCGGGCACCGGTCAGTTCACACCGCTAATCTCTTTGAGGCGCCCGTAACGATGGGGCGTAGCGTCGTGGCATTGCGCGGGTTGTTAGAAAAGAGCCCCGACGCCGATCTTCTGCGAGAGGTGATCGGCTTTGCCGCGCAGCGCCTGATGGCGAGGAGGGCGGCGGCCTTAACCGGCGCCGGCTTTGGCGAGAAGAGCCCGGAACGGCAGGCACAGCGTAACGGATAACGCGAGCGCGACTGGGAGATGCGCGCCGGCACGGGAGTTACGCATCTCGACCCGCTCGGTCGACGACCTCGTCAATGGGGTAGAGGTGGGTGCGTGCCATTTCGTGCTTTCGCAACCAATCCCGCCCCGACCGGGCTGCCCGTTGCAACTGGTTGCACTCGATGCGCAGACGAACTCTTAGTCTGATGAACCGCGTTCTGACCTGCGCTGAGGCGCTGACGACGTTCCACGCTGCACTGCATGTCGGTCGTTGCAACTGGTTGCAATCCTTGTCGAGGGAATTGGTGGGCAGCGGGGCGGGATGCGACGAGAACGTAGACCAAACCTCCCCACCTCTTTGCTCGGGCAGGGGCAGCTCACACCGCCAATCGCTGTGAGGCGCGCGCAACGATGGGGCGTAGCGTCGTGGTGTTAAGCGTGGAAAGCCATGGACGGGTCCATGGAAGCCGCGCATTTCCTGCCTTTCCCGTGGACCGGCTCGGTCCAAAGTCCCAAGACACACTTCACCGGCCAGCAGGCCAGAGAATGTGACATGGCAAATGTCACCATGTGCGAGCGTGACATTTTGTGACATCCGCGACCGACCGCGGCATCCACATTCCGATAAATTTCTCGCGCGCATGCGGCCCGGAGGATGTGCCATGGCAAAATGTCACCCTGTGCGAGCGTGCCATTTTGTGCCATCCCCGACCGATCGCAGCATCGGCATTCCGACGAAAATTCGCCCGCTTGCGGCGTAGAAGGTAGAAGATGACATAGATGGCACGTGCACCAGTGTGCCATTTCGTGCCATTTGCCCCTCGCCAATCGACACTAAGCACTCAGCACGATGAACGGCGAGGTCCCCCATGCCCCATCCCGCACCCATCCGCATCGGCATCGGTGGCTGGACCTTCGAGCCCTGGCGCGGGGTGTTCTACCCTGAAGGCCTGACCCAGAAGCGCGAGCTGGAATATGCCGGCTCGAAGCTCACCGCCATCGAGATCAACGGCACCTATTACGGCTCGCAGAAGCCCGAGAGCTTCGCCAAATGGCGGGCCGAGACGCCTGATGGCTTCGTCTTCTCGCTCAAAGGCCCGCGCTTCACCACCAATCGCCGGGTGCTCAGCGAGGCGGGTGAATCAATCGAGCGCTTTTTCAAAAGCGGCGTCACCGAGCTGAAGGAAAAGCTCGGCCCGGTGAACTGGCAGTTCATGGCCACCAAGAAATTCGACCCGGACGATTTCGAGGGCTTCCTCAAGCTGCTGCCCAAGCGCGTCGACGGCCATGATATCCGACACGCGGTGGAGGTGCGGCATGAGAGCTTCAGGACGCCGGACTTCATCGCCCTGGCGCGGGAGTACGGCGTCGCCATCATCCATGCCGGCGACAGCGATTTTCCTCTGATCCCCGATGTCACCGCCCCCTTCGTCTATGCCCGCATCATGGGAACGACGGAGGAGGAGGCGCATGGCTATGGCGACGCGGCGCTCGACGGCTGGGCCGACGCGGCGAAGGCATGGGCAAAGGGCGGGGCGCCGGCCGCTCTCCAGCCGGCGCTGCTCACCCCGCCCGCCGAAGCGATGCCGCGCGAGGTGTTCCTGTTCGTCATCTCCGGCTTCAAGCCGCGCAACCCCGCCGCGGCCATGGCGCTCATCGCGCGGGTGTGAGCGGCGCCGCGCACGCGCTGCCGGCCGATCAGCCGACAGCACGGCGCGTCCCCACCGAAAGCGGGGGGAGCTACTTGCGGGGCTACTTGCCGCCCGCCCACACCCAGTCGCGGATTTCCGGCATGTCGAGGCCGTGCGCGCGGATATAGCGGGCGTGTTCGGTCAGCTTGTCGCGGATCGCCTGCCGCACATGGGTGTTGGTCTTCAGCTGCGGCACCCGATCCAGCACATCGGCGACGAGGTGGAAGCGGTCGAGCCGGTTGCGCACCACCATGTCGAAGGGGGTGGTGGTGGAGCCTTCCTCGACATAGCCGCGCACATGCATGTTGTCGTGGTTGGTGCGGCGATAGGCGAGGCGGTGGATCAGCCAAGGATAGCCGTGATAGGCGAAGATCACCGGCTTGTCGGTGGTGAACAGCGCGTCGAATTCCGCGTCGGAAAGCCCGTGCGGGTGCTCGGATTTCGGCTGCAGCGTCATCAGGTCGACCACATTGACGACCCGCACCTTCAGCTCGGGGAAATAGCCGCGCAGCAATTCGGCGGCGGCCAGTGTCTCCAATGTGGGCACGTCGCCGGCGCAGGCCAGCACCACGTCGGGGTCGGTGCCGGCGTCGGTCGAGGCCCATTCCCACATGCCGATGCCCGTGGCGCAGTGCTTGATCGCGCTGTCCATGTCGAGCCATTGCGGCGCGGGCTGCTTGCCGGCGACGATCACGTTCACCCGGTTCCAGGAGCGCAGGCAGTGGTCGGTGACATAGAGCAGCGTGTTGGCGTCCGGCGGCAGGTAGACGCGCACGATCTCCGCCTTCTTGTTCACCACATGGTCGATGAAGCCGGGGTCCTGGTGGCTGAAGCCATTATGGTCCTGCCGCCAGACATGCGAGGTGAGCAGGTAGTTGAGCGAGGCGATCGGCCGGCGCCATTCCACTTCCTTGGAGGATTTCAGCCATTTGGCGTGCTGGTTGAACATCGAA
The DNA here is from genome assembly GCA_000378025.1 of Xanthobacteraceae bacterium 501b. Taxonomy (GTDB): domain Bacteria; phylum Pseudomonadota; class Alphaproteobacteria; order Rhizobiales; family Xanthobacteraceae; genus Ancylobacter. The sequence continues at coordinate 4,808,448 of KB899087.1, forward strand.
TCGATGATGTGGATGAAGGCCTCGTAGCAGGAGAACAGGCCGTGGCGGCCGGTGAGGAGATAGCCCTCCAGCCAGCCCTGGCACATATGCTCGGACAGCATCTCCATCACCCGGCCGCTGCGGGCGAGATGGTCGTCATAGGAGAGCGTTTCCGCCTCCCAGGCGCGGTTCGTTACCTCGAACAGCGCCTGCAGCCGGTTTGAGGCGGTCTCGTCCGGGCCGAAGACGCGGAAATTCTTCGAAGCCTCGTTTTCCTTCATCACGTCGCGCAGGAAGCAGCCCATCACATAGGTCGATTCCAGCTCGCGATCGCCGGGCCGGGCGACTTCCACCGCATAGTGGGTGAAATCCGGCAGCCGCAGCGGCCGGCGCAGCGCCCCGCCATTGGCGTGCGGGTTGGCGCTCATGCGCTTCACGCCCTCGGGCGCCAGCGAGGCGATCTCGGGCTTCAGCCGCCCGTCCGCGTCGAAAAGTTCTTCCGGCCGGTAGCTCTTCATCCAGTTTTCGAGCAGCACGAGGTGCTCGGGCTTCGACATGTCGGAGAACGGCACCTGGTGCGAGCGCCAGAAGCCTTCCGCCTTCTTGCCGTCGACGGTCTTCGGGCCGGTCCAGCCCTTGGGGGAGCGCAGCACGATCATCGGCCAGCGCGGGCGGTCGGTGGCGCCCCGCGTGCGCGCCGCCTCCTGGATCGCGCGGATCTTGCCGAAGGCCTCGTCGAACGCCGCCGCCATCGCCTGATGCATCGGCTCGGGGTCTTCGCCCTCGACGAAGATCGGGTCGTAGCCATAGCCCTGCATCAGCGCCGCCAGTTCCTCATGCGGGATGCGGGCGAGAATGGTGGGGTTGGCGATCTTGTAGCCGTTGAGGTGCAGGATCGGCAGCACCGCGCCGTCGCTGGCGGGGTTGAGGAATTTGTTGCCGTGCCAGGAGGTGGCGAGCGGGCCGGTCTCGGCCTCGCCGTCGCCGACCACGCAGGCGACGATCAGTTCCGGGTTGTCCAGCACCGCGCCATAGGCGTGGCTGAGCGAATAGCCGAGCTCGCCGCCCTCATGGATCGAGCCGGGGGTTTCCGGCGCGGCATGGCTGGGAATGCCGCCGGGAAAGGAGAACTGGCGAAACAGCCGGCAGAGGCCGCCTTCGTCGCGCGAGATGTCGGGGTACAGCTCGCTATAGGTGCCCTCAAGATAGGTCGAGGCCACCACGCCGGGCGCGCCATGGCCGGGGCCGGCCATGAACAGCACGTCGGCGCCGGTGTCGCGGATGACGCGGTTGAGGTGGACATAGAGGAAGTTCAACCCCGGCGTCGTGCCCCAATGGCCGAGCAGGCGCGGCTTCACATGGTCGAGGGTCAGCTTCTCGCGCAGCAGCGGGTTGGCGAGCAGATAGATCTGCCCGACCGAGAGGTAGTTCGCCGCGCGCCACCAGGCGTTCATGCGATCGACAAGAGCGGGGCTGAGCGTGTCTGTCGCCGGTTGGGTCGCCATTGCGAAGTCCTTTCCAGAACGGTTGCTGAGAAATGAGATAGGGCGCTGGGGGCGTTAGGGCACCAGCACCGCCGCGCCCTGGAAGCGCCCGGCGCGCAAATCGGCCAGCGCCGCATTGGCGTCTTCCAGCGGGTAGGTCGTGGTGGTGGCGGTGATGCCCGCGCGCGGGGCGAGGGCGAGGAATTCCCGCGCATCTTCGCGGGTGAGGTTGGCCACCGACATCAGCTGCCGCTCCTCCCACAGGAGGGAATAGGGAAATTGCGGGATGTCGCTCATATGGATGCCGCCGCACACCACGCGCCCGCCCTTGCGCACCGCGCGCAAAGCCAGCGGCACCAGCGCGCCGACGGGAGCGAAGATCAGCGCGGCGTCGAGCGGCTCGGGCGGCGCCTCGCCGGACCCGCCGGCCCAGCGCGCCCCGAGCGAAAGGGCCAACTGCTGGGCGCCCTCATCGCCGGCGCGGGTGAAGGCGTAGACCGCGCGCCCCTGCCAGCGGCAGAGCTGGGCGATGAGATGGGCGGCGGCGCCGAAGCCGTAAAGGCCGATCCGCTGCGCCTCGCCCGCCATCTTCAAGGTGCGCCAGCCGATCAGCCCGGCGCACATCAGCGGCGCGGCGGCCACCGGGTCGTCAAAGCCGTTGAGCGGGAAGCAGAAGGCGGCGTCGGCGATCGCATGGCTGGCGAAGCCGCCATCGCGGCTGTAGCCGGTGAAGGCGGGGGCGTCGCACAGATTCTCGCGCTGGCTCGCGCAATAGGGACAGTGGCCGCAGGTGTGGCCGAGCCACGGCACGCCCACCCGTGCGCCGAGCGGCGGGGCGTCGACGCCCGGCCCGTGCGCCTCGACGCGGCCGACGATCTCATGGCCGGGGATGATCGGCAGCGGGCCGGGCGGCAATTCGCCGTCGACGACGTGCAGATCGGTGCGGCAGACGGCGCAGGCTTCCACCCGCACCCGGATCTCGCCGAGCCCCGGCACGGGCAGGGGGCGCTCCTCAAGGCGCAACGCCTCCCCATAGGCGCGCAGGACCATGGCCTTCATCAGAACCTCGCCGGTGACGGAGGCGGCATCCAACAGTCTCATGGCCGTCCCTTCGTTGATCGCGGTCAAGGCGCGGGCGCAAACGACGTCTACTCAGGGGCTTCTGATCACGAACAGCTTGGCGGATGGGGTGGCGCGCGTCATGTTGCCCTGATCGGGCGCAATCCTACGGAGGCACGATGGCAGGTCAGCGACGGTCCCACGCATTGTTTCTCGTGCTCGCCCTGTCCGCCTGCCTGACGCTCCCGGCGGGCGCGCAGCAGGCCGCCGCCGGCGACCCGCCTGCCGGCCTCACGGCCCGGCTGCAGGCCTTGATCGGCAAGCTCACCGGTAGCGGCCTGCCGGCCGGCATCGTCTCCACCAATGGGCGGATCGAGGCCGAGCAGGTGCTGGTCGCCGCCAAGCTCGCCGGCCGGGTGCTCGCCGTGCTGGCCGAGGAGGGCCAGACGGTGGAGACCGGGCAGGTGGTCGCCCGCATGGACACGTCCGAGCTGGAAGCCCAGCTCGCCGGCGCGCAGGCGCAGGTGCGCCGGGCGGAGAAGGCGGTGGCCGAGGCGCAGGCCGCCATCGCCCAGCGCGAGAGCGAGCGCACGCTGGCGCAGCAGGAACATGAGCGGGCCGCCAAGCTGAAGGAGAGCGGCTTCGGCACCATCCAGTCGCTCGATCTGCGCCAGAGCCAGCTCAATGTCGCCCAGGCCGCGCTCAAGGCGGCGCAGGCCGGGCTCGACGAGGCGGAGGCCTCCACCGATGCGGCGCGGGCGGAAGTGGCGCGGGTGCAGTCGCTGATCGACGATTCCACGCTGCGGGCGCCCCGGCGCGGGCGGGTCGAATACAAGCTGGTGCAGGCCGGCGAGGTGGTGGCGGCTGGCGCGCCGATCCTCACGCTGCTGGACCTGTCGGATGTCTACATGACCGTGTTCGTGCCGGCCCGCGTCGCCGGCCGCCTCGCCATCGGCGACGAGGCGCGGATCATCCTCGATCCGGCGCCGGATTACGTGGTGCCGGCCAAGGTCAGTTTCGTCGCCACCGGCGCCCAGTTCACGCCGAAATCGGTCGAGACGGCGGACGAGCGCGAGAAGCTGATGTTCCGCGCCAAGCTGCGCATCGCCCCGGAACTGCTGCGGCAATATGAGAACCGGGTGAAGGCCGGCGTGCGCGGCCTCGCCTATGTCCGCACCGACCCGGCGACGCCCTGGCCCGACACGCTCACGGTGAAGCTGCCGCAATGAGCGCGGCGCCGATGCAATCCGTCCTCGCGCTTTCCGGCGTTACCCACCGCTATGGCAAGACGCTGGCGCTGGATGGGGTGGATCTCGCCGTGCCTTCCGGCTGCATGGCGGGGCTGATCGGGCCGGACGGGGTGGGCAAGTCGACCCTGCTCGGGCTCGCCGCCGGCGTCACCCGCCTCCAGTCCGGCACGGTGCAAGCGCTGGGCGGCGACATGGCGGCGAGGGACTGGCGCCGGCAGGCCGGCGGGCGCATCGCCTATATGCCGCAGGGGCTGGGGCGCAATCTCTACCCCACGCTCTCCATCGCGGAGAATCTCGATTTCTTCGGCCGGCTGTTCGGGCAGGGCGCGGCGGAACGGGCCGAGCGCATCGCCGAATTGCTGGCCGCCACCGGCCTTTCCCCCTTCGCCGCCCGCCCGGCCGGAAAACTCTCCGGCGGCATGAAGCAGAAGCTCGGCATCTGCGCCGCGCTGATCCACGACCCTGATCTCGTCATTCTCGACGAGCCGACCACCGGCATCGACCCGCTCTCGCGCCGGCAGTTCTGGGAGCTGATGGCGCGGCTGCGCGAGCGTCGCCCGTCGATGAGCGTCATCGTCGCCACTGCCTATATGGAGGAGGCCGAGCGCTTCGACTGGCTGGCGGCGATGAATGCCGGAAAAGTCCTCGCCACCGGCACCCCGGCCGAGATCCGCGCCAAGGCGGGCGAGGCGACGCTGGAGCGCGCCTTCGTCGCCCTGCTGCCGCAAGCCGAGCGGGGGCAGGCGGAGCCGCTGCCGGACCTGCCCCGCGTGATCCATGATGGTGAGCCGGCAATCGAGGCGACCGGCCTCACCCGCCGCTTCGGCGCTTTCGTCGCCGTCGATCACGTGAATTTCCGCATCGAGCGCGGCGAGATCTTCGGCTTTCTCGGCTCCAACGGCTCGGGCAAGTCGACCACGATGAAGATGCTCACCGGGCTCTTGCCGGCCAGCGAGGGCGAGGCGAGGCTGTTCGGGGCGAAGCTCGACGGCGACGACATGGCGACCCGCAAGCGGGTCGGCTACATGTCGCAGGCCTTCTCGCTCTATGGCGAACTCACCGTGCGGCAGAACCTCGTGCTGCACGCGCAGCTGTTCGAGATACCGGACGTGGCGGCGCGCGTCACTGAGATGGAGGCCCGCTTCGACCTCGCCGGTGTCGCCGATGTGCGGCCCGAGGCGCTGCCGCTCGGCATCCGCCAGCGGCTGCAGCTGGCGGTGGCGGTGATCCATCGCCCGGAAATCCTCATCCTCGACGAGCCGACCTCCGGCGTCGATCCGGTGGCGCGCGACGGCTTCTGGCGCACGCTGATCGAACTCTCGCGGCAGGATGGGGTGACGATCTTCCTCTCCACCCATTTCATGAACGAGGCCGAGCGCTGCGACCGCATCTCGCTGATGCATGCCGGCAAGGTGCTGGCCATCGGCACGCCGGAGGCGCTGAAGCGTGAGCGCGACATGGACACGCTGGAAGAGGTGTTCATCGCCGTGCTGGAAGAGGCGGGGATGGGCCGGGAGGAGGAGCGCGCCGAACTGAAGCAGCGCCCCACCGCCCTCGCGCCGGTCAAGCGCTTCGATGCCGGCCGGCTCTGGGCCTATGCCAGGCGCGAGGCGCTGGAGATCGTGCGCGATCCCGCCCGGCTCGCCTTCGCCCTCATCGGCCCGATCCTCCTCCTCTTCACCTTCGGCTATGGCATTTCCTTCGATGTCGAGAACCTGCCCTATGCCGCGTTCGACCAGGACCGCAGCGCCCAGAGCCGGCAGGTGCTGGAGAGCTTCGAGGGCTCGCGCTATTTCGAGACCCACGCGCCGATCGCCTCCATCGAGGAGCTGGACACAAGGCTGAAGAGCGGCGAGCTCAAGCTCGCCATCGAGATCCCGCCCGGGTTCGGCCGAGACCTCCTGCGCGGGCGCCAGCCGGAAATCGGCGTCTGGCTCGACGGCTCGATGCCGTTCCGGGCCGAGACCACCCGCGGCTATGTGCAGGGCATCGCCCAGAGCTACCTCGCCGATGCGCAGGAGCGGACCACCGGCACGGCCAGCCCGTCGGCGCCTTTCACCCTGGAGCCGCGCTACCGCTACAATCAGGCGTTCAAGAGCGTGAACGCCATGGTGCCGAACGTCATCATGCTGATGCTGGTGCTGATCCCCGCCATCATGTCGGCGCTCGGCGTGGTGAAGGAGAAGGAGACCGGCTCGATCACCAATTTCCAGTCGACGCCGGTCACGAAGCTGGAATTCCTCCTCGGCAAGCAATTGCCCTATGTCGCCATCGCCTTTGTCAGCTTCCTCACCATGGTGGTGGCGGCGCGGCTGGTGTTCGAGGTGCCTGTCAAAGGCTCCTTCGCCACGCTGGCTTTCGGCTCGCTGGTCTATGTGTTCTCAACCACCGCCTTCGGCCTGCTGGTGTCGAGCTTTGTGAAGAGCCAGGTGGCGGCGATCTTCGCCACGGCGATCATCGCCATCATCCCTGCGGTGAATTTTTCCGGCCTGCTCACCCCGGTCTCCTCGCTCTCCGGTGGGGCGCGGATCATGGGGCTGGCCTTTCCTTCCGCCTGGTATCAGCAAGTGAGCGTCGGCGCCTTCACCAAGGGGCTGGGCCTGTCCTCGCTCTGGCCGGATATCGCCATGGTGTTCGCGCTGGCGCTCATCTTCATCGCCGGTGCCATGCTGGCGCTGCGCAAGCAGGGGGCGTGAGCATGCTGGACGGAGTGTTCGCCCGCCTCGCCCGCATCTGGCGGCTCGGCATCAAGGAACTCTACAGCCTGAAGGCCGACCCGGTGCTGGCGGGGCTGATCCTCTACACCTTCACCGTGGCGGTCTATACCGTCTCGGTCGGCGCCAAGTTCGAGGTCGAGAACGCCGCCGTGGCGGTGGTGGACGAGGACCAGAGCGCGCTGTCGCGCCGGCTGGGCGACGCGCTGCTGCAGCCCTTCTTCAAGCCGCCGGTGCCGATCAGCGCGCGCGAGATCGACGCGGCGATGGATGCGGGGCGCTATGTCTTCGTGCTCAGCATCCCGCCGAAATTCGAGCACGACCTGATCGCCGGCCGCCAGCCCGCCCTCCAGCTCGACATCGACGCCACCGCCATGTCGCAGGCCGGCAATGGCGCCGCCTATATCCAGAACATTCTCGTGCAGGAAGTGGCGGCGGCGATGGGCGGGAGCGCCACCACGCCGGTGAATGTCGTCATCCGCCCGAAATTCAACGCCAACCTCACCTCTGCCTGGTTCACCGCCGTGATGCAGGTGATCAACAATGTCACCATGCTCGCCGTCATCCTCTCCGGCGCGGCGCTGATCCGCGAGCGCGAGCACGGCACGATCGAGCATCTGCTCGTCATGCCGGTGACACCGAACGAGATCATGCTGGCGAAGATCTGGGCCAATGGGCTTGTGATCGTGGTGGCGGCGACGCTGTCGTTGCTGATCGTGGTCGAGCGGCTGCTCGGCGTGCCGGTGCAGGGCTCGGTGACGCTGTTCGTCGCCTCCATGCTGGTCTACCAGTTCTCGGTGACGGCGCTCGGCATCCTGGTGGCCACGGTGTCGACCTCGATGGCGCAGTTCGGCCTCATCGTCATGCCGATCCTCATCGTCATGAACCTCTTGTCGGGCTCGACCACGCCGATGGAGAGCATGCCGGTCTGGCTGCAGAATGTGATGCAGCTTTCCCCTTCCACCCATTTCGTCGCGCTGTCGCAGGCGGTGCTGTATCGCGGCGCCGGGCTGTCGGTGATCTGGCCGAACCTCTTGGCGCTCGCCGCCATCGGCGCCGCCTTCTTCACGCTGGCGGCGCTGCGCTTCCGCAAGGCGCTGCAGGGCGCGGGGTAGGGGTGGGGCAGGGGGCCGGCGAACGCCCCTTGTGCGCTGCGGCGAATGGATTTCTAATGGTCGCGCCGGGCGACAAGGACGTTGCCCGCGCACCGGCAGGGATTGCCGACTGCCCCTCGCGGGGCCGTCCTTTCCTGCATGGGACGGCCGCGCTTTTCCAGCGGAGACCCCATGCCAAGCGCCACCTCCCCGAGCGCCCTTTCGCCCAGCGCCTTCACCGCCCGCGCCCCCGACCTTACCCCCGACCTTGCCGCCTATCGCCTCGCGGCCGAGCCCTATTATCGGCCGGTGGGCGACGAGATCGCCGTGTTCGAGGCGGCGTGGCGCCACCGTTTGCCGGTGATGCTGAAAGGCCCCACCGGCTGCGGCAAGACCCGCTTTGTCGAGCACATGGCGTGGCGGCTGGGGCGCCCGCTGATCACCGTGGCGGCGCATGAGGACATGACCGCCGCCGACCTCGCCGGCCGCTTCCTGCTCACCCCGGAAGGCACGGTGTGGCAGGACGGACCGCTGACCCAGGCGGTGCGTCACGGCGCGCTCTGCTATCTCGACGAGATCGTCGAGGCCCGGCAGGACACCACCGTCGTCATCCACCCGCTCACCGATGCGCGGCGCATCCTGCCGCTGGAAAAGCGCAACGAGCAGGTCGCCGCCCATGCCGATTTCCAGCTCGTCATCTCCTACAACCCCGGCTACCAGAGCGCGGTGAAGGACCTGAAGGAATCCACCAAGCAGCGTTTCATCGCCATCGCCTTCGACTATCCCGCCCCGGAACTGGAGGCGGAGATCGTGATGCGCGAGGCCGGCACCGACGCCGCGCTCGCCCGCATCCTCGTGGCCATCGCCGTCTGTTCGCGAAACCTGCGGGGGCAGGGGCTGGACGAGGGCGCCTCCACCCGCATGCTCATCCATGCCGGGCGGCTGGCGGCCGGCGGCGTGTCGCTGGAGGCGGCGGTGCAGGCGGCCATCGTGCTGCCGATCACCGACGATGCCGAGATGCGCCGGGCGCTCGGCGCGGCGATCGCCGCCTGCCTGCCGTGACGGCGCTCATTCACCGCGCGGCGCCGGTTCGCGACGCTCCCGCCCTTGCCCGCCTCGCCGGGCTGATGCGTGCGCGCGAAACCCTCGCCGCGCGCTTCGAGGAGACGTGGCAGCAACTGGCCCGGCGCCATGGCACGGCGGCGCTCGAACCATGGGCGCAGGGCGCGCTGGCGCTGGTCGAGGTGAATGCCGGCGCGGGGGCGCTGCTCGCCTTCTGGCGCGCCGGCGTGGAACTCTCCGGCCAGCTCTCCCCGGCGGTGCTCGGCGAGATCGGCCATGCCGCCGCCGCGCTGTGCCGCGAGGCCGGGGGACGGGCCACGGTCGCCGCGCTTGACGGCTTTGTCGCCATCGCCCCGCGCCTTGCCGGGGAGGGCGAGCGCGCCCTGTGGTGGCGGGCGCTGCTCACGCTGGCGCGGGCCGCGCCGGACTGTGTGGAAGATGTGGCCGCGCAGGCGCGCCGCCTGGTGCTGCCGGGCCATGTCGCTGAGTTCGAGGGTTTTGTCGCCGCCGGGCTGAAGGCGGCGGGCCGCGACCGGGCACGCCGGCGGGCCTTCTTCGCGCTGGAGGACCCGCTGGCGCTCGGTTTGCTGGCGCGCATCGGCGCCGGGCCGGGCTTTGCCGAGTTGGAGAGCGAACTGCGCCGCGTGCTCGCCGCGCTGTGGGGCACGGCGCCGCAACTCCAGCCGGTGCCGCCGGCTGGCGAGGGAACGCCCCGCCGCGTCAACATCGCCGGCCCCGTGCTTCGCCTGCCCGACATCTTCCCCAGCGTGCAGGGCGAGGCCGCGCGCCATCTCTACCGCGCCGCCGCGCTGCATGCCGGGGCGCATCTTCACTTCGGCAATCCGCGCTTTCCGGTGCGCCGATTCCGGCCGGTGCAGATCGCGCTGGCCGGCCTGATTGAGGATGCGCGCATCGAGGCGCTGGCGATCGCGCGCTATCCCGGCCTGCGCCGGCTGTGGGCGCCGTATCATGTGGCGAGCGCCGAGGATGGGCCGACGCTCGCCGCGCTTCTCGCCCGGCTGGCGCGGGGGCTGTTCGACCCTGGATATAGCGACCCCGACGCGCTGGTCGGCAAGGCGCAGGCGCTGTTCGCCGCCGCCGGCACCCGGCTCGACGATCCCGCCATCAGCCTCGATATCGGCACGCGGCTGGCCAACGATATCGGCCAGCGGCGCCTGCGCTTCGACGCGCGCGGCCATGTGGTGGAGCCGGCCTATCGCGATGACGGGCTCGGCCTGTGGGACTTTTCCGACATCGACCCGGAGGTTTCCGACGAGGTGCAGCTGCTGGTCGAGGCCGCCCGGATGGAGCGGCGCGAAGGCGCGGACGGCCCGCCGGACGCGACGCCCGCGCCGGCACCCGCCGGCCGCGCCCGCCCGCAGCCGTCCGGCGCGACCGGCGCCGTCATCGCCACCTATCCCGAATGGGACGCGCAGGCCGGCATCGAGCGGGCGGACTGGACAAGCGTGCGGGCGATGCTCCCCGCCCCGGCCGACCCGCGCCCGCTTCTTCGCGCGCTGGAGGCGGCCGCACCCGCCCGCCAGCGCATCGCCCGGCTGGTGAAAGCCGCGAAAGTCGGCCGCGCCGCCCGGCTGAAGCGGCAATGGGAAGGGCACGATCTCGACCTCGATGCCGTCATCGAGGCCGCGATCGCCCGGCGCACCGGCGAGATGCCGGATCTGCGGGTGTTCCGCTCCACCGCGCTGACGCAGCGCGACCTTGCCGTGCTGGTGCTGGTCGACATGTCACAGTCGACGCGGCAGCGGCTGGCCGGCGGGGCGAGCGTGCTGGATGTGGAAAAGCTCGCCGTGGCGATGCTGGGCGAGGCCTTGGCGGCGCTGGGCGACGCTTTCGCCCTGCTCGCCTTCGCCTCCAATGGCCGCGACGATGTCAGGCTGTGCGAGGTGAAGGGTTTCGCCGTGCCCTATGACACGGCGGCACTGGCGCGGCTCGCCGGGCTCTCTTCCGGCCTGTCGACCCGGCTCGGCGCGGGGCTGCGCCATGCCGGGGCGGAGATCGCGCGCGTGCGCGCCTTCCGCAAGCTCATCCTCGTGCTCACCGATGGCGAGCCCTCCGACATTGATACGCCGGCGCAGGACCTTGTGCAGGATGCCCGCCGTGTGGTGCTGCAATTGCGCGCGCAGGGCATCGACACGTCAGGCATCACCCTCGATCCCGCCGGGGTGGGCTGCGGGCCGGCGATCTTCGGCAAGGCCAATGCCATGCCGGTGCGCCGGATCGAGGATTTGCCGCAGCGGTTGTCGGAACTGTATTTCCGCCTGGCGCGGCGGTGAAGGGTGAGGCGGTGGCCCGCGCCTGCGTGCTTCGAGGCCGGCGCGGGGGGCGCCGGCACCTCAGCATGACGACTGCTCTTGCAGAAGAAGACCGTCATCCTGACGAGGCCTCTTGCAGCAGACCGCCGTCATCCTGAGGTGCGAGCGAAGCGAGCCTCGAAGGATGGTTCTCGTGGCCCAGGACCGTCATGGCCGGGACACGCCCAGCCATGACGTCGCATTGCCTCACCGATGCGTGGTGTCGGGGTTGGGGATTCCCTCGATCGGGCATTCCTCGGTACCGACGGTGGAGCGGGTGAAGGATTCCACCATTTCCCGCGTGCCCTCGGGGTCGGCGATCCATTTGGCGTAGAAATCATACGGGCAGGCGGCTACGCCCTTGTCGCCGTCGCCGGAATTGATCAGGCCGGTATAGCCGCGATGCACCAGCTTGAAGAGGTGGTTCTGCGACTGCATGTTCTTGCGCGCGTCGCGGATCAGCGACACGGAAAGCGCGGCGTACTGGATGCCATAATCCTCCTCGCCGCATTCGCCGAGCGTGCGCCCGTCGAAGCCGACAATCGCCGAATGGCCGAAATAGGAATAGACGCCGTCAAAGCCGGAGGCATTGGCCACCGCGACATAGACATTGTTGGCGAAGGCCATGGCCTTCGACATCAGCACCTGCTGCTCCTTGGCAGGGTACATGTAGCCCTGGCAGCGCACGATCAGCTCCGCGCCCTTCATCGCGCAGTCGCGCCAGATTTCCGGGTAATTGCCGTCGTCGCAGATGATGAGGGAGATCTTCATCCCCTTCGGCCCTTCCGAGACATAGGTGCAATTGCCGGGATACCAGCCCTCGATCGGCACCCAGGGCATGATCTTGCGGTATTTCTGCACGATCTCACCCTTGTCATTCATCAGGATGAGCGTGTTGTAGGGCGCCTTGTTGGGGTGTTCCTCATGGCGTTCGCCGGTCAGCGAGAACACGCCCCACACCTTGGCCTTGCGGCAGGCCTCGGCGAAAATCTCGGTCTCATCGCCGGGAATGGTCGAGGCGGTCTCGTACATCTCCTTGGAATCATACATGATTCCGTGGGTCGAGTACTCGGGGAAGATCACCAGGTCCATGCCCGGCAGGCCGATCTTCATGCCCACCACCATGTCGGCGATCTTGCGGGCGTTCTCTAGAACTTCGGCCTTGGTGTGCAGGCGCGGCATCTTGTAGTTCACCACCGCTACGCCGACGGTGTCTTTGCTGCTGGAAATGTCGCCGTGCAACATGGGAAGTCTCCTCGAAAAGGCGCGCGGGCGCGCCTTGCCGGCGGCCGGGGCCTTGCGGTGTCGGGAAGGGGGATGGGGCGGAACCGCGTTGTTCCCACGCGGATCGACGGTCGATCCGGGTCACATCAGGCACAAAAAAACCCGTCGGGCTCCTATGAGCCTTTCGGGCGACAGTGCCAGGGCCGGCCAACAGCATTGGTGGCGGGCGGAAGAGCGATCCGCGGGCCGTCTGCCCGGAAATCGTCCATGGGCACTATCTAATCACCCTCGCCGCGCGACTTCAAGAGCCGGCCGGCGGACCGGCCCGCGCGTCGCGGCTGCGGGGCGACATTTGCAGCAATTCGCTGGCGTGGATCAGCGAGGCCGCCATGTCCTCCAGCGGCATGCGCTTGGCCATCGCCTGCCGGCGCAGGCTCTGATAGGCGTCCTCCTCGCTCAGGCCGAGATTTTCCATCAGGATCGACTTCGCCCGCTGCACCGTCTGCAGGCCGGCGAGCTTGTGCTCCAGCCGGGCGACGCGCTTCTTCGCCTCCTCGCGCTCCAGCCAGAGCGTGCGGGCGATGGTGAGCTGGGTGAGCAGGCCGAAGGGGCGGATCGGCCGTTCCACCACCGCCACCGCGCCGGCTTCCAGCACGATCTGCAGCGTCGCCGGGTTTTCATAGCCGACAATGGCGATCAGCGTCGGGCGCCGGGCGGGGTCGGCTTTCAGCAGGCGGGCAATGTCGGCCCGCGCGTCCGGCTCGATGGCGAGCAGCACGACATCGGCGCCGGCCGGCCAGTGCGCCGGCACCGGCCACACCGCCTCCACCGCGCAGCCGATGCGGCGCAGATGTTCGATGAGGCTCGGGCGCTCCTCGTCGGGTGGGTGGATCACCGACACCCGAAGGCCGCGTAAATCCTTGAGCACCTGCATCGCCATCTCGCCGCCTCCCGTCACGACAGCGCGAACCGGCGGCCATCGGCCGGCCAGTCGTCGAGGTTCTGAACCACGCAATAGGGGTCCGGCTTTACCGCCGCCCCGGCGTCCCACACGATGTGAAAGCGCCCATCCGCGCCGATCTCCGCGATGCGCGGGCGCAGCCAGGCATGGTGATTGCTGGGCTCGATCCGCACCCGCCCCTGCGGCGCCTCGAAGCTGCCGGCGCCGAGTTCGGCCAGCAGCGCCTGCGGCGCGTCGGTGCCGGCGCGCTCCAGCGCCTGCATGGCGAGGTGCATCTGGAAATAGGCCGCCTCCGCCGCCGCCGTCACCGACCGGTGCACGCCGTTGCGCTTCTTGAAGGCGGCGACGAAGCGCCGCGCTGCCGGCGTGCCCAGCGTCTCGAAGAAGGGCGCGGCAGTGATGTGGCCGGCCGCCACCTCGCGCGGCATCCGCGCCACTTCCGCCTCGCTGGTGGTGAGGCTGGCGATGGGGAGGCGGCGGGACGAGAAGCCGGCGGCGTGGTGGGCGGCGTAGAGCTTCGCGGTGTCCGTGCCGACCACGGTGGAGAAGATGACGTCCGGTTCGGCTTCGCGCACCTTCTCCATCACCTCGGCGAAGGCGGCTTCCGGCGCGTCGAGCGGCACATAGACCTCGCCCAGCACGCGCCCGCGCGACTGCACCACGAAATCGCTCATGATGCGGTTGGATTCGTAGGGGTAGACGTAGTCGGAACCGATCAGAAAGAAGCGGTTGCCGTGATGGCGCAGCAGATAGGTGGCGAGCTGGATCGAATTCTGGTTCGGCGCCGCGCCGGTATAGACGCAGTGGCGCGAATATTCGAAGCCTTCATAGAGCGTGGGGTAGAACAGCAGCCCGTTATGGGCTTCCACCACGGGGAGCACCGCCTTGCGGGTGGAGGACATGTAGCAGCCGAAGACGAGCCGCACGCCATCCTCGGCCAGCAGTTTTTCGGCGAGGCTGCGGAAGGCGCGCGGGTCGGAAGCCGGATCATAGGCCACCGCCTCGATGCGCCGCCCGCGCACCCCGCCGGCGGCGTTGATCTCGTCAATGGCGAGCAGCGTGCCGCCGCGCTGCGAGGTTTCCACATCCGCCGTCACGCCGGTGGCGGAGAACAGCAGTCCCACCCGCCAGGCGTCATCCTTGCTGTCGCTCGCTGGGGAACCTGCCCGCATCAGCCGCCGCACTCCGCACCGGAACCTCGTCCGGCCCATGCGACCAGCCGGGGGCGCGCGGCGCAATACGGCGTTTGCCCCCTTTACGCGCCGAAATGGCTGCGTAACTGCTCGCGTGCGGCAGCGAGGATGGCGTCGGAGAGCGCGGGGTCGCCGCTCGCCACCGCGCGCGCCAGGGTGAGGGCGCCGATCATGCAGGACAGCACCGCCATGGCCTGCTGGCGCCGTGCCTCCGGCGGGGCCTCGTCCATGTGACGTTCAAGGGCGTCGACGAAACGGCCCATGCCCTCGGCAAAGCTCTTCTGCACCTCGCCGGGCTGGCGCGCCACCTCGGCGCCCAGCGCCGCGAGGGCGCAGCCGGCGGCCGGGTTGTCGCGATGGGCGGGGGAGAGGTAGCGGTCGAGGATCTCGGGGAGCGAGGCCGATTCCAGCCAGCGCTGGGCGCCTTCGGCACAGGCCTCCTGGCATGCGGCATCGGCCAGTTCCGCCTTGGAGCGGAAATGACCGTAGAACGCGCCATGGGTCAGCCCGCTCGCCTGCATGATCTCGGCGACGCCGACATCCCGGAAGCCGCGCTCGCGAAACAGGCGGGAGGCGGAATCGAGGATCGACCGGCGATGCTCGGCGACCTTGGCTTTCGTGACCCGCAACGCGGCTCTCCTGGAGGGGGCGCCGCATGCGGGCGCCTGTTGGCAACGCCCTCAAAGCACAAAAACGCTGGCGGTGGGAATAGGAATAAGTCCCGACCACCGGGCCGTGCCGGATTGTCGCGTGCGAGGGAAGGCGGGCGGGGCAAGAGCGGTGCGTGCGGTGCGCGTGTGCCGTTTCGCGCGTGGCCCGGCCCGCGGCGCTGCGGTCAGCGGCCGGGCGCGAGGCTCGCCATGTTGCGGCTGTCGTTCATCTTCTTGAGCTCGTTCACATAATCCTCCGGAAGAAGGAGATGCGAGGGGGTGTCGAGGCCCATGAAGGAGGCGACCTGGCCGATGAACCAGGTGCAGTTGGTGGTGGTGGCGTTCCAGAACGGCGTCGTCTTCTGCAGCTTCTGGATATAGGCGAAAACCTTGGGCGCGTCTTCCTCGGAGAGGTAGACCCGGTAATTGGCGGTCAGATACTGCTCGTCGAGATCGCCATAGCTGGCGCCGGTTTCCGACTGCACGAACATGAAGTGCCCGAGCACATAGGGCACCGGGCTGTCGGTCGCCGGGTGGAGACCGGCAACGTCGACCGCGCGCTCGCTGGACTTGCCGTACCAGAGAAAGGCATGGCCATAGGTGGCGGCGGTGCGGGCGCGGAAATCGACATAATAGGGCGCCGGCGCCGGCGCGGCGGCAGCTTCCGAAGCGCCGGGGGCGCTGGCAGCAGGGGAACTTGCGGCAGGGGAACTTGCGGCAGAAGCGCCGGCGCCGATGCTGGCGACCTGTGTGCCGGCGGGGGAAGTCGCAGCCGTCTGCGTCGCGCCGGCCTGCGTGGCGAAGGCCGGCGCGGTCAGCAGGCCGGACGCCGTGAGGGCGCACAGCGCGAGGGCGCGGCTGCGGCGGCGTATCATCGGGAAGATCATCGTCATAACGGCACTCCGTCTTTCTCTCGAACACATCGCGCGGCCGGGCGGGCCGGCCGCGCTTATGTCAAGCACGCCTCAAACGGGGTGCGCGGGCAGAAGGGCTCAGCCCTTGGTGGCGATCGGCTCGGGAGCCTTGCCGACCGGGGCCTTGCCGACGGGCGCGGCCTGGGCCTTGACCGGCTGGGGCTGGGGCATGTCGGCGGCGACGGCGGCGCCGAGCATGAAGAGGGAGGCGGAGACGACGAGGAGCGACTTGATCATGGCGGATTACCTTAGGTTAGAAATAATTCAGAGTAATGAGACCGGCGGAGCCTGGGTCTTAACTAGATGTTGAGTAGCGCTTCCTTTGTGGCGGTCAATTGACAGCAGGGGGGCACCGCGCCGGCATATCCGGGATTTTGCCGACTGTTGCATAAAGGGCACGAAGATTGCCGGGAATCGCCTCTCGGCCGGTCTGCCGACCCGCGGGCGGGCGGGTTTCTGCTATCAGGACAGCCAAGAAATCACAGGCCGGCGGGCGGGAGTGAAAGAATGCGGCGTGGAATCCTCCTGGCCCTGGTCGCGGCGGCGGCGCTGCTGATTCCCGCCTCCGCGAGCCTGGCCCGCGAGACGGTGGCGTTCGCCAATCTGGCCTACCGCCCGGGCACCATCGTGGTCAGCACCAGGGAGCGCACGCTCTATCTGGTGGTCGGCGAGGGGCAGGCGATCCGCTACCCCGTGGCGGTCGGCCGCAAGGGCAAGCAGTGGCAGGGCGAGACCCGGATCGAGCGCAAATATGTCGAGCCGGCCTGGTCGCCGCCCGAGGAGATCAAGCGCGACAACCCGAAGCTGCCGGATGTCATCGCCGGCGGCACGCCCGAGAACCCGATGGGCGCCCGCGCCATGACGCTGACGGGCGGCGGGCAATACGCCATCCACGGCACCAACAAGCCGAAATCCATCGGCACCTTCGCCTCCTATGGCTGCGTGCGGATGCTGAACGAGGACATTATCGACCTGTATGAGCGCGTGCGCGTCGGCACCACGGTGGTGATGCTGCCGTGAAGGCTCAGCCCGGCTCGTCGCGGTCGCGCGCGTGCTGCTCCGCGCCCTCCTGCGGCGCGAGCCAGTGCTCGCGGCGGATCGTCCAGAGTTCGTAGGAGGGCACCAGCGCGGATGGCGGCGCGTCCAGCGTGCCGAGCTTGACCTCGATCTCGTCCGACCCCTCCTCCCAGCAGAACAGCTGCGACCCGCAGCTGGGGCAGAAGCGCTCGCCCCCCGCCCGGACCTGCCAGCAGGCGAGTTCGCCGGACAGCGTGACCCCCGCGCGCGGCCAGATGCCGAAGAAGGAAAAGGCCGAGCCGGACTGTTTCCGGCAGGTCGCGCAATGGCACAGCCCGACCCGCAGCGGCGCGCCCTCGATCTGGTAGCGGACGTCTCCGCAATTGCAGCCACCGGTAAGGGTCATGGGGATCTCCTTGGGTCGAGACTCCAGCATCGCGCGGCACGGGCTGCAGGCCAACCACGCGCGGGGCCTCCGGTTCCGGCAGTCCTCCGGACATTGCTTTCCGCCGATCCGTCAATTTGCCCGCCGCGCGCCCGATGTGCCACCCTGCCGCATGGCCTCGTTCCAATTCCGATCCGTGCTGAGTGACGGCCGCGACGTTCATCTGCGCGACATTCTCCGCCTCTTGCAGCCCCGTGGCGACCATGCCGCGTGGGAGTTGGATCACGGCGACGAGGGCGAATTCTGGGCGACGGCCAAAGCGGGCCACGACATCAGCTGGGCGCAGGCGATCGCCGGAACCGGCCAACGCCTGTCGGGCGAGACCTTGCGCGTCCGCGCGGACGATATTCTTCAGGTCATCACCGGAGAATTCCGGGCCTTCGAGGGAGCGGCGGCGGCCCCGTGGCTGATGGTGCGCGCGTTCGACAGTTCGTTCTACGAGATCGTCACCGAGGACGAGGCGACTATCGCCCTCGCCCGGCGCCATTTCAGCGGGTAGCGCCGCCGGGTTCCACACCCCGCCTGCAACGAAAAAAGGCCCGGCGCGAGCCGGGCCTTTCGGTATTGAGCAAGGCGCCTGGCGCTGCTTCACTCCGCCGCCGGTTCCACCGGGGCGGAGCGCAGCACGGCGTCGTCGGCCTTCATCGCCGCGGCGCGGGGGCGCATGGAATCGCCGGTCTCTTCCGGGCGCGGGGTGCGGTGGGCCATCGCCTTGTCGATGGTGACGAGGCGCAGCACATTGGTGGTGCCGGGGGTGGCGAAGGGCACGCCGGCGGTGATGGCGATCAGGTCGCCCTCGGTGGCGAAGCCGTGCTCCACCGTCACCTGCGTCGCCTTGGCCGCCATCTCGCCGAAGGTGTGGATCTCCTCCGGCGCGTGCACGACATGCACGCCATAGGACATGACAAGCCGGCGGGCGGTCGACAGCTGGCTGGCAATGCCGATGATCGGGATGCGCGGGCGCTCGCGCGCCGCGTGCAGCGTGGTGGTGCCGGACAGGGTGTAGGTGACGATCGCCGCCGCATTGGTCGATAGCGCGGCGTGATAGGCGGCCTGCGTCACCGCATCGGCCACCGAATGGCCTTCCTCGGGACGCTGCGATTCGATGATCGCGCGGTAGCCGGGATCACGCTCCACCTGCTTGATGATCTGGTCCATCATCGCCACGGCTTCCACCGGGTACTGGCCGGCGGCGCTTTCGGCCGAGAGCATCACCGCGTCGGCGCCATCATAGACGGCGGTGGCGACGTCGGAGACTTCGGCGCGGGTCGGCACCGGGGCGCTGATCATCGATTCCAGCATCTGCGTCGCCACGATCACCGGCTTGCCGAGGCGGCGGGATTCGCGGATGACGCGCTTCTGCAGCGCCGGGATTTCCGGCAGCGACAGCTCGACGCCGAGATCGCCGCGCGCCACCATGATGCTGTCCGACAGCTCGGTGAGGCGGGTGAGGTGCTCGACCGCGAGCGGCTTCTCCAGCTTGAGGTTGATCTGGGCGCGGCCCTGGATCAGCTCCTTGGCTTCGAGCACGTCCTCGGGGCGCTGCACGAAGGAGAGCGCGATCCACTCGACGCCGAGGTCGAGGGCGAAGAACAGGTCGGCGCGGTCCTTGTCGGTGAGCGCCGAGACCGGCAGCAGCACGTCGGGGACGTTGAAGCCCTTATTGTTCGACAGCTTGTTGCCGGCGACCACTTCGGCGTCGATATAGCCTGCGCCCTTCTTCACCACCCGAACCCGCACTTTGCCGTCGTCGAGCAGCACGGTGGAGCCTTCATTGAGGGCTTCGAGGATTTCCGGGTGCGGGATCGAGACGCGGGTCTCGTTGCCCGGCGTCGGGTCGGTGTCGAAGCGGATGGTCGAGCCGGCGGTCAGGTTGATAAAGCCGTTCTCGAAGCGGCCGAGGCGCAGCTTCGGGCCCTGCAGGTCGGCGAGCACGCCGATCGGCCGGCGGACTTCCTTTTCCAGCGCCCGTACAGAGGCCAGAACGCGGCCATGGTTTTCCTGGGTGCCGTGGCTGAAATTAAGCCGGAACACATCGACCCCGGCCTCATAAAGCGCCTTGATCATTTCCGGACTTGAAGAAGCCGGACCCAGCGTCGCCACGATCTTGGTCGCGCGTCCACGCCTGCTAACCATAATATCCTCCGTCGGTGGGCTCGCCGATGCGCGGCACCGGCGCGTCTCATATGGACCAAAAGTCTAGCTCTGTCTCTCGGATGTTATCTTGCACCGCAGCGTGTCCCTTTCGCGACGCGCCGGGCCGCGCGGCTCACAAAAGCGTAACGCTGGGTCAGCATTGGCAACCGTCCAGGCCGGGGACAGGACACCGACAGCGACGCCGGTCCGGCTGAAAAATCTTGCTGGCATGCGTAATTCTGTATACCACTATGCGTGTCACGCATGCGGCATCTGTCCGAGCGCCGGTATCCCGTCACGGAATACGGCATGGCTGATGCATCGCCCTTCTGCCGGTTCCGGCAGCGGCAGGCAGGCGGGGCGCCCGTTTGGTCCGCAGCAGGATGCAGGTTTCGAGTTTTCAACATTCGCTGACCGCAACCACGGGTGACGCCACGCCATGACGCGAACGATCAAGAAGCTCCTCGTCGCAAACCGGTCCGAGATCGCGATCCGCGTCTTTCGCGCCGCGACCGAACTCGGCATCACCACGGTCGCCCTCTATGCGGAGGAGGACAAGCTCTCCCTGCATCGGTTCAAGGCGGACGAGGCTTATCAGGTCGGGCGCGGCCCGTTTCTGCCCAAGCCGCTGGGTCCGATCGACGCCTATCTCTCCATCGACGAGGTGATCCGCGTCGCCAAGGAGGCGAAGGTCGACGCCATCCATCCCGGCTATGGCTTCCTTTCCGAGAGTCCCGAATTCGCCGAGGCGTGTGCGGAAGCGGGAATCATCTTCATCGGCCCGACGCCGCAGACCATGCGCGACCTCGGCAACAAGGTGGCCGCGCGCAACCTCGCCATCTCGGTCGGCGTGCCCGTCATGCCGGCGACCGAGCCGCTGCCGGACGACCCGCAGGCGGTGCTGGCGGCGGCCCGCGCGGTCGGCTACCCCGTCATGCTCAAGGCGAGCTGGGGCGGCGGCGGGCGCGGCATGCGCCCCATCGACAGCGAGGACAAGCTGCTCGACGCCGTGATGACCGCCAAGCGCGAGGCCAAGGCGGCCTTCGGCAAGGATGAGGTCTATCTCGAAAAGCTGGTGCGCCGCGCCCGGCATGTCGAGGTGCAGATCCTCGGCGACACCCATGGCAATCTCGTCCATCTGTTCGAGCGCGACTGCTCGATCCAGCGCCGCAACCAGAAGGTGATCGAGCGCGCCCCGGCGCCTTATGTCGACGCGGCGACCCGCAAGGCCCTCACCGACGCCGCTCTCGCCATCGGCCGGGCCACCGACTATATCGGCGCCGGCACGGTCGAGTTCCTGATGGATGCCGACACCGGCGCCTTCTATTTCATCGAGGTCAATCCGCGCATCCAGGTCGAGCACACGGTGACGGAAGTCGTCACCGGCCTCGACCTGATCAAGGCGCAGATCCGCATCCTCGAAGGCGGCCATATCGGCGATCTCAGCGAGACCGGCATTCCCGCGCAGGACGCCATCCGCCTCAACGGCCACGCCCTGCAGTGCCGCATCACCACCGAGGACCCCGAGAACAATTTCATCCCGGACTATGGCCGCATCACCGCCTATCGCGGCGCCATGGGCTTCGGCATCCGTGTCGATGGCGGCACCGCCTATTCCGGCGCCGTGGTCACGCGCTTCTACGACCCGATGCTGGAGAAGGTGACGGCCTGGGCGCCGACCTCGGACGAGGTCATCGCCCGCATGCACCGGGCGCTGCGCGAATACCGCATCCGCGGCGTGGCGACCAATCTGCCCTTCCTCGAAAACGTGCTGACGCACGACGATTTCACCTCCTGCCGCTACACCACCCGCTTCATCGACACCACGCCGGAGCTGTTCGATTTCGGCGGAAGACGTGACCGCGCCACCAAGCTGCTGGCCTGGATCGCCGATGTCACGGTGAACGGCCACCCGGAAGTGAAGGGCCGCGCCCGGCCTTCCGCCACCGCCCGCATTCCCGAGCCGCCGGCCTTCCGCGCCGCGCCGGCGCCCGGCACGCGGCAATTGCTCGACCAGCTCGGCCCCAAGGGCTTCGCCGACTGGATGCTGGCGCAGAAGCGGGTGCTCGTCACCGACACCACCATGCGCGACGCCCACCAGTCGCTGCTCGCCACCCGCATGCGTTCGCACGACATCGGCCGCGTCGCCGAGTCCTACGCGCGGGGGCTGCCGGGCCTCCTCTCGCTGGAATGCTGGGGCGGGGCGGCGTTCGATGTCTCCATGCGCTTCCTCTCGGAAGACCCGTGGGAAGGGTTGGCGAAGATCCGCGAGGCGGTGCCGAACATCCTGACGCAGACCCTGGTGCGCGGCGCCAACGGGGTCGGCTACGCCAACTACCCCGACAATGTCGTGCGCTTCTTCATCCGCCAGGCGGCGGATGCCGGCATGGACATTTTCCGCGTCTTCGACTGCCTCAACTGGATCGAGAACATGCGCGTCTCGATCGACGAGGCGCTGAAGACCGGCAAGCTGGTCGAGGGCGCCATCTGCTATGCCGGCGACCTGCTCGACCCGGCACGGTCGAAATACGACCTGAAATACTATGTCTCGATGGCCAAGGAACTGGAGAAGACCGGCATCCATGTCCTTGGCCTCAAGGATATGGGCGGCCTGGTCAAGCCCGCCGCCGCCAAGGTGCTGTTCAAGGCGCTGAAGGAGGAGATCGGCCTGCCCATCCACTTCCACACCCATGACACCTCGGGCGTCGCCGGCGCCTCGGTGCTGGCGGCGGTGGAGGCGGGGGTCGACGCGGTCGACCTCGCCATGGACGCGATGAGCGGCATGACCTCGCAGCCGTGCCTCGGCTCCATCGTCGAGGCGCTGCGCGGCTCGGAGCGCGACACCGGGCTCGACCCGGAAGCCATCCGCCGCATCTCCTTCTATTGGGAAGGCGTGCGCGCGCAATACGCCGCCTTCGAGAGCGACCTCAAGGGCCCGGCCTCGGAAGTCTATCTGCACGAAATGCCCGGCGGGCAGTTCACAAACTTGAAGGAACAGGCCCGCTCCATGGGGCTGGAGAGCCGCTGGCACGAGGTGG
The DNA here is from genome assembly GCA_000378025.1 of Xanthobacteraceae bacterium 501b. Lineage (GTDB taxonomy): Bacteria > Pseudomonadota > Alphaproteobacteria > Rhizobiales > Xanthobacteraceae > Ancylobacter. The sequence goes on from KB899087.1 coordinate 4,830,980, forward strand.
CGCGGGCCTATCGCGACGCCAACGACCTGTTCGGCGACATCATCAAGGTCACGCCCTCCTCCAAGGTGGTGGGCGACCTCGCCCTCATGATGGTGAGCCAGGGCCTCTCCGCCGCCGACGTGCTGGACCCCGCGCGCGACGTCGCCTTCCCGGCCTCGGCGGTGGCGATGCTGCATGGCGAATATGGCCAGCCCCTCGGCGGCTGGCCGGAAGCGCTGCAGGCGAAGGCGCTGAAGGGCGAGGCGCCGATCACCGTGCGCTACGGCTCGCTGCTGGAGGACGCCGATCTCGAAGCCGAACGCGCCGATGTGTCGGCGCTCATCGGCCGGCCGGCCTCCGACCGCGAACTCGCCTCCTACCTCATGTACCCGAAGGTGTTTTCCGACTTCGCCCCGGTGCTGGCCCAGTTCGGCCCGGTCTCGGCGCTGCCGACCCCGGTGTTCTTCTACGGCATGAAGCCGGGGGATGAGACCACGATCGAGATCGAGCGCGGCAAGACGCTGATGGTGCGCCTCACCGCGCTCGGCGACACCCGCGACGACGGCCAGGTCGAGGTGTTCTTCGAGCTGAACGGCCAGCCGCGCATGATCCTGGCGGTCGACCGCGACGCGGTGCCGAAAATCGCCGGAAGGCGCAAGGCGGAGGAGGGCAACCCCGCCCATGTCGCCGCGCCGATGCCGGGCACCATCTCCTCGCTCGCCGTGCAGGGCGGGCAGGCGGTGCAGGCCGGCGACGTGCTGCTCACCATCGAGGCGATGAAGATGGAAACGGCGATCCATGCCCCGCGCGCGGGCACGGTGGCGGAGATTCTGGTGGCGCCCGGCAACGCGATCGACGCCAAGGATTTGCTGGTCGTTCTCGACGACCAGACGTGAAACGAAACGGTTAACGACCTTCTCGGGAGGAAGGCGATCTTGGGAGGCAGGCAAAAATGCGATTGGCAATACTGAAGGAAGAGACGGGCCTTGAGCCCCGCGTGGCGGGCAGTCCCGACACGGTAAAGCGCTATCTCGGCTTGGGGGCGACGGTTGTTGTTGCCTCGGGTGCGGGTGTGGCGTCGGGGATTGGCGATGCTGATTATGAGGGCGCGGGCGCCAGCGTTGTCGCGGACAATGCGGCGGCGGTTTCGGGGGCGGATCTGGTGCTCGCCGTGCGCCGGCCGGAGGCGGCGGCGCTGAAGGGCATCAACCCCGGCGCGCTTGTGATCGCCATCGCCGACCCGCATGGCCATGAGGCGGCGCTGACCGAGATCGCCGGCACCGGCGCCAGCCTGTTCGCGATGGAGCTGATGCCGCGCATCACCCGGGCGCAGGTGATGGACGTGCTGTCCTCGCAGGCCAACCTTGCCGGCTACCGCGCGGTGATCGACGCCTCGTCCGAGTTCGGCCGGGCGTTCCCGATGATGATGACGGCGGCCGGCACCGTGCCGGCGGCGCGCGTCTTCATCATGGGCGCCGGCGTTGCCGGCCTGCAGGCGATCGCCACGGCGCGGCGCCTCGGCGCGGTGGTCTCGGCCACCGATGTGCGCCCGGCGGCGAAGGAACAGGTCGAATCCCTCGGCGCCAAGTTCATCGCGGTGGAGGACGAGGAGTTCAAGCAGGCGGAAACCGCCGGCGGCTACGCCAAGGCGATGTCGGCGGAATACCAGGCCAAGCAGGCGGCGCTGACCGCCGCCCACATCGCCAAGCAGGACATCGTCATCACCACGGCGCTGATCCCCGGCCGCCCGGCGCCCAAGCTGGTGGCGGCCGACACGGTGGCGGCGATGAAGCCGGGCTCGATCCTGATCGACCTCGCGGTGGAACGCGGCGGCAATGTCGAAGGCGCGGTCGCCGGCGAAGTCGTCACCACGGCGAACGGTGTCAAGATCGTCGGCCATCTCAACGTGCCGGGACGCCTCGCGGCCACCGCCTCGCAGCTCTACGCCAAGAACCTCTACGCCTTTGTCGAGACGCTGGTGGACAAGAGCACGAAGGCGCTCGCGGTGAAGTGGGACGACGAGCTGGTGAAGGCGACGCTGCTGACCAAGGACGGGGCGGTGGTGCATCCGGGCTTCAAGCCGGCCGACGTTGCGCCGGCGGCGGCGGCCACGGACGCTTCGGCGGCTTAAGGGCGGACGGCGTAGGGCGGACGGCGTAAGGCGCGGGCCGCCTCTCCCACGTCATCCCCGGGCTTGACCCGGGGATCCACGGGCCACCGGAACCATGGACCCGCGCTGCGGCGTGCGGGACATGGATCCCCGGGTCAAGCCCGGGGATGACGGTCTGGGAGGGGGATGACGGCCGGAGGGAAGGGCTCGCCGGCGCGGCACTCGTCCGGCGCTCTTCCGGCACCCGCCCGTCTTGCTTGCGATCCCGGCTCGGCGCTTCGCGCCGTCCGGGATGACGTGGCAGGGGCGCCTTCCGGGGACGCCTGCCGGGACGCCTGAAACGAGATCAAGTCTTAAGGGCGGCCCAGCCGGGGAGATCGGCGGCCGGCTCACAGAACGGGGAATAGAGGAAATGGCCAATCCGGCAGGGGGCGTGATACTCGCCCAGAACGCGCCAGGCGTCTCGGACGCTGTGGCGCAGGGAGCGATGGCGCAGAACGCGGCCGAAGGGGCGCGGATGGCGGCTGAGGTCGCCCGGCAGGCGGCGGAAGCGGCCGCCGCCTATGCCCAGGCGGCGCAGCAGAGCTATGCCGACATTGCCGGCGCGACGGTGCACACGCTTTCAGGCGGGGCGATCGACCCGTTCGTGTTCCAGCTCGCCATCTTCGTGCTTGCGGTGTGCGTCGGCTATTACGTCGTATGGTCGGTGACCCCGGCGCTGCACACGCCCTTGATGAGCGTGACCAACGCCATCTCCTCGGTGATCGTGGTCGGCGCGCTGCTGGCGGTGGGCGTCGACACGGTGGCCGAGGGCACCGGCTGGGCGCGCGGCTTCGGCTTTGTCGGCCTGATCCTGGCGGCGGTGAACATCTTTGGCGGGTTCCTGGTGACCAGCCGCATGCTCGCCATGTACTCGAAGAAGAAGTGAGCGCACGGACATGAACGCCAATCTGGTCGCGCTGCTCTATCTCGTCTCGGGTGTCCTGTTCATCCTGGCGCTGCGCGGGCTCTCCAGCCCGGTCACGTCCCGCCAGGGCAATATTTTCGGCATGGTCGGCATGACCATCGCCATCGTCACCACGCTGGCCGCCTCGCCCCCGGCGGGGCTGGGCGGCTGGGCGCTTGTTATCGGCGGCCTCGCCATTGGCGGCGGCGCCGGCGCCATCATCGCCAAGAAGATCGCGATGACGCAGATGCCGCAGCTGGTGGCGGCCTTCCATTCGCTGGTCGGCCTCTCCGCCGTGATGGTGGCGGCGGCGGCGCTCTACGCCCCGGCGGCGTTCCACATCGGCGAGCCCGGCCTCATCCACGCCCAGGCGCTGATCGAGATGAGCCTTGGCGTCGCCATCGGCGCCATCACCTTCACCGGCTCGGTGATCGCGTTTGCCAAGCTCAATGGCAACATGTCGGGCAAGCCGATCATGCTGCCGGCCCGGCACCTGATCAATGCCGGCCTCGCCGTGCTGATCGTGGTGCTGATCGGCGTGCTGGTGGCGACCGAGAGCCACACCGTGTTCTGGCTGATCGTCATCGCCGCGCTGGTGCTCGGCGGGCTGATCATCATCCCGATCGGCGGCGCCGACATGCCGGTCGTGGTGTCGATGCTCAACTCCTATTCCGGCTGGGCGGCGGCGGGCATCGGCTTCACCCTGCAGAACACGGCGCTGATCATCACAGGCGCGCTGGTGGGGTCCTCGGGCGCGATCCTGAGCTACATCATGTGCAAGGCGATGAACCGCTCCTTCATCTCGGTGATCCTGGGCGGGTTCGGCGGCGACACTTCGGGCGGCCCGGCCGGCGCGGTGGAAACGCGGCCGGTGAAGCAGGGCTCGGCCGAGGACGCGGCCTTCATCATGAAGAACGCCTCCAAGGTCATCATCGTGCCGGGCTATGGCATGGCGGTGGCGCAGGCCCAGCACGCGCTGCGCGAGATGGGCGACCGGCTGAAGGAGGAAGGCGTCGAGGTGAAATACGCCATCCACCCCGTCGCCGGCCGCATGCCCGGGCACATGAACGTGCTGCTGGCGGAAGCCAACGTGCCCTATGACGAGGTGTTCGAGCTGGAGGACATCAACTCCGAGTTCGCTCAAGCCGACGTCGCCTTCGTCATCGGCGCCAATGACGTGACCAACCCGGCGGCCAAGACCGACCCGACCTCGGCGATCTACGGCATGCCGATCCTCGACGTGGAAAAGGCAAAGACCGTGCTGTTCATCAAGCGCGGCATGGCGGCCGGCTATGCCGGCGTGGAGAACGAGCTGTTCTTCCGCGACAACACGATGATGCTGTTCGCCGACGCCAAGAAGATGGTCGAGGACATTGTGAAGAACCTCAACCACTGACGCCTTAACCACTGACGCCTTCGCCGCGAATGTTGCCCGGCTTTCGCGATCGGCAAGGGCGTGGGGAAGAAGGGGCGGGGGGAGCGGACCGGGGAGGCTGGACGCTTTGGCCGCATCGGCCTGATCGTCCACCTCACTGCACTGATTGGTCACGCCTCGCAGCGCCGAAAAAGCCGGGCTTTTTGCCCGGCTTTTTTGTTTTCCGCCGCCGGGGCGGGCGAGCTTAACCGGCTGTCAACCAAGAGCCGCTAGCGTTTGCCCATGACGCGCGGCGTATCCTGGTTTTTCGTAGCCCCGCTCGTCCTTCTGGGGCTTTCCGGTTGCAAGTTCGGGCTGTACGAGCAGCGCGAACCCTGGCGCACGGAAGCCGAGGAACGGTGTCTGGCGGAGGGCCGGGTCAAGCCCTCCGCCTTCATCGTCCCAGACCGGGCGATCAATGGCGCTGGTACATGCGGCATGGACCATGCCTTCCGCATCACGGCTTTTTCCGAGGGATCTGTTGAGGTTAGCCCGCGCGCGACGCTGGCCTGCCCGATGACCTCGGCCGTCGACCAATGGGTGACGCAGGACGTTCAGCCCGCCGCCATGGCCTGGTTCGGCCAGCCGGTGGTGAAGGTGAAGCAGATGTCGTCCTATTCCTGCCGGCGGATGAACGGCGCGAAGACGGGCAAGATTTCCGAGCACGCCTTCGGCAACGGGCTCGACATCGCCGGCTTCGTGCTCGCCGACGGACGCGAGATTTCGGTGAAAAAGGACTGGAAGGGCAGCGCCGATGCGCGCGGATTCCTGCGCACCGTGCAGGCTGATGCCTGCGAGCGATTCACCGTCGTGCTGGCACCCGGATCGAACATCTATCACTACGATCATATCCACATCGACCTGATGCGCCGCGCCTCCGGTAGTTCAACCTGTAAGCCTTTGGCACAGCGGCCGAATCCGCCGCGTCTGCCGGTGTTCAAGGCGCCGGCCTACAAGGCCCCGCCCTATGGCGCCTCGTGGCAGACCGGGCCGATCTCGTCGGTGCCGGGTGCCGCCGAGCCGGTGGAGAATTACGGCCCGGAAGGTGCCGAGCAGGAAGGGTACGATGGCGAGGCCAGCGCGCCCGCGCCGGCTCTGCTGGCGCCGTCGCGCCCCGCAGCCGCTCGGACAATGCCGGCTCCCAGCTATCCGGCGGCGCCGGCGCCGACCTATTCCACCGCTCCGGCCTATCCGGCGGCAAGGCGCGCCCCCGCCGACACCGTGGGGGCGCCGATGGTGCTGACCCCGCCGGCGGTCGATCCCTATGCCAATGGCGGCTACGCACCGGATCCCGTCTCCGGCGCACCGGCTCAGCGGGGTTATCCCGCCCAGGCCTACCCGGCGCAGACGTACCCGGCGCAGACTTATCCCACTCCCGCGCCGGCGGCTCCCGCAGCGCCAGCCCGCCCGCGGCCGCCCGGCCTCCTGCCGCCGGGTAGCATCCCGCTGGCGAAATGGCTTGGGCTCGACACGACACCCACGGCGGCGACCGGTAATGTGCGCTCCTTCACCACCGAGCGGGAATTCGCCAGCCCGATCAGAGGCGTAGCGGCGCCGGCGGGTGGCGACTGAGCCTTCGCGGGCGTCAGTTGAGCAGCGTGTCGAGCCCGCGCTTCACCCCGATCCAGCCCCGCACCTTGCGGGCGGCGAGCAGCGTGCCGGCGACATAGGGCGCGGCCGAGGACCCGGCGTCGTGGCGGATGGTCAGCCGTTCGTCCGGGGCGCCGAAGATCGCCTCCACCCCCAGCACGAAGGAGGGCAGGCGCAGCGCGTGCACCCGCACCTCGCGCGGTCCCTCGCCAAAGGCGCCGCCGCGGGTCTCGGGCACGCCCACCACCTCGGAAATCGGGCGCGACGTGGCCGGCTGGCGTACTCCGGCCAACGCTTCGGCCAGTTCTCGGCCGGTGCCGGAAGGGGCGTCCGGCTTGCCGGCGGAGGCGTAGTCGATGAGCTCGACATCGGCGACATACTTCGCCGCCTCCAGCGTGAAGCGCTTGAGCAGTGTGGCGGTGATGGAGAAATTGCCCGCCGCCAGCAGGCCGGTCTCATGCGCCCGCGCTACGTCGTCGAGTTCGGCATAATCGGCGGCACCCAGCCCCGATGTGCCGATAACCACGGCGAGACCCGCTTCCAGCGCGGCGCGGGCATTGGCCTTCACCACGCCGGGCTTGGTGTAGTCGATCAGCACGTCGGCGGGAACGGCGAGAGCTTCGGCCACGCTGGCGAAGACCGGGACCCCGCTCGCTGCGCCGCCGAGCGCGGTGCCCAGGTCACTGCCGGCCTGCGAGCGGGCAATGGCGGCGACCAGTTCGAGATCCGGGGCGGCGGCGATGGCCGGCGCGAGGGCGCGGCCGACCCAGCCGGTGGCGCCGGCGAGAATGATGCGGATCGCCATGGCGGGCTCCTTGACGGCTGGCGTGGGAGCGCAGTCGTAGCAAGCCTGGCGCCCGGCGCCAAATGGCGCGCGGGGAAGGAGGGTGCCAGCCGGCCTATAAGCCGGGTTTTGTATGGCGGGATTTCTCCCACGTGACGGCCATTCCTCTGGGACGCCAATTACTTGACGCCTCAAGCAGTCAACCCGGGTGACTGTCCGAAGACGGGACCTGAAGCGCGGCCATCTCTGACGGCGCGTCGTGCCACCCCTATACGACTTTGCTCCCGGTGGGGTTTGCCGTGCCGCCTCCGTTGCCGGACGCGCGGTGCGCTTTTACCGCACCGTTTCACCCTTACCGCGGGCGAACCCGTGGCGGTCTGATTTCTGTGGCACTTTCCCTAGGGTCGCCCCCGCCGGACGTTATCCGGCACCGTGTCTCCGTGGAGCCCGGACTTTCCTCGGCATCTTGCGATGACGCGGCCGTCCGGCCGGCTGGCGGCGCAGCAATGGGCGAGGCGCGGGGCCGCGTCAAGTGTGGGGAGGGCGGAAGGGCTGCCGCGCGCGCCCGCTTCTGGGGACGACGCGGTTCGCAGCCCCTGCTACAGGCGCACGCCGAGAGGTCGTCAGTTGGAGGCCATGATGGTGCGTGCTTTGCTGCAATAGCTGCGCGCCGCCGAGGACATGCGCTTGGCGCCATGCCCACCTTGGTAGCGCATCACGGTGCCGCAGGTGTCGCCGCCGGCCAGGCGATAGGCCCCGGCGAGGTAGCGCATGCCCCAGCGGATATTGGTCGCGGGTTCATACAGCTTGGCGCGGGAGCCCTTGTAGCCGACCCCTCGCGCGGTCTGGTGCTTGATCTGCATAAGGCCGACCTCGCCGGCGCGGCCGGTCACGTTGGGTTTCCAATTGCTCTCGATACGCACCACCGCGCGGGCGAGGGCGACTGGGATGCCGTTGGCACGGGCTTCGCGATCTACCAGGCTGGTCAGTTTAGTTTCTGTGATGGAATGGTTTAATTCCGACGTTTCAGCGACGACATTCGAACGCCGCTCGATGTTCGATTTGGCACTTGCGTCATTCACGGCAGAGGCGATGAAAATAACGGCGATGAAGGAAGCAGATAGGAGGCGGGAGACGTTCATTATGTGGCGATGGCCTTCTCATCCGGTTGCGACGGCCGGGAAAAGCCAATCAAATCTGTTGTGAATGTGACGTTTAACGCACGGGTGGAGCCGCAATCGAAACGTGCCGCAGCCGCAACCGGGCATCAATACCGTGGAATGTGGTGCAATCGCAGCGAACGTGAACGATGCTTGCGTCAAAGGGGCGGCACGCGCAGCATCCTGTCTCGCGACGCGAATTTTATGGGCGTGCCGCTATTTTAGGCGGAATCGGAGGTGGTCGCGGCCCCATCGCCGGTCGCCGCCGGCCGGGCGGCGCAGAGGGCGTAGAGCGTCGCCAGCGTCGAGACATCGGCGATGCCGTCAATGCGGGCGCGGCGGAAATGGCGCTGGAAGGCGCGCACAACAGCCTCCGTTGTCTCGCAGAACGCTCCGTTTACCGGCACCCCATAGCCATAAAAGGCGAGCATGGCCTGCAGCGCCTCTATCGGCTGGCCGTGCTCGCCGCGCATGAAAAAGCGTCCGTCGCTCGGCGGGGCCTCTTCCACCAGGTGGCCGACGCCGAAACGGTGCAGCACTTCCCAGGGGAATTTCTCGCCCGGATCGTTCTTTCGCAGGGGGGCGACGTCGGAATGGGCGAGCACCCGGTCCGGCGCAATCGGGTTGCGCGAAAGAATGTCCTTGGCCAGCGCGGTGACGGCCTCGACCTGGATGGCGGGGAAGGACGGGTAGCCGAAATCATGGCCAGGATTGGCAATCTCGATGCCGATAGAGTGCGAATTTAAATCGGTAGCGCCCGCCCAGACGCCGGCGCCGGCATGCCAAGCACGGCGCGCTTCGGGCACCAGCTGCAGGATGTGGCCATTCTCCAGCACAACATAGTGCGCGGAGACCTGCCGCTCGGGTGCTCGCAGCCAGTCAATCGCCTCGTCCGTTGATTCCATGCCGGTATAGTGCAGCAGCAGCATGTCCGGCCGGGCGACGCCGAGGCGCGGGCCATGGTTCGGCGAGGGCAGCACCTGCGCAACCAGCGGCGAGTCGGGCGGAAAGGGGGCGTCAGTGTCGCTCATCGCGCAGCAGCTAATCCCGACGGGCAGGTGATTCAACAGATTCTTAAGGTTCATGGGGCGTTAATCGCGAGATGCCGATCGCGGCGGAATCACCCTTGTGGACACTCCACAGGACGTGGAATCGCAACGGTCATTCCATTGACGCCCATCGTGTCCCATGGTATCCCAAATTATCCCGTTGCAGTACCGCGTAAGCAATGCCGATGGCGCCTTTCCGGCGCCAGTCGTCCGGCATTTCCTGTGCGGAGAGGGCCTTGCTGCGGGACGTGTTTGCGTAGGGGCGTACCGGGCCGATGGAACGTTTCGTATCGACCTATCCGATGCGGCTCGATTCCAAGGGCCGGATGTCGATCCCGGCGCCGTACCGCGCACTTCTGGCGCGGGACGGGCTGGAACACCTGTACTGCCATCCGGCGCTCGATCGTCCCGCCCTGCAGGCGGGCGGCGCGCGGCTGATGGCGGGGATCGACGCCCTGATCGCGCGCTATCCGCCCTATTCGGATGCGCGGGAGGAGCTGGCGGGCGCGCTCTACGGGGCGATCGAGATGGTGAAACTCGATCCGGAGGGCCGCGTGATGCTCAGCGAGGGGCTAAAGGCCCATGCGCAAATCAAGGACGAGGCCGTGCTTGTCGGCCTCGGGGATCATTTTCGAATCTGGGAGCCCGATCGCTTCCGGGCGCATCTGGCGGAGGCCACTGCCAAAGTGCGCGCGCTGAAGCAGGAGATCGGCTTCCAGGGGGCGACGCGGGATTCCCGCGCCGATGGGGTATGATGGCGGGTCGCGGCGGTTCGGAGACGGACGCTGCCGGCGGACCGGCCCGTCATCTGCCTGTCCTTCTGAACGAGGTTCTCAACCATCTCGCCCCGCAGCCGGGCGGCGTCTATGTCGACGGCACCTTCGGCGCCGGCGGCTACACGCGCGCCATTCTCGATGCGGCGGATTGCCGGGTGATCGCCATTGACCGCGACCCCAACGCCATTCGCGACGGGCAGGCGCTGGTCACGGAATTTGGCGGGCGGCTGACGCTCGTGCCCGAGCGTTTCAGCGCGCTCGACGCGGTGGCGCCGGCGGCCGGCGAAGCGCTGGTCGATGGCGTCGTGCTTGATATCGGCGTCTCCTCCATGCAGATCGACGAGGGCGAGCGCGGCTTCTCCTTCCGCCGCGACGGGCCGCTCGACATGCGGATGTCGCAGGACGGGCCTTCCGCCGCCGATTTGGTGGCGAAGCTGTCCGACACCGAGCTGGCGAACCTCATCTATCGCTTCGGCGAGGAGCGTCATTCCCGTGCCGTGGCCAAGGCCATCCTCGCGGCGCGGGCGGAGGCACCGATCGAGCGCACGCTGCAGCTGGCCGACATCGTCTCGAAGGTCGTGTGGGCCAAGCCGCATGAACCGCATCCAGCCACCCGCACCTTCCAGGCGCTGCGCATCGCGGTGAATGACGAGCTGGGCGAGCTGGCCCGCGCCCTTGCCGCCGCCGAGCGCATCCTCAAGCCCGGTGGGCGGCTGGTGGTCGTGACCTTCCATTCGCTGGAAGACCGCATCGTCAAGAACTTCCTCGCCAACCGTTCCAAGGTCGCCTCCGGCTCGCGCCATCTCCCGGCGGTTGCGGGCGCGGCGCCGAGCTTCACGCTGCTGGCGCGCGGGGCTGTCGAGCCCGGCGAGGAGGAGCGCGCCGGCAATTCCAGGGCGCGCTCGGCCAAGCTGCGCGCCGCCGCCCGCACCACGGCGCCGGCCCACCCCTATGGCGATCTCGGATCGCTGCTGCCGCCTCTGCCCGTCCTTGACGCCCACCGCCGACGCTGAGGTCGAGACATGTTCCGCATCTTCAATGCCGTCTCGGTCATCGCGCTGCTCGCTGCCGCCGGCATCGTCTACCATGTCAAATATTCCTCGGCCTTCGAAGCCCAGGAAATCGCCAAGCTGCGGACGGAAATCCGGGCAGAGCGCGACCGCATCGCCATTCTGCACGCCGAATGGGCTCGCCGCACCGCACCCGATCGTGTCCAGGCGCTGGCGGAAAAGCACCTCGACATGCAGCCGCTCGATGTCGACCACATGGACCGTCTTGCCAGCCTTCCCGCCAAGCCGAATGCCGGTGGCGACGGGCTGAGCGGGATGATCGAGGCGCTGGTGGACGGTCCCTCGCTGAACCCGCCGGCGCCGGAAACTGCCGCGCCCAAGCCGGCCAAGCCGGTGCGCAGCGCTCCCGCTGCCCGGCTACCTGACGACGCGCCGCTGCCCGAGCAGCCTTTCTCCGCCGAGCCGCTGCCGCTCTCGGCGATGCCGTCGGCTGGCACCATGGGCACGCAGCGCCGCAGCGCCGCAGGGCCGCAGGGCGTTCTTGGCCCGCCGCTCAATCCGGCAGCGGCCGCGCCGCTGCTTCCCCCCGGCGATGTCGGCCAATAGTCCCGAGGTGGCACCATGACCAGCATTCCCAAAATCTCCGCCTCCCCGATCGGCCGTGGCCTGCTGCGCCTGCCGCGTCGTCTGCTGCGCCTGCCAAACGCCCTCCTGCGCGGCCTTCTGGCGATCGTGCGGGCGGCCTTCGGACGCGGCCGGCCGGAAGCCCATGCGGTGGCGCGGGCGCGCATCGTGCTGTGCATGCTGGTGTTCGCCGGGGCCTATCTCGCCATTGCCGGCCGCCTCGCTATTCTCGCCTCGGCGCCGGAAGGCGCGGTGGCACGCCGGATCGTGGCCACCGACGCGGTGGCTTCGGCGCGGCCGGATATCGTCGACCGCAACGGGCTGGTGCTGGCCACCGATGTGAAGTCGGCCTCGCTCTATGGCGAGCCGCGCCGGCTGATCGATGTCGACGAGGCGGTGGAGGCGCTCACCGCCGTGCTGCCGGACCTCGACGCCAATGAACTGCGCCAGCGGCTCTCCACCGATCGCGGCTTCATCTGGCTGCGGCGTGACATCACCCCGCAGCAGCAGCGCGAGATCCACAATCTCGGCCTGCCGGGCATCGGCTTCATGACCGAGAACCGGCGCATCTATCCCGGCGGCACGCTCGGGGCGCATGTGCTCGGCTCGACCAATATCGACAATCAGGGCATTGCCGGCATCGAGAAATGGGTCGACACACGCGGCCTTGCCGACCTGCACCTCGCCGGCTTCGCCTCGGACCGGCAGCAGGAGCCGGTGGAACTGGCGCTCGATCTGCGCGTCCAGCACGTGCTGCGCGACGAACTCTTTGCCGCCAAAGAGAAATTCAAGGCGATCGCCGCTGCCGGCACGGTGGTTGATGTGCGTACTGGCGAGATCGTGGCCATGGCCTCGCTGCCGGATTTCGACGCCAACGACCCCGCCCGTTCGCTCGACCCGAAGAACCTCAACCGTCTGACCACCGGCGTGTTCGAGATGGGCTCCACCTTCAAGGCGCTGACCTTCGCCATGGCGCTGGACAGTGGCCGCTACACCATCAACTCGACGCTGGATGCGCGCGGGGCGCTGAGTTTTGGCCGGTTCCGGATCAGCGACTATCACGCCGAGAACCGCGTGCTGACGCTGCCCGAAGTGTTCCTGTTCTCGTCCAATATCGGCACCGCCAAGATGGCTCTGTCGCTGGGCGTCGACGCCCATAAGGCGTTCCTCGCCAAGACCGGGCAACTCGACCGGCTGCGCACCGAGCTGCCCGAGAGCGCCATGCCGATCGTGCCCAAGCGCTGGGGCGAGGTGAACACCGCCACCATCGCCTTCGGTCACGGCCTGGCGGTGGCACCGCTGCAGGCGGTGATGGCTGTGAACGCGCTGGTGAATGGGGGCACTCTCATCCCCCCGACCTTCCTGAAGCGCACGCGTGAGGAAGCGCTGGCCGCCGGCACGCCGGTGATCAGCCCGAAGACCAGCGCCCAGATGCGCTATCTGCTGCGCCTCAACGCCGAGAAGGGTTCGGCCAAGAAGGTCAACGTTCCCGGCTTCTATGCCGGCGGCAAAACCGGGACGGCGGAGAAGGTGATCAATGGGCGCTACTCGAAGACCAAGCTGCTCACCACCTTCACCGGCGTGTTCCCGATGGACAATCCGCAATACCTCGTGCTGGTGATGCTCGACGAGCCGCAGGCGGTCGAGGGCACGTATGGCTACGCCACGGCGGGCTGGAACGCGGCGCCGACGACGGGCAAGATCATCTCCCGCATCGGGCCGATGCTCGGCATCATGCCGCGCACCGAGGTTCCGCCGGCCGAAAGCCTGCTCGCCAACACCACGCTGGCGCGCGCGCAGTGATGTGAACGGCGCCGTGTACAGCGCGCAGGACGACGCCAATGCCTGATCGGATGCGACCTACCGTCGACTGCGCCCGCCGCCTCTCTCTCAGGGGTTTGATCGGCGAGGATGCCGACTATGCCGGCGCCGATCCGGAGCTTTCTGTCGGCGAACCCTCGCTTGACAGCCGCAGCGCGCGCGCAGGTGACGTGTTCTTCGCGCTTTCCGGGGCAAAGACCGACGGCCTCGCCCATGCGGGCGACGCCATTGCGCGGGGGGCTGTGGCTATCGTGGCCGAGGTGGAGCGGCCGGAGTGGCTCGATTCCGCCATTTCCTATGTGCGCATCGGCAATGCGCGCCGCGCGGTGGCGCTGGCCGCCGCGCGCGCCTTTCCGCGCCAGCCAGAGACCATCGTTGCCGTCACCGGCACCTCGGGCAAGACCTCGGTGGCCGCCTTCACCCGGCAGATCTGGCAGGGCCTCGGCTTTTCCGCCGCCAGCCTCGGTACACTTGGCGTGGTCGCCCCTTCCGGCGCGGTCTATGGCTCGTTGACCACGCCCGACCCGATCGAGTTGCACCGCACCCTTCACGCGCTGGCCGAGCAGGGGGTGACGCATCTGTGCGTCGAGGCTTCCTCGCACGGCCTCGACCAGCATCGCCTCGACGGCGTGCGGCTGAAGGCCGGCGGATTCACCAATCTCTCGCGCGACCATCTCGACTACCACCCCGATATGGAGGCCTATCTCCACGCCAAGATGCGGCTGTTCCGCGATCTGGTGCCACGGGGCGGCGGGGCGGCGGTGTGGGTAGACACCACCGAGGGGAGCCATGTCGCCCAGATGGCAGCCGAGCATGAGCTGAACGTGCTTGGCATTGGCGTCACCGGGGCCGGGATCACGCTTCTCTCGCGCGCCGATGAGGGGCTCGGCCAGAATCTGGACATCGAGGTCGAGCGAACACGCCATACGTTGAAGCTGCCGCTGGTCGGCGCCTTCCAGGCCTGCAACGCGCTGGTGGCCGCCGGCCTCGTCCTGCTTACGGGCACTCCCGCGCGCGGGGTGCTGCCGCTGCTGGAGACGCTGCAGGGGGTGCCCGGTCGGCTGGAGCTCGTTGGCACCAGGGACGGCGCGGGCGTGTTCGTCGACTATGCCCACAAGCCTGACGCGCTCGCCAACGCCCTCGACGCGCTGCGCCCCTATGCGAGCGGGCGGCTGATCGTCGTCTTTGGTTGCGGCGGCGACCGCGACCGTGGCAAGCGGCCGATCATGGGCGGCATCGCCGCCGCGAAGGCCGATATCGTGATCGTGACTGACGACAATCCGCGCGGCGAGGACCCCGCTTCCATCCGTGCTGCCATTCTCGCTAGTGCCGTTGGGGCACGCGAGATCGGCGATCGCGCGGAGGCGATCGCCGCCGCCATTGCCCTGGCCGGGCCGGGTGATGTGGTGCTGATCGCCGGCAAGGGCCACGAAACCGGCCAGATTATCGGCGACCGGACATTGCCATTCTCCGACCGCGATGTCGCGGTCGGATTTCTCGGGAGATGACCGAATGGGCGCTGCTTCGGCTGCCGCTTCGCCGCTCTGGACCCCGGATGCGCTCGCGCGGGCGACCGGCGGCACGCTGACGGGACCGCCTGCCGGCGCCATTGGCGGCATTTCCATCGACACCCGCACCTTGCAGCCCGGGGACGTGTTCTTCGCCATTCGCGGCGAGAACAGCGACGGCCATGCCTATGTCGGCACGGCGCAGCAACGCGGCGCAGCGCTCAGCGTGGTGGAACGCCGGCGCGTGGGCGAGATGCCGGACGGCGCGGCGCTGCTGGCGGTGGACGATGTGCTCGGTGCACTGGAGGCGGCCGGCCGCGCGGCCCGCGCACGAACCCATGCCCGGATCATCGGCGTCACTGGCTCGGTCGGCAAGACCACGACGAAGGAGGCGCTGGCGCTGGCGCTTGGAGCCGATGGCCCGACCCATGCCTCGGCCGCCTCCTACAATAATCACTGGGGCGTGCCACTCTCGCTCGCCCGTATGCCGCAGGCCAGTGCCTATGGTGTGTTCGAGCTGGGCATGAACCATCCCGGCGAGATCACCCCGCTGGTCGCCATGGTGCGCCCGCATGTGGCCATCGTCACCACCATCGAGCCGGTGCATATCGCCCAGTTCGACAGCGTCGAGGCGATCGCCGACGCCAAGGCCGAAATCTTCACCGGCGTCGAGCCGGGCGGGGCGGCGGTGCTCAACCGCGACAACCCGCATTTCGAGCGGCTCGCGGCGGCCGCGCGGGCGGCGGGCATCGCCACGATCATCAGCTTCGGCGAGGCGGAGGGGGCCGATGCCCGGCTTTCCTGCGTCAAGCTCAAGCCCGACATGTCGACCGCGAATGCCGACATCATGGGCGAGAGCGTCAGCTTCAAGGTCGGGCTCCCGGGGCGCCATATCGTGCAGAACGCGCTGGCCGTGCTCGCCGCCGCTAAGCTGGCGGGGGCCGATTTGTGTTTGGCGACGTTGGCGTTGTCGGCACTTGGCCCGCCTCCGGGGCGCGGCGTCCGCACGGTGCTGGCGGTAAAGGGTGGCGAAGCCCTGCTCATCGACGAGAGCTACAACGCCAACACGGCCTCGATGCGCGCCGCGCTGGCCGTGCTCGGCACCACGCCGGCGAGCGGGCGCGGGCGGCGGGTCGCCGTGCTCGGCGACATGCTGGAACTGGGGAGCGCGGGGGAGGCCATGCATCGCGAGCTCGCGCCGGCGGCGGCCTGCGCCGATCTCGTCTTCTGCGCCGGCCCGCTGATGCGGGCGCTGTGGGAGGCCCTGCCCGAGAGCCGCCGGGGCGCGTGGGCGCCCGATTCGGCGGCGCTGCTGCCGCTGGTGGCGGAACGGCTGCGCGGCGGCGACGTCATCATGGTCAAGGGCTCGAATGGCAGCCGCATGGGACCGCTGGTGCGTGCCCTCACCGAGCGATTTCCCGCCGCACGCCTTGCGGAAGCGGCGGAAACGTCGGAATGAGCCCCGCCGGTCACTTCTTCCTGATTCCGGGCAAGCCCCGCCGCCCGAAGCGGCGCGCAGGCCTCTCGTCCCGCCCACCCGAAGGTTGATCCTCCATGCTGCAATGGCTCGCCGAGTTCCAGGGAAGCGTCCCGGCGGTTAACGTCTTCCGCTACATCACCTTCCGCACCGGCGGGGCGATCATCACCGCTCTGCTCTTCGTGTTCATGTTCGGCCCGGCGATCATTGCCCTGCTGCGGCTGAAGCAGGGCAAGGGCCAGCCGATCCGTACCGACGGGCCGCAGTCGCATTTGCTGACCAAGAAGGGCACGCCCACCATGGGCGGACTGATGATCTTCTCCGGGCTCATGGTGGCGACGCTTCTGTGGGGGAACCTGTCCAACCCCTATGTCTGGGTGGTGCTGTTCGTCACCATCGGCTTCGGGCTGATCGGCTTCTATGACGACTATCTGAAAGTCACGAAGCAGACCCATAACGGCCTGTCCGGCCGGGCACGCCTCGCCATCGAGGCGCTGATCGCCGGCACCGCAGCCGTGGTGATCATGCATGTGGGGCGCGATCCGCTCTCCTCCTCGCTGGCCTTCCCCTTCTTCAAGGACCTGCTGCTCGATCTCGGCTGGTTCTTCGTTATCCTCGGCGCCTTCGTCATCGTCGGCGCCGGCAATGCGGTGAACTTGACCGATGGGCTCGACGGCCTCGCCATCGTGCCGGTCATGGTGGCGGCCGGCAGCTTCGGGATGATCTCCTATCTCTCCGGCAATGTGCTGTTCGCGGACTATCTGCAGATCCACTATGTCGCCGGGGTCGGCGAACTGGCGGTGATCTGTGGCGCCATCATCGGCGCGGGCATCGGCTTTTTGTGGTTCAACGCCCCGCCGGCGCAGATCTTCATGGGCGACACCGGTTCGCTGGCGTTGGGTGGCTTGCTCGGCACCATCGCAGTGGCCACCAAGCATGAGATCGTGCTGGCGGTGATCGGCGGGCTGTTCGTGCTGGAGGCGGTGTCGGTGATCGTGCAGGTCGCCTCGTTCAAGCTCACCGGCAAGCGGGTGTTCAAGATGGCGCCGATCCACCACCATTTCGAGCAGAAGGGCTGGACCGAGCCGCAGATCGTCATCCGCTTCTGGATCATCGCCGTGGTGCTGGCATTGATCGGGCTTTCCACGCTCAAGCTGCGGTGAGGTCTGCCGAACCGGGCGGGCTCAGCCCACGCCCCTCGCCGCAAAGGCTTGAAACGTATCGCAGTCATGGCCGGGCTCGGCCCGGCCATCCACGTTTTGCCCGTCTGTATCGTGGATCCCCGGGCCAAGCCCGGGGATGACGTCGCGGCCCGGTGGTGGGACACGCCCGCCGCGATTTACGGCAGCGCCAGCACCTTCTTCACATTGTTGGCGTGGACCGCTTCATAGGGCGCGAAATAGCTGAGCGTCCCGGTGGCGAGGTCGCCGGCGATGAAGGTGGAAAGGTCCTGGTCGGCCAGCGCCATGTCGATGCGGGTGTGCAGCAGCTTGTTCAGATAGCGGATCGTGGCGTCGATCAACTCGGGCCCGTAGCCTCCGGCGGCGATCACATTAGGCGCGCCGTGATTGGGTAGGATGCGGGCATAGCCCCATTCCCGCACGCGCTTAAGCTCCTCGACATGGACCTGCAGGCGCTCGGGCTCGCCGACATAGGTGATCGGCTCCTCCAGCGTGTCGCCGGCCAGCATCAGGCCAAGCTGGGGCAGCAACAGGATCAGCCCGTCATGGCTGTGGATTTCAGCCGGCTCCAGCTTCACGGTGAGACGGCCGACCGTCAGTTCGCTCGGGCCGGTGATGATCTTGTTCGGCATGACAAGCGGGAAGATCGGCGGGTCGCCATTCTCCAGCGCCACCCGGTGGGCGGCGAGCGTCCGCTCGGTGCGGTCGAGCGCGATGATCTCATCGGTGGCGAAGACCGCGTTGCCGGCGACATGGTCGTCGTGCCAGTGGCTCAGCACAACCCGGAAGGACGTGACGCCTGCTGCCTCCAGCGTGCGGCGCATCATCTGGGCATGAGGAATGGAGATATGGGTGTCGTAGAGCAGCGCCTCGCTGCCATCCACCACCGCATAGACGCAGACGCCGAGCGCATAGGCCCCGTCGTCGAGCCAGTTCGGCGCCGCTGAATGCGCCCGCGCCCCGTCGATCCGACCGTCATAAAAGGCATAGATGTTGGGATGGGGCCGCAGAACCCGCATCGTTGAGCCGAGGGGAAGCAGGGAAGGGGCGGACATGGCAAGCTCTCAGGCTGGGGGGCGGAAATGCTGTCGTGTCGAGTGCCGATCATTTCATCGGTGGGCGAAATGCGCTAGCGAGAGGGGCCCGCGCCGCTCCTTTCCTGGGCGCCGTTTCCAAGGTTGCTCCCCATGATTCCCGTCTCCTCCCTCAAGGACCGCGCCGTCGCCCTGTTCGGGCTCGGCGGGTCGGGCCTCGCCACCGCGCGGGCGCTTCTCGCCGGCGGCGCCATGGTGACGGCGTGGGATGATTCGCCCACCTCGGTGGAAAAAGCGGTCGCGGAGGGCATTCCGACCGGCGACCTCAACGCGGCCGACTGGACCGGCTTTGCCGCTCTGGTACTGGCACCGGGGGTGCCGCTCACCCATCCCGAGCCGCATTGGACAGTGAAGAGGGCGCAGGACGCCGGGGTTGAGATCATCGGCGATATCGAGCTGTTCTGCCGTGAGCGGCGGCGTGCCGTGCGTCGGCCGGCCTTCGCCGCGATCACCGGCACCAATGGCAAATCGACCACGACGGCGTTGCTGGCTCATCTCCTCAAGGTCGGCGGCCGCGATGTGCAGATCGGTGGCAATTTCGGCCCGGCGATTCTCGGTCTCGAACCCCCCAAGGCGGGCCGCGTCTATGTGATCGAGTGCTCCTCCTACCAGATAGACCTCGCCCCCAGCCTCGATCCGGCGGTGGGCGTCCTGCTCAACCTGTCGCCCGACCATATCGACCGGCACGGGGCGATGG
The DNA here is from genome assembly GCA_000378025.1 of Xanthobacteraceae bacterium 501b. Classification (GTDB taxonomy): domain Bacteria; phylum Pseudomonadota; class Alphaproteobacteria; order Rhizobiales; family Xanthobacteraceae; genus Ancylobacter. The sequence goes on from KB899087.1 coordinate 4,850,200, forward strand.
AGAACTACGCGGCAGTGAAGGAACGCCTGATCGCTGGCGTCGAGGCGGGCGGCACAGCGGTGGTCGGCGTCGACGACGAGTGGTCGCGTGCCGTTGCGGAGCGAGCCGAGGCAGCATGCAAGAACGTCGTGCGGATCTCGGTGCGAGGGGCACTTGATGACGGCGTGTTTCTCGACGGCACCGAACTCGTCTTGGCGGAAAAGGGCATTCGGGTGTTCAGCCTGAAGCTGGCCGGCATCGGCTCGTTGCGCGGCGCCCATAATGCGCAGAACGCCGCCGCCGCCTTCGCCGCCGCCCGCGCTTTGGGGCTCGCGCCCGAGGTGATCGCCGCCGGCATGGCGAGCTTTCCCGGCCTCGCGCACCGGATGGAGCAGGTGCGGACCCTCGGCGACGTGTTGTTCGTCAATGATTCCAAGGCGACCAATGCGGATGCGGCGGAGCGGGCACTGACCTCGTTCGACGACATTTTCTGGATCTCCGGCGGCAAGCCGAAGGAAGGCGGCATTGCGCCCCTGAAGCCCTATTTCTCACGGGTGCGAAAGGCCTATCTGATCGGCGTCGCCGCCGCGGACTTCGCCGCCACGCTGGGTGAGGACGTGCCGTTCGAGATCTGCGGCACACTCGACATGGCGGTGGCGCGGGCGGCGGCGGATGCGGCATCGTCCGGCCTGGCTCATCCCGTGGTGCTGCTGTCGCCGGCCTGCGCCAGCTTCGACCAGTACCGCAATTTCGAGGTGCGCGGCGATGCCTTCCGCGATCTCGTCAATGCCCTGCCGGATGTCTGAAGAACCGCGCCGGCATTAAGCGCCCGTCAACCTTAACCGTCCGATACTCCGGCAAAGCGTTTCCCGGAGTGGCGTACATGATATCGCGTGCCGAAAGGACGGTCGTCGGCGAGTGGTGGTGGACCATCGACCGACTGCTGCTCGGTGCTCTCGCCGCCTTGATGATTATCGGCATCGTGCTGGCGCTGGCGGCGAGCCCGCCGGTGGCGGCGCGCATCGGCATTCCCGACCCGTTCCACTTCGTGAACCGTCAGGTGATGTTCCTGGTGCCGGCACTCTGCATCCTGCTCGCCACCTCGTTCCTCTCGCCACGCAACATCAGGCGCATCGCGCTGGTGCTATTCCTGTTCTTTCTGGCTCTGGTCTGCGCCACGCTGGTGATCGGGCCGGAAGTGAAGGGTGCGCGACGCTGGCTCAACATTGCCAGCGTCACCGTGCAGCCCTCGGAATTCCTCAAGCCCAGCTTTGTCATCATCGCTGCCTGGCTGTTTTCCGAGAGCGTGCGACGGCCGGAAATGCCGGGCCAGTTCCTCGCCATCGGCCTGCTCGGTATGGTGGTGACGCCGCTGGTGTTGCAGCCGGATTTCGGCCAGACCATGCTGGTCTCGCTGGTGTGGGGCAGCCTGTTCTTCCTCGCCGGGCTGCGCATCGTCTGGGTGGTGGGCCTCGCCGGAATCGGCGCCTCGGGGCTTTTCATCGCCTACAAGACGGTGCCGCATGTCACTCAGCGCATCGACCGCTTCATGAACCCGGATTCAGGCGACACTTACCAGATCGATCTGTCGATCAACTCTTTCCTCAATGGCGGCTGGCTGGGGCAAGGGCCGGGCGAGGGCAGCTTCAAAAAGGTGCTGCCGGATGGGCACACCGACTTCATCTTCGCGGTGGCGGGCGAGGAGTTCGGTGCCGTGCTGTGCCTGATGATCGCCGGCCTGTTCGCCTTCATCGTGCTGCGCGCGCTCTCCCGGGCACTGAATGACGAGGACCCCTTCGTGCGCTTCGCCACGGCGGGCCTCGCCATGCTTTTCGGGCTGCAGTCCTGCATCAACATGATGGTGAACCTGCACATGATGCCGGCCAAGGGCATGACGCTGCCCTTCGTCTCCTATGGCGGCTCCTCTCTGCTGTCGCTGGCCTATGGCATGGGCATGCTGCTCGCCTTGACGCGCCGTCGCCCACGCACTGCGACGCTGGCGGAACTGGAACGGCTCGGCACGCGGCTTGGCGCGCCGATGCCGCGCGCGGCGTGAGGATCGACATGGCACCCGCATCCCGTCCGCTCGTCATGCTCGCCGCCGGCGGCACCGGCGGACATCTCTTCCCTGCCGAGGCGCTGGCCGGCGTGCTGGCTGCGCACGGCATTGATGTCGATCTCGTCACCGATTCGCGCGCCGCCCGCTATGCCGGGCACTTTCCGGCGCGACGGTTGCACGTGTTGCCGGCGGAGACGGTGCGCGGGCGCTCGCCGGTGGCACTGGCGCGCACCGCGCTCACGCTGGGGCTGGGCTTTATCAAGGGCTTCCGGCTGATGCGGGCGATGCGGCCGGCCATTGTCGTCGGCTTCGGCGGCTACCCCACCCTGCCGCCGATCCTCGCCGCCCATTACGCCGGATGCCCGACGTTGATCCACGAGGCGAACGCGGTGATGGGGCGGGCGAACACGCTGCTCGCTCCCCGCGTCACCGCCATCGCCTCCGGCTACCCCGACATCTGCGCCGGCAAGCCCACCCTCGCCGCCAAGGCGCATCACACCGGCAACCCGGTGCGCCCATCAGTGATCGCCGCTGCCAATGTGCCTTTCGCGCCGTTGGAGCCGGACGGGCCGATTGACCTGCTGGTGACCGGCGGCAGCCAGGGCGCGCGGGTGATGAGCGAGGTGGTGCCGGCCGGTGTCGAGGCGCTCGACGCGGGGCTGCGCGCCCGCCTGCGCCTCGTTCAGCAGGCGCGGCCGGAAGACATCGAGGCGGTGCGCGCCACCTATGCCCGCCTCGGCGTGCAGGCGGAAGTCGAACCCTTCTTCGCCGACCTGCCGGCACGCATCGCCCGGGCGCATCTCGTCATCTCCCGATCCGGCGCGATGACGGTGGCGGAACTGGGTGTTATCGGCCGTGCCTCCATCCTCGTCCCGCTACCGGGGGCTCTCGACCAGGACCAACTGGCCAATGCCACAGCGCTGGCCAATGGCGGTGGCGCGGTGGTGATGCCGCAAAGCCATTTCACTCCCGAGAGCCTCGCCGCAGCGCTCACTCGCCTCGCCAATGAGTCCGGTCGCCTGGAGGCGATGGCAAGGGCAGCCCGTGCCATGGGGCGCGCGGATGCTGCGGAGCGCTTAGCCGGACTCGTGCTCGCCATCGGCAAGATCGATGTCTAGAACCGCACCGCCCGCTTGTACCAAAGGCCCGGTGACGGGCGTGGCGCGCTCGTCTATTGCTGCGCGCCGGCAAAGCACGCCCGCCGCTCGTGCGGGCGGAAGGAAGATCCCATGAAGCTCCCGCTCTCTCTCGGCCCCATCCATTTCGTCGGCATTGGCGGCATCGGCATGAGCGGCATCGCCGAAGTGCTGCACAATCTCGGCTACACGGTGCAGGGCTCCGACGTCGCCGAGAGCGCCAACGTGAAGCGCCTCGCCGAGAAGGGCATCAAGGTGCTGATCGGCCACGCGGCCGAGAACATCGATGGCGCCGAGGTGCTGGTCGTCTCCACCGCCATCCGCCGCGACAATCCCGAACTGGTGGCCGCCCGCGCCAAGCGCCTGCCGGTGGTGCGCCGGGCGGAAATGCTGGCCGAACTGATGCGGCTGAAAAGCTGCGTCGCCATCGCCGGTACCCATGGCAAGACCACCACCACCTCTCTGGTCGCCACATTGCTCGATGCCGGCGGCTTCGACCCGACCGTCATCAATGGCGGCATCATCAACGCCTATGGCACCAATGCGCGCCTGGGCGATGGCGAATGGATGGTAGTGGAGGCGGATGAGAGCGACGGCACCTTCCTCAAGCTGCCGGTCGAGGTGGCCATCGTCACCAATATCGACCCCGAGCATCTCGACCACTTCAAGACCTTTGAGGCGGTGCAGGCCGCGTTCCGCAGCTTCATCGACAACCTGCCCTTCTACGGCTTCGCTGTCATGTGCACGGATCATCCCGTGGTGCAGGACCTCGTCGGCCATGTCGAGGACCGGCGGGTCATCACCTATGGCGAGAACCCGCAGGCGGATGTGCGGATCGTCGATGTCGACCTGCGCGGCGGGCTGTGCCGCTTCGCCGTGCTTTTCCGCGACCGCACCGGCGCGGTGGTGCACGAATTGCGCGACCTCGTCCTGCCGATGCCGGGCAAGCACAACGCGCTGAACGCTACCGCCGCCATCGCTGTCGCTCATGAGCTCGGCGCCAGCGATGAGCAGATCCGCAGCGCGCTGGCCGGCTTTGGCGGGGTGAAGCGGCGCTTCACCCGCACCGGCGAGGTGAACGGGGTCACCATCTTCGACGATTACGGTCACCACCCGGTGGAGATTGCCGCCGTGCTGCGCGCCGCCCGCGCCTCCACCGAGGGGCAGGTGATCGCGGTCGTGCAGCCGCATCGCTATACGCGCCTGCAGTCGCTGTTCGACCAGTTCGCTACCTGCTTCAACGATGCCGACCATGTCATCGTCGCCGACGTCTATGCCGCCGGCGAGCCGCCGATTGCGGGCATCGACCGCGACCATCTCGTCGAGGCGTTGCGTGCCCGGGGCCACCGCTCGGTAGTGGCGCTGAAGGGGCCGGAGGCGCTGGCAAAGCTGGTGAAGGGGCTGATGAAGCCGGGCGACTATGTCGTGTGTCTCGGTGCCGGCAATATCACCCAATGGGCCTATGCGCTGCCAGAGCAGCTGGAGATCGGGGCGGGCGCATGACCTTCCCCGACCTCACCGATGAGCTTTCCGCCCGCCTGCTGGATCTGCGCGGCCGGCTGATCGCCAACCAGAGCTTGGCCGAGTTGACCTGGTTCCGCGTCGGCGGGCCGGCGCAGGTGCTGTTTACCCCGGCGGACGAGGGCGACCTCGCTTATTTCCTCGCCAATCTGCCAGCCGAGATCCCGGTGACGGTGATCGGCCTCGGCTCCAACCTTATCGTGCGCGATGGCGGTGTGCCGGGCGTGGTGATTCGGCTCGGGCGCGGCTTCAGCGAGATCGCGGTGGAGGAGGGGTACCGGCTGCGCGTCGGTGCGGCGGTGCCGGACGTGAAGCTCGCCCGCGCGGCGGCGGAGGCGGGGATCGACGGGCTGGCCTTCTATCGCGGCATTCCCGGCGGCATTGGCGGGGCGCTGCGGATGAATGCCGGGGCCCATGGCGGCGAGACCTGCAACCCGCTCATTGAGGCGCGCGGCGTCGATCGGGCGGGGCATGTCCGCACCTTCTCCAACGCCGATTTCGGCTTCAGCTACCGGCATTCGCAAGCCCCCGCCGATGTGATCTTCACCAGCGCGCTGTTTCAGGGGCGGCCGGGCCAGACGACGGCGATACTCGCCGAGATGGACCGAATCACTGCCGCGCGCGAGGCCTCGCAGCCGATTCGCGAGAAGACCGGCGGCTCGACCTTCAAGAATCCGCCGGGCCAGAAGGCCTGGCAGTTGATCGACGCGGCCGGCTGTCGGGGGCTGACACGCGGCGGGGCTCAGATGTCGAAGCTGCACTGCAATTTCCTGATCAACACCGGCGGCGCCACCGCCGCCGACATTGAGGGGCTCGGCGAAGAGGTTCGCCGGCGCGTGAAGGACCAGTCCGGCGTCGAGCTGGAATGGGAGATCAAGCGTATCGGCCTTCCCGCCTGAGCGATGCGGCCTCATCGGCCGCCGAGGAGAATATGATGGGCAAGCATGTCGCCGTCCTGATGGGCGGCTGGTCGCCGGAGCGGCAGGTGTCGCTGTGGTCGGGCGAAGCGTGCGCGAAGGCGGCAGAAAGCGTCGGCTACCGCGTCACCCGCGTCGATGTGGGACGCGACATCGCGCAGGTGCTCAGCGCGCTCCAGCCCGACGTGGCGCTGAATGTGCTGCATGGCCGGCCGGGCGAGGACGGCACGATCCAGGGCATTCTTGAGGTGCTGCGCATCCCCTACACCCATTCCGGCGTGCTGGCCTCGGCGCTGGCCATGGACAAGACGCAGGCCAAGATCATCCTCGCCGCCCATGGCATCCCCGTGCCGGAGGGCCGCATGGTGTCGCGGGCCGAGGCCGCGCGCGAACATGTGCTGCCGCGCCCCTATGTGCTCAAGCCGAATACCGGCGGATCCTCCGTGGGGGTGTTCATCGTTCGCGAGGACCAGGAGTACCCGCCGCAGGAGCTGCATCGCGCGGACTGGGGATTCGGTGAGGAGCTGCTGGCGGAGCGTTATATCCCCGGCCTGGAGCTGACCTGCGCCGTGATGGGCGATCACGCGCTCGGCGTCATCGAAATCCAGTCCGACCTAAAGTTCTACGATTACGAGGCAAAATACGCTCCGGGCGGTTCCCGCCACATTCTGCCGGCCCAAATTTTACCGAATATTTACCAAAAGGCGCGGATGTTAGCGGTCAGGGCGCATCGCGCGCTCGGCTGTCGGGGCATCAGCAGGACTGACTTCCGCTACGACGACCAGGCCGGGGACGAATCCGGTCTTGTCTGTCTGGAGGTCAATACGCAGCCCGGAATGACCGAGACGTCGCTTGTGCCCGAATTGGCAGCCCATGAGGGCCATTCGTTCGGTGAGCTAATACGATGGATGGTGGAGGACGCTTCGCTCGATCGCTGACCCCGCGGCAGACGCTGGCGGGCAAGCGGACCGGCGCGGCCACCGGCGATTCGACCCGAGGCGAGCGGGCCCGTATGCCGGCGCGCCCGGCGCCGGTGTCCGAGCGTACCCGTCTGCTCGACCGAACCATCATCGGCGGCCGGCGGTTGCTCGTCGGCCTGTGCACCTCGCGCGCCGTCTTCACCGGCGCCGGGGCTTGGCTCACGGCGGCGCTGTTCGTCGCCACCGGCCTCTACGGCATGGAGCGCGGCGGCCATATGCCCGCGGCGATCGAGACCGCCCGCGACATGGGCGATGCCGCCGCCAACCTCGCCGGGCTCAGGATCGCGAACGTCAATCTCTCCGGCCAGAATCACGTCACCCCCGGCGACATCCTCGCCACGGCCGGGGTGAAGCCGACCTCCTCGCTGCTGTTCCTCGATGCCGAGGGTGCGCGCATGCGTCTCGAAGAGCTGGCGTGGATCAAGCGTGCCACGGTGCAGAAGCTCTATCCCGACCGCCTCGATATCCAGATTGTCGAGCGCGAGGGCTTCGCGCTCTGGCAGAAGGACGGCAAGATCAACGTCATCGCCCGCGACGGCACGGTGATCGCGCCCTATTCCGACGATCCGCGCTATATCCGCCTTCCCATCGTTGTTGGTGACGGCGCCGAGACCAGCGTGGTCGAGATCGTCGAGGCGCTGAGCCTGGTGCCTGGCGTGCGCGACCAGGTGCGCGCCGCCATCCGTGTCGCCGACCGCCGCTGGACGCTGAAGATGCGCAACGGCGTCGATGTGCGCCTGCCCGAGCAAGGGCTGAACGACGCGCTCGAACAACTCGCCCTGCTCGATCAGCAGAAGTCGCTGCTCTCGCGCGACATCACCATTGTCGACCTGCGCCTTCCCGACCGGATCTCGGTCCGTCTTTCCGACGCGGCTTATGCCGCCCGCGAGGCCGAGCTGAAAGCCAAGGCCAAGGCCAAGAAGGGCAGCAGCTCATGAGACCGCGTGCTCCCTTCGAGATCGCCCCGAAAATGCGGCCGCTGCCGCCGCGCCGCACCGGCGTGGTCGGCGTGCTGGAAGTCGGTACCTCCAAGATTGTGTGCATGATCGCCCGGCTGAAGCCGCGCGAGGCGACGTCCAGCCTGCGCCGGCGCACCCATTCGGTGGATGTGCTTGGCATCGGTCATACCAGCGCCCATGGCATCAAGGGCGGCACCGTCATCGACATGGAACGCGCCGAGCATGCGATTCGCCGCGCGGTGGATGCTGCCGAGCGCATGGCCGGGGCGCAGATCGCCTCCGTCATCGTCTCGCTGGCGGGCGGCCGGCTCGCCTCCGAGCATTTCAATGCCGAGGTTGATCTGCCGGAGCCGGCGGTCGCCGAGGGCGATATCCGCCGCGTGCTCGACGCCGCCTCCACTTTTGCCGTCGGCGAGGGGCGCACCATTCTGCACGCTTTGCCGGTCGGATACGCGCTCGACGGCGCTGGCGGCATTGGCGAGCCGCGCGGCATGCTCGGGCGCCGGCTCGGCGTCGACCTGCACGTCGTCACCGCCGAGGCGGCCGCCGTCCGCAACCTGCTTCTGTGCATCGAGCGCTGCCATCTCGGCGTCGAGGCCATGGTGGCAGCTCCCTATGCCGCGGCGCTGTCCACGCTGGCTGACGACGAATCGGAACTGGGTGTGACGCTGATCGATTTCGGCGCCGGCACCACGACGGTGGCGGTGGTCGAGAATGGCCATTGCGTGCATGTTGACGGCATCGCCATTGGTGGCCAGCACGTGACCAACGACGTGGCGCGCGGGCTCTCCACCCGCCTTGCCGATGCCGAGCGGCTGAAGAGCCTGCATGGCGGGGTGATGGCGATGGGCGCCGACGAGCGCGAAATGCTGACCGTGCCGAGCATTTCCGACGACCACGACCTGCCGCGGGCGATCCCCAAGGCGCGGCTGGTGCGGATTGTTCGCCCGCGTGTCGAGGAAATCGTCGAGTTGGTGCGCGACCGTCTTCATGCCTCCGGCCATGCGGCGGGCGCGGGGCGGCGCATCGTTCTCACCGGCGGTGCCGCTCAACTCACTGGCCTCGCCGAGCTTGTCGGTAACATACTGGGACCACAGGTGCGAATCGGTCGCCCGCTCGGTATTTCGAAGCTGCCCGAAGCGACGCGCGGCGCGCCGTTCGCTGTCGCCACCGGGCTTCTGGTCTATCCGCAGGTCGCGGGACTCGAACATTTCGAGGCCCGCCGCCGCCGCCTCTCGCAGGGCGACGGCTCCGGTTATTTTTCGCGCGTCGGTCACTGGCTGAGGGAGGCCTTCTGACGTGCTCCATCTAATCCGCGCCGGCGGAACCGGCACCACAGGGATCATGACGGGCCGCGCGCCCGCCGGCGTTAGGGGACACTAAAAATGACCATCAACCTCCAGGTACCGGACATCCGCGAACTGCGTCCCCGCATCACCGTGTTCGGTGTCGGCGGCGCCGGTGGCAACGCCGTCAACAACATGATCACGGCCGGCCTGACGGGGGTCGACTTCGTGGTCGCCAACACCGACGCGCAGGCGCTCACCCTCTCCAAGGCCGAGCGCATCGTGCAGATGGGCGTCGCCGTCACCGAGGGTCTCGGCGCCGGTTCGCAGCCGGAAGTCGGCCGCGCCGCTGCCGAGGAAGCGCTCGACGAGATCCGCGATCACCTGGCCGGCGCGCACATGGTCTTCATTACCGCTGGCATGGGCGGCGGCACCGGCACCGGCGCGGCCCCCGTCATTGCTCGCGCGGCCCGCGAGCTCGGCATCCTCACCGTCGGCGTCGTGACCAAGCCCTTCCACTTCGAGGGCCAGCGCCGGATGCGTATCGGCGAGATGGGCATCAACGAGCTGCAGAAGGGCGTCGATACCCTTATCGTCATCCCGAACCAGAATTTGTTCCGGGTTGCCAACGAGCGCACCACCTTCGCCGACGCTTTCGCCATGGCGGACCAGGTGCTCTATTCGGGCGTCGCCTGCATCACCGACCTGATGGTGAAGGAAGGCCTGATCAATCTCGACTTCGCTGACGTCCGCGCCGTGATGCGTGAGATGGGCAAGGCGATGATGGGCACCGGCGAGGCCTCCGGCGAGCAGCGTGCCCGCCACGCGGCCGAAGCGGCGATCGCCAACCCGCTGCTCGACGAAGTGTCGATGCGCGGCGCGCGCGGCCTGCTGATCTCGATCACTGGCGGCAAGGACCTGACCCTGTTCGAGGTGGACGAGGCGGCGACCCGTATTCGCGAGGAAGTCGATCCCGACGCCAACATCATCCTCGGCGCCACCTTCGACGAGACGCTGGAAGGCCTGATCCGCGTGTCGGTCGTCGCCACCGGTATCGACCCGGCGGTGATTCCCGAGCAGATCCCGCACGCCCTCAACAACCTTCCCGACCTTGGCGGGCGCCGCGTCTCGAACGCCGGTCGCGCCGCCGTGGAAGCGCGCCGCGACGCCGCTCTGCGCTCGGTCGCCTCGGCGCTCGACGCGGAAGATTTCGGCGCCCCGCATCACGAGCCGAGCTTCGCTGCCGCGCCGGTCAACGACCACCCCTATGGCGAGCCGTCCTATTCCCAGCCCGCCTATTCGCAGGCTTCCGCCGCGATCGACGAGGTGACGATCCGCCAGATGGCGCCCAAGCAGCCGCTCTATGCCGAGCCGGAGCCTGCCCCCTACAATGAGGCGGCCTATGAAGAACACGCGATCGAGCCCTTCATTCCGCCGCAGGCCGAGCGTCCCGCCCCGCGCATGCCGCGCGTCGACGAGCTGCCCATGCCGGCACAGAACCAGATCCGCGCGGCGCGCGGTGAGATGACCGATCACCATCACGCCGAGAAGAAGCGCATGACGCTGCTGCAGCGCCTGGCCAATGTCGGCCTCGGCCGCAGCCAGGAGGAGGACGAGGTGGAGCCGCCGGCGGACATGCGTCCGGTGGTGCGCCGCGCCCCGGCCCAGCCCGAGGCCCGGCCGCTCGCCGAGATGCGCCCCGAGGCTTCCGAATACGCCAAGCGCCCGGCGGCTCGCCCCGCCGATCCGCGTGCCGCGCGTCCGGCCGAGGACGACCATCTCGACATTCCCGCCTTCCTGCGTCGTCAGGGCTGAGGCGGGCATGACAGGCGGGCGCGTGCCGCCTGTTACAAAAGGTGTGACGCAGTGCAGCGCCCGGATCGTGAGGTCCGGGCGTAGCTATTTGGAATTAAATGAATTTTCAGGTTTTTGCGTCAGCGTAGAAACGGTAACAGACGGTAAGCAAGCGTGATTTGGCGCGGACTCTCGGCGCCGTTATCTTGCCAGCCAACGATAAGCGGCCGTAGCGGATTCGGTTCCGCGCTCTAAAGGGCGGCGCACTGTGTTGGTTTTGGGGATTGGGGAGAGCGGGGCGCTTGGCGTTGCCGCTTTTTGGGTCGAATGAACGCTGTACGGCAGACCACCCTTGGCGATGACGTGACGCTTTCCGGCGTCGGCGTCCATTCCGGCAAGATGGCGCAGATGCACCTCTCGCCCGCCGAAGCCGACAGCGGCATCGTTTTCTTCCGCAAAGACACCAATCAGTCCGTGCGCGCCTGCCGGGGCGCGGTGCGCGGCAGTGACCTCGCCACCGTGCTGCGTGATTCGAGCGGCCCGGCCGTTTCCACCGTTGAGCATCTGCTGGCCTGCTTTGCTGGCCTTGGCGTCGACAATGCCCGGGTCGAGATCGACGGGCCGGAAGTGCCGATTCTCGATGGCAGCGCCGGCGATTTTGTGGCGGCCGTGGATGAGGCCGGCATTGTCGAGACCGGCCATGCTCGCCGCTATCTGCGCGTGCTCAAGCCGATTCGCGTCGAGACCGAAACCGGCTTCGGCGAGCTCGTGCCCTATGACATGGGCTTCCGGCTCGAAGTCGAGATCGATTTCGACCATGCCGCCATCGGTCGTCAGCGCTTCGCCGCCACCATGTCGCCGGAGGTGTTCCGCAAGGAGCTCGCCGCCGCCCGCACCTTCGGCTTCGTCAGCGATGTCGAGCGCCTGTGGCAGGCGGGCTATGCGCTCGGCGCCTCGCTCGACAATACCATCTGTCTCGGCGACGAAGGCGTGATCAACACCACCGGCCTGCGCTATGCCGACGAGTTCGTGCGCCACAAGGCCCTGGATGCCATTGGCGACCTTGCCATTGGCGGTCTGCCGCTGCTGGCCCGCTACCGTTCCTACCGTGGCGGCCACAAGCTGAATTTCGCCGTCGTCGACGCGCTTCTGTCCGACCGCTCCGCCTATGAGATCGTCGAAGCCCGTATCCCGGCCCGCCGCACCGTCAGCAGCAATGCCGGCCTGATCGCGGTCGCCGTCCCGGCCTACGCGCCGGAGCTTTGAGTCTCCCTTCGCTGCGCCTTGGCCTAGCATCGGTACAGGCCGCTGGGTTGGCTTCTTTCCCATTGGGGTTTGTCGGCTGCGGGCGACGTTTGGCTGTTCCGTCTCCTCGCCGCCTTGGCGCGACCCGCCCGGGCCCGTTCTTTCCGCCCGCCACCTAGACCGCGTCCGGCGCGCAACAGGTGGCATGAAATGGTGGCCGGTGGCACCTCTTTGCTCTTGGCATCCCAAGGCGCCATAATCCGGTCGGAAAGCCGCCTTAGCGCCTGACCACGCACTTGGCGTCGAAGCAGCGACCAGATCGGGATCCAACTTGTGATGCGTCTTCTCTGTCTCGGCCAGACTGTTCCCGCACAGGGGACCCCTGCCATCCGCCGCGCCGGCACAGCGTGCTCGGGTGTCGTCGCCGTGCGCCTGCTGGGCCTTGTCCTGGCCGGCGCCTCGCTCGGTGGCTGCGCCAGCCTGTTCGACACCAGCAAGGAAGAGACGGTCTACCCCGACGTCCCGGCCGAGCAGCGCTACAATGAGGGCCTGACCCTCATGCAGAAGGGTGAATATGCCCAGGCGATCACCCGCTTCGAGGATGTCGACCGCCAGCACCCCTACTCGGATTGGGCGCGCAAGGCGCTGCTGATGATCGCCTATGCCAATTACACCCAGGGCTCCTATGACGAGTGCATCGCCGCGGGGCGGCGCTACCTCGCGCTGCATCCGGGCTCGGAAGATGCCGCCTATGCACAGTACCTGATCGCGGCCTCCTATTTTGACCAGATTCCGGACATCTCCCGCGACCAGCAGCGCACCCAGCGCGCGATGGATTCGCTTGAGGAAGTGATTCGCAAATTCCCCAACACCGAATACGCCGTCAGCGCCAAGAAGAAGCTCGAAGTCGCCCGCGACCAGCTGGCCGGCAAGGAGATGATGATCGGGCGCTATTATCTCGAACAGCGCAATTATGCCGGCGCCATCAACCGGTTCAAGGTGGTGGTCACGCGCTATCAGACCACCCGCCATGTCGAGGAGGCGCTCTACCGCCTCACCGAAGCGTATATGGCGCTGGGGGTGATGAGTGAGGCGCAGACCTCGGCGGCGGTGCTCGGCTATAATTTCCCCGACAGTTCCTGGTACCAGGACGCCTACAAGCTGGTTCAGTCGCGCGGCGTCGATCCGAAGATGAACGAGCAGTCCTGGATCGCCAAGGCCTTCAAGGGCTTCACTCTCGGCTGAGGCCTGACAAGGGCCTTCGGGGCGGATGATCGAGCGGTTATTTTCGGGCGCGTTGCCGCAGCAGGAAAAGCGCCCCTTTCGCCGCGTCGCGACCTGTGAGAACATAGCAAGAACACGAATGCGCGCCCTGCCGCGGCATGCTAGAAGGGCGCGCCCCCTTGTCCTGCGGGTAAACGTTCTGGAGCGTCACGCATGCTGATCGCCCTGTCGATCAGGGATATCGTGCTCATCGAGCGGCTCGACCTCTCCTTCCATGCTGGCCTCACCGTCCTGACCGGCGAGACCGGCGCGGGCAAGTCGATCCTGCTCGATGCCTTCACCCTCGCCCTTGGCGGGCGAGGCGACGGGTCGCTGGTGCGCCAGGGCACGACGCAAGGGCAGGTGACGGCCGAGTTCGACCTCGCCGCCGACCATCCGGTGCGCGGAATGCTCGCGGAAGCGGGCATCGACGATGATGGCGCGCTGGTGCTGCGGCGGGTGCAGCACGCCGACGGCCGCACGAGGGCCTTCGTCAACGACCAGTCGGTGAGCGCGCAGATGCTACGCGGTCTCGGCCGGCGGCTGGTGGAAATCCACGGTCAGCATGACGATCGGGCACTGGTCGACCCCGCCTCGCACCGCGCCCTGCTCGACGCCTATGGCGGGCTGGTGGAACTCGCCGAGGAAGTGGCCGCCCGGGCGCGCGGCTGGCGCGTGGCACGTACCGAGGCGGCGCAGGAAAAGGCGCGGCTCGACGAGGCGGCCAAGGAGGCGGATTTCATCCGCCACGCGGTGGAAGAGTTGACTGCCCTAGGTCCCGAGCCGGGTGAGGAAGAACGGCTCGCCACGCGCCGCACTGAGATGATGCGCTTCGAGAAGATCGCGACCGATCTCGCCGATGCGCAGGACGCCGTCGGCGGCAATAATTCGCCCATTCCCGGCCTTGCCGCCGCCGTGCGCCGGCTGGAACGCCGGGCCGGCGAGGTGGAGGCGTTGGTGCGGCCGGCGGTCGAGGCGATCGACGCAGCGCTGAACGCACTGGACCTCGCCCGCACCCATCTCGACGCCGCACTGCGCGAGGCTGATTTCGACCCGAACGAGTTGGAGCGCATCGAGGAGCGGCTGTTCGCCCTGCGCGCGGCCGGGCGGAAATATGCCTGCACGGTGGATGACCTTGCCAATGTCGCGGCGCGCTTCGCCGACCAGATCGACGCGCTCGACCATGGCGCGGAGACGCTGAGGGGGCTAGAAGCCCGCGCTGATGCCATGGAGGCGGCCTATCGTCAGGCCGCGCGCGACCTGTCGCTGAAGCGCCGGGCCGCCGCGGTGGCGCTGGACGCGGCGGTGAACGCTGAACTGCCGCCGCTGAAGCTGGAGAGGGCGCGCTTCCTCACCGACTGCCAGATGGACGAAGCGGCGCAGGTGGACGGCTATGACCGGATCGAGTTCTGGGTCCAGACCAATCCCGGCACCCGTCCCGGCCCGATGATGAAGGTGGCGTCCGGCGGCGAGCTGGCGCGCTTCCTGCTGGCGCTGAAGGTGGTGCTGGCCGACAAGGGGTCCGCGCCGACGCTCGTCTTCGATGAAATCGACACCGGGGTTGGCGGGGCGGTGGCCGATGCCATCGGCGCCCGGCTGGCCCGGCTCTCGTCCCGTGTGCAGGTGGTGGCGGTAACGCACGCCCCGCAAGTGGCGGCGCGGGCGGGGAATCACTTCCGAATCGCCAAGGAGGCCATGGCCGATCTCGACCGGGTGGCGACGCGCGTGGCGCCGCTGGCGCCCGATCACCGGCGCGAGGAGATCGCCCGCATGCTCTCCGGCGCTGAAGTGACATCCGAGGCACGGGCGGCTGCCGACAGGCTGCTGAAAGGTGCCATAGCCGATTGATGCTATGCCCGGCCGGTGCTCGCGGCCGCGCGAGCCCGTCGACTTCCGCGCCGTGCTGTCCTATTCGACGTCCGCACGCTCCGTTCCTCTCTCCGCCGGCTGCTCATGACGTCCTCGCTTCCCCCCGCGCCCGCCCCTGCCGCGCCGGTCTTCATCGGCGCAAACCCGGGCCCGGCCGTAGCTCCCGACCTGACAGTGGTCATCCCCACTTTCAACGAGCGCGGCAATCTGGAGCCGCTGGTGGCGCGGCTGGCGCATGTGCTGGCCGGCATCGCCTGGGAGGCGATCTTCGTCGACGACAATTCCCCCGACGGCACGGCGGACGCGCTGCGCGGCATCGGCCGGCGCGACCCGCGCATTCGCTGCATTCGCCGCGTCGGGCGGCGGGGGCTGGCGGGGGCGTGCATCGAGGGCATGCTGGCGGCGCAGGCGCCGGTCGTCGCCGTGATGGACGCGGATCTCCAACATGATGAGAGCCTGCTGCCGCAGATGCTGGAAGCGATGGGAACGGGTGCCGATGTGGTGGTGGCTACGCGCTACGCTCCGGGCGGCGACGCGGAAGGCTTCAGCGCCTGGCGCGGCCGGGGCAGCCGGCTCGCCACCACGCTCGCCCAGCGCGTGCTGAAGGTCACGTCCTCCGACCCGATGAGCGGCTTCTTCATGCTGCGGCGGGAAACGGTCGAGGAACTGGCGCCGAAGCTGTCGACACAGGGGTTCAAGATCCTGCTCGACATTCTCGCCTCCGCGCGGGGGCGGCTGAAGGTGAAGGAGCTGACCTACAGCTTCGGCGTGCGGCAGAGCGGCGACAGCAAGCTCGACAACCGGGTGCTGATGGATTTTCTCGGCCTGATCGTCTCCAAGGCGTCCGGCGGCCTCGTCTCGCTGCGCTTTCTTTCCTTCGCCACCGTGGGCGCGGCCGGGCTTGTCGTTCATCTCGCGGCGCTGCGCCTCGGCCTCGGCTTCGCGCTCAGCTTCCTGGTGGCGCAGACCATCGCCACGCTAACGGCGATGACCTTCAATTATGTGCTGAACAACCTGCTCACCTATCGCGACCGCCGGCTGTCCGGCTGGGCCTTCCTGCGCGGGCTGCTGGCGTTCTATGCGATTTGCGGGCTCGGGGCGGCCGCCAATGTCGGCGCCGCCGAATGGGCCTTCTACCAGACCGCGCAATGGTGGCTTGCCGGCATCGCCGGTGCCTGCATCGGCGCGGTGTGGAACTACGCCATGAGCCGGGCACTGGTGTGGAAGGACGCGGCATGAGCACGCTTTCCGCCGGTCCGGCGCCGGCCTCGTCCTCGGCCGGCGATATCGCCACGCGCGGCGCGCTGGCGCTGATCGGCCTGATGCTGGTCTGGCGGCTGGTGCTCGCCGCCTTTGTGCCGCTGGTGCCTGATGAGGCCTATTATGCGCTGTGGGCACAGGGGCTCTCGGCCGGCTATGTCGATCATCCGCCGATGATCGCGTTCTTCATCCGCGCCGGGCAGATGCTGCTGGGCGACACCCCGCTCGGGGTGCGGCTGTTCAGCGTGTTGGCCGCGCTGCCGGCGAGTTGGTTCGTCTGGCGGGCGGCGGAGGATCTGCTGGAGGATCGCCGCGCCGGGGCGCTGGCGGCGGTGCTGTTCAATGCGACGATCTTCGGCTTTCTCGGCATGACGCTGGCGACGCCCGACGCGCCGCTGGCGCTGTTCTGCGCAGCCATGGTCTGGTGTGCCGCGCGGTTGGTGCGCGCGCCCCGTCCACTCTGGTGGCTCGCCATGGGGCTGGCGACCGGGCTGGCGGCGCAATCGAAATACTCCGGTGCGATGCTGGCCGGCGCCTTTTCACTGGCGGTGCTCGCGCTGGCGCCGTTGCGGCGACAGCTGCTGACTCCCTGGCCCTGGCTTGCGGCGCTGCTCGCGCTGCTGGTGTTTCTGCCGAACATCGCCTGGAACGCCGCTCATGACTGGGCGACGCTGACCAAGCAGGGCGGCCGGGTGACGGCGCAGGCGCCGTTCCGCCCCGGCTTCCTGCCGGAATTCGTCGGCTCGCAGATCGGGCTGGCGACACCGCTCATCTTCCTGTTCGCCGTCCTTGGCCTGCTGCCGCGCCGCGCGGCGGCCGCCTTCCGGCCAGGCGGCGGGCGGGCGCTAGTGATGATCCTGCTCTTTGTGCCGCTGGCCTATTTCGCTGTACATGCGCTGCGCTCGCGGGTCGAGGGCAATTGGGTCGGCTTCCTCTACCCGCTCGTGGCCATCGCGGCGGCGGCGGGCATGCTGGCCCCCGCGGGCAGCGGCTGGGCCGGGCGAAACCTGCCGGGGCTGGCGCGGGCGACGCTGCCGCTGGCGTTCGGCCTGATACTGGCTTTGGGGATTCACGCGCTGTTCGTGCCCACGACGCTGGCGGGAAATAAGGATGCGGTGCTGCGGATGACGCGCGGCTGGCCGGAATTCGCCGCCGAGATCGACGCAAAGCGGCGCGCCATCGGCGCCAGCGCGATCCTCACCAATGACTACCAGATGACCTCTATGCTGAAGCGGGAACTACCCGGCGTCACCGTGCAGCAATTCGACGAGCGCCAGCGTTACGCCTTCATGGACGAGCCGGAGGTGCTCTCGCTGCCGGGGCCGCTGCTGCTCGTGCTGTCCACCTTCCGCTCCTTCAACGACATCACCGGCGCCTTTGGCGGGCGGGAGGACCTCGGCGAAGTGTCGCGGCGTTTCCGCGATGTGACGATGCCGCCGGTGCGGCTGTTCCGCCTCGACCCGGTGGAAACGCCCGCACCTGACGCGCCTGCGCCGCCCGTGCCCTGATCGGGAGACTTGAGGCGGTCGGCGATTTCTGGAAAAGGGAGAGGGCCCCGGCGGTGCCCCCGCCCATGCCTGCGGTGAATGCCATGTCGCGATCCCTGACGCCTTCCTCCGCCACGCCGGGCGACGAGCGGCCCTATGATGCCGGGCCGGTGGATGTGACGGCGCTGACCGCCGATGAGGCGGCTCGCGCGCATGCGCGGCTGGGCGAGGAGATCGCCGGCCATGACCGGCGCTACTACCAGGATGACGCGCCCACCGTCTCCGATGCCGAGTACGACGCGCTGCGCCGGCGCTATGAGGCGATCGAGGCGCAGTTTCCCGAGCTGCGCGGCATGGACAGTCTCTCGGAAAAAGTGGGCGCGGCGCCCGCCGCCAAATTCGCCAAGGTGCGCCACGCCGTGCCCATGCTCTCGCTCGGCAATGCCTTCGCCGACGAGGAGGTGGAGGAGTTCGTCGCACGGGTGCGCCGCTTCCTCGGCCTTGCCACGGATGCAGGCCTCACCTTCACCGCCGAGCCGAAGATCGACGGTCTGTCCTGCTCCCTGCGCTATGAGAACGGCGTGTTCACGCAGGCGGCGACGCGCGGCGACGGCTTCGAGGGCGAGGACGTGACCGCCAATGTCCGCACCATCGGCGAGATCCCGCAGCGGCTGAAGGGTGATGATGTCCCCGCCGTGTTCGAGGTGCGGGGCGAGGTCTATATGGGCCACGACGCCTTTGCGGCCATCAATGAACGCCAGCAGGAGGCGGGCAAGCCGGTCTTCGCCAATCCGCGCAACGCAGCGGCGGGCAGCCTGCGCCAGCTCGACCCGAAGATCACCGCCAGCCGGCCGCTGCGCTTCTTCGCCTATGCCTGGGGCGAGGTGAGCGAAGGCGGGCTTCCCGCCGACACCCAATTCGGCGTGATCGAGGCGTTCGCGCGCTGGGGCCTGCCGACCAACCCGCTGACCGTGCGCTGCCCTTCGGCGGCGGAACTGCTGGCGCACTACCGGATGATTGGCGAGCAACGGGCGACGCTGGGCTACGACATTGACGGTGTCGTCTACAAGGTCGACAGCCTCGCTTTGCAGGCACGACTCGGCTTTGTCTCGCGCTCGCCGCGCTGGGCGCTGGCGCATAAATTCCCCGCGCAGCGGGCGATCACCCGGCTGGAGCGCATCGAAATCCAGGTCGGGCGCACCGGCGCGCTGACTCCGGTCGCCAAGCTCACCCCGGTGACGGTGGGCGGCGTGGTGGTCTCCAACGCCTCGTTGCACAATGAGGATTATATTCGCGGCATCGGTGGCAATGGCGAGCCGATCCGGGGCGGGGTGGACATCCGCGAGGGCGACTGGGTGGTGATCCAGCGCGCCGGCGACGTGATCCCGCAGGTGGTCAGCGTGGAGCTGGACCGCCGGCCGGCCGAGGCAAAAAGGTATGAGTTTCCCACGCTCTGCCCCGCCTGCGGCTCGCATGCGGTGCGCGAGGAGGGCGAGGTGGTGCGCCGCTGCACTGGCGGGCTGATCTGCCCGGCGCAGGCGGTGGAGCGCATCCGCCATTTCGTCTCGCGCGACGCCTTCGATATCGAGGGGTTGGGTGAGAAGCAGGTGCAGGCCTTCTTTGAGGCCGGGCTGGTGAAGCAGCCGGCCGACATCTTCACGCTGGAGGCGCGCGATTCCGCGCCCGGCGCGCTCACAAGGCTGAAGAAACGCGATGGCTGGGGGGAAACGTCGGCCAAAAATCTGTTCGCGGCGATCGCGTCGCGCCGTCAGGTGCCGGTGAACCGCTTCCTCTACGCGCTCGGCATCCGTCATGTCGGCGAGACCAACGCGAAGCGACTGCTGCGCCATTTCCCCACCATCGAGGCGCTGCGCGAGACCGCGCTGGCGGCGCTGCCGCCGGGCGAGGCGCATCCCAAGGGCAATGAGGCCTGGGCCGAACTCGTGGGCATCGAAGGTATCGGCGCGGTCGTGGCGGAGGCGGTGGTCGATTTCTTCGGCGAGCCGAACAACCAGGCCGCCGTGGAGGCGCTGCTGCGCGAGGTGACGCCTGAGCCGATGGAGGCGATCGCTAGCGCTGGCGCGGTATCCGGCAAGACGGTGGTGTTTACCGGCGCGCTGGAGAAGATGACCCGCGACGAAGCCAAGGCCATGGCCGAGCGGCTGGGCGCCAAGGTGGCGGGCTCGGTGTCGAAGAAGACCGATTATGTCGTCGCCGGGGCCGATGCGGGTTCCAAGCTCGCCAAAGCGCGCGATCTCGGCGTAGCTGTTCTGACCGAAGACGAGTGGCTGGCGCTGGTGGCTGGCTGAAGGCGGCGAGACCGCGAGAGGGAAAGCACATGACCACGACGGCCCTGCTGATCATCGACTTGCAGAACGACTATTTCCCCGGTGGCCGCTATCCGCTGGACGGCACTGAGGTGGCCGCCGTGAAGGCGGGTGAACTGCTCGCGCTCGCCCGTGAGCAGGGCACGAACGTGGTGCATGTGCGTCATGAAATGGTGGGAGAGGACGCCCCGTTCTTCGCGCGCGGCACGCAGGGGGCGGAGATACATCCCAGCCTTGCGCCGTTGGAGGGGGAGGCGGTCGTGGTCAAGGAAGCGGTAAATGCCTTCCTGAACACCGATCTCGACGCGCTGCTGCGCGGGCGCGGCATCACACGACTGGTGATCGTGGGGGCGATGAGCCACATGTGCGTGGACGCGGCGAGCCGGGCGGCGCTCGATCTCGGCTATGAAGTGACGCTCGCCCATGACGCGACAGCTACCCTGCCGCTGTCCTTCGGCGGCACTGATGTGCCCGCGCCGTCCGTTCAGGCGGCGATGATGGCGGCGCTGGAATTCGCCGGGGCGGCCGTGGTCACGGCGAAGGACGCCGCGGCAGCGCTTCGCGCCTGAGCCGATCACACCACATGAAAAAGCCGCCGCGGGGGGAGACGCGGCGGCTTTTCCGGTTCGGCGCGCGACGGTCAGAGGCGGCCGGTAAGCATCATCACGATCAGGATCACCAGCAGAATGGTGACGAGGCCGCTCGGGCCATAGCCCCAATTGCGGCTGTAACCCCAACTCGGCAGGGCGCCGACAAGGATCAGGATCAGAATTACAATCAGAATAGTCGTCATCGCCGAGTCTCCAGCCGTCCCGTTACATTGGTCGCTGGGATAACGTCGTTGCGAGGCGATGGTTCCATTGAACCATTCTTGTCCTGTCGGGCGCTGAAACGGGCCGTCAGACCGCCAGCGGCGCGGTGGCGGCCTCCAGCCAGGTGCGGGTCGCCTCATCCACCAGCGGGCCGATCTCGGCGCGCACGCGCGCATGATAGGCGTCGAGCCAGGCGACCTCATCGTGTGTGAGCAGCGCCATTTCGATGCCGCGCCGGTCGAAGGGGGCGAGGGTGAGCGTCTCAAAGGCGAGCAGCGTCCGCTCCGCCCCGGGAATGACCGGACCGTCGACCACGATCTCCAGATTCTCCAGCCGGATGCCATAGGCGCCGGTCTTGTAGTAGCCGGGCTCGTTCGAGAGCACCATGCCGCGCGCCAGCGCCACCGTGCCGAGCTTGGAGATGCGCGCCGGGCCCTCATGCACCGAGAGATAGGCCCCGACGCCATGGCCGGTGCCGTGGTCGAAGTCGAGCCCCGCCGCCCACAGATGCTGGCGGGCGAAGCTGTCGAGCTGTGAGCCCGACGTGCCGAGCGGGAACACGGCGCGGGCAATGGCGATATGCCCCTTCAGCACCCGGGTGAAGCGGTCGCGCATCTCCGCGGTCGCGGTGCCGACGATGAGCGTGCGGGTAACGTCGGTGGTGCCGTCCTCATACTGCGCACCTGAATCGATGAGGAACAGCTCATCGGCACAGATTGGCCGGTTGGTCGCCTCGCTGACGCGGTAATGCACGATGGCGCCATTGGGCCCGGCGCCCGAAATGCTGGGGAAGGAAATATCCCTCAAGGCGCCGGTGTCGCGGCGGAAGCTCTCCAGCGCACAGACCGCGTCGATCTCGGTCAGTGCGCCTTTGGGTGCTTCCGAGTCGAACCAGGCGAGGAAGCGGGCGAGCGCAGCCCCGTCGCGCCGGTGCGCGGCGCGCATGCCGGAAAGCTCAGCCGCGTTTTTCGCCGCCTGCATCAGCGCCACCGGGCTCACCCCGTTTGAGGCCTTGCCGCCAGCCGCCTCGATCCGCGCCGCCAGCAGGCAAGGGGCGGTCGCCTGGTCGAGCCGGATGGTGGCGCCGCCGGCGGCCGCCATTTCCACCGCCCGCTCCAGCAGCACCGGCTCGGCGATTTCGGTAAACTGGCCGAGGGCGTCGCGCACGGCGTTGGAGAGCTTGCGCCCGTCGACGAACAGGGTCGGTCGGCCGGTGCGCGGAATAAGCGCCCAGGCGAGCGGCAGCGGGGTGAAGTTCACATCGCCGCCGCGAATGTTGAAGACCCAGGCGACCGAATGCGGATCGGAGACAACCAGCGCATCGAGCTTCTGCTCCCCAAGCGCCGCCTGCACGCGGGCGATCTTGTCGGGCGCGCTTTCGCCGGCCAGAGCCGGGTCGCGCAGAGTGACGGGGGCGAGCGGGGGCGCCGGGCGGTCATGCCACACAGCGTCGAGCGGGTTGCCGTCCACGGCCACCAGCACGCCGCCGGCGGCGGTGGCGGCACGGCGCAGCTTCTGCTCGCTCTCCACCGTGGTCAGCCACGGGTCGTAGCCGAAATGCGCACCGGCCGGCAGGTACTTCGCCAGCCAGCGGTCGGGCGCAGTCTCGGCCAGCGGAACCACGGTGAAGGAGGCGGTGTCGACCTGGGCGGCGGCCTGCAGCGTGTAGCGCCCGTCGACGATGATCGCCGCCTCGTCGCGCAGCACCAGCGCGACGCCGGCCGAGCCGGTGAAGCCGGTGAGCCAAGCGAGCCGCTCGTCGCAGGGCGGCACATATTCGTTCTGGTGCGCATCGGCGCGGGGAATGAGGAAGCCGTCCAGCCCGCGCCGCTCCAACTCCTCCCGCAGCAGCTTCAGCCGGGCGGAGCCCAGCGCAGGGGCGGCGGAGTCGGCGAAAGTCTGGAACTTGGCTTCAAACATCGGGGGCCTTGGAGCGTGCTGCACGGGTGGGATTCCGCGTGATCAGACCATGCCCGGCCCGCCGATGCCAGCGCCGTTAAACAGCCCCACGGCCTTACGCTGGGTCCGGTATCGGTCCGCCGGCTGCGCCTGCAAGGGCCGCTGCCAGCGCCCCCCTCAGCGTGTGGCGGCAGTGATGGAGTCGGAGATGATCTCCAGTCCGCGGTCGATCTCGGCTTCCGACACGGTCAGTGCCGGGGCGATGCGGAACACGCCGCCCATGCCCGGCAGCTTGACGATGTTCATGCTGAGGCCGCGCGTCATGGCCTCTTCCATCACGCGGGCGCCAAGCTCGAAGCCGGGCTCCTTGGTGCTCCGGTCGAGCACGGTTTCCAGCCCGAGCAGCAGGCCGCGCCCCCGCACATCGCCCACGCACTCATGGCGCTGCTGCAGCGAGAGGAGGCCGTCCTTGAGCCGCTGCCCGCGCGCGATCGCCTGCTGCACCAGCCCGTCGCGCTCGACCACGTCCAGCACGGTTACGCCGACGGCGGCCGGCAGCGGGTCCGAGACATGGGTGGTGTAGAACAGGAAGCCCTTCTCGAAGGCCTTTTCCTCGATGTCAGGAGCGGTCATGACGGCGGCGAGCGGCAAGCCGGCGCCGAGCGTCTTTGACAGTGTCATGATGTCCGGCGTCACGCCGTCGCGCTGGAAGGCGAACATGTCGCCGGTGCGGGCGATGCCGGTCTGCGCCTCGTCGAGGATGAGCAGCATGCCGCGCTCCTCGCATTTGCGCTTCAGCGCCCGGAGGTAGCCCGGCGGCAGTTCGAGAATGCCGCCGCTCGACAGGATCGGCTCGGCGATGAAGGCGGCCAGCGCCCCGGTGGACTGGCGGTCGATCAGGGAAAACGCGTCGTCCAGCTCGGTCTGCCAGTCATTGGAGCCGTCCAGATGGGTGAAGCGCGGGCGGTAGGAGTTCGGCGCCGGAATGACGAAGGAGCCGGGCGAAACCGGCCCATAGCCTCGGCGGCCGGCGCTATAGGTGGCGGCTGCCGCCGCGCCGGTCATGCCGTGCCAGCTCTGGGCGAAGGCGACGATTTCGTGCCCGCCGGTGACGAGCTTGGCCATGCGGATGGCGGCTTCGTTCGATTCCGCCCCGGTGGAGAGCAGTTGCACCCGCTCCAGCCCCGGCGCCAGCGTGGCGAGGCGCGAGGCGAGTTCGACCACGGGGCGCGAGAGCATGCCGGAGAACAGATGGGCGACGCGGCGCATTTGCCGTTCGACGGTTGCCACGATGTCGGGGTGGGTGTGGCCGAGCACGGCGCTCATCTGGCCGGAGGTGAAGTCGAGAATGCCACGCCCGTCGGCATCATAGACGAAGCTGCCCTCCGCCCGCTCGACGATGATGGATTCGAAGCTCGGCCCGTAGCGGGTGAGGTGAGTGTCGGCGGCTGCCCAGAAGGCGGGATCGGCGTTCAGCGATACGGCGTTCTGCGGCTCGGCACTCAGCGGCTCGGCGTTCAACGACATCGGATCACCCTCGATTGGCCATGGAGAAACAGCTATCGAGCCTTGCCTGCGCAAGCAAACTGATATTGTTTCATTCTGATATCGATAAAATTGATACCTGGATGACCCTCATCCCAGACCTCGACCTCGCCTTGCTCCGCAGCTTCACCGTGGTGGCGCGCACGGGGTCGATCAGCGGCGCCTGCCTGCAGATCGGCCGCACCCAATCGGCGCTGAGCATGCAGATGCACCGGCTGGAAAGTGCCCTCGGCCAGCCGCTCCTGCACCGCAGCGGCTCGGGCGTCCGCCTCACCACGGCGGGCGAGAAACTGCTGGTACATGCCGACGCCCTGCTCGCCCGCCATGACGAGATCCTCGCCGACATGGTGGGGACAGGGCTGCGCGGCTCTGTGAGCTTCGGCTGCCCGGAGGATTACTCGGCCGCCTTCCTGCCGGAGCTTCTGCGCGGCTTCTGCGCCCTCCACCCCGATGTCGAATTGCGCATGGTGTGTGCGCCGACGCTGGAACTGCGCCCGCTGCTGCATCGGCGGCAGATCGAGATGGCGCTGGTCTCGGTTCCCGACCCCGCGGGGAGCGAGGTGATCCGGCAGGCGGACTTCGTCTGGGTCGGCGATTCCCCCGCGCCGTCGGTGCTCGCCCACCCAAGCCTGCCGCTGGCGCTGTCGGCGCCGCTGACGCTGGATTACCGCGCCGCCTGCGCGGCGATGGAGGCGATCGGCCGACGCTACCGCGTGGCCTTCGCCAGCAACAGCCTCACCGGCCTGATCGCCATCGCCCGCTCCGGCCAGGCGATCAGCGTGCTGACCCGGATGGCGGTGCCGCCGGACCTGCACATCGTTTCGCAGGGCATGCCGGCGCTTCCCAGCATCGGCATCGCGCTGGACTATGCCGATCCCAGCCCCTCGCTGGCGGCGCGGGCGCTGGGCGCGCATATAGGGGCCGCGCTGCCGGCGCTGCGCTATCGCGCGGGCTGAAATTCCCGCTCGTGCGCCGCGCCCTCGCCAAACGGGCATGCCGATGCCATTTTGTTCCGCCAAGAATCATCCATCATGACTGAGAGCAGGCCTTTGGCCGATCCCCGAAACACCCCGGATGGCGACCCGTCCGACTTCCCCTTCGACCTGCCGGCCGCCACGCCGCGCCCCGGCGGCATAGCCGCGCGTGCGGCGGCGCTTGCCAATCCGGGCCATGGCGCGCAAGGGCGCGGCGTCTATCTCGACGGGCTGAACCCCGAGCAGCGTCAGGCGGTTGAAGCCACCGAGGGCCCGGTCCTCGTGCTTGCCGGCGCCGGCACCGGCAAGACGCGGGTGCTGACCACGCGCATCGCCCACATCCTCTCGTTAGGCCTCGCCTGGCCCTCGCAGATCCTCGCCGTCACCTTCACCAACAAGGCGGCGCGGGAAATGAAGGACCGCATCGGTGCCATGGTCGGGGAGCAGGTGGAAGGCATGCCCTGGCTCGGCACCTTCCACTCCATCGGCGTGCGGATGTTGCGCCGGCATGCCGAGCTGGTGGGGCTGCGCTCCAGCTTCACCATTCTCGACACCGATGACCAGATCCGGCTGTTGAAGCAACTGCTTCAGGCGGAGAACATAGACGAGAAGCGCTGGCCGGCACGGCTGCTCGCCAACACCATCGACGGCTGGAAGAATCGCGGCCTCGGCCCGGCGCAGGTGCCAGCCGGCGAGGGCTCGGCCTTCGCCAATGGTCGGGGCGGGGCGTTCTACGCCGCCTATCAGGCGCGGCTTAAGGCGCTGAACGCGGTGGATTTCGGCGATTTGCTGCTCGAGAGCATCCGCCTGCTGCGCGAAAATCCGGACGTGCTGGCCGAATATCACCGCCGCTTCCGCTACATTCTCGTCGACGAGTACCAGGACACCAACGTCGCGCAGTATCTTTGGCTGCGTCTGCTGGCAGCGGGGTCGCGCAATGTGTGCTGTGTCGGCGACGACGACCAGTCGATCTATGGCTGGCGCGGGGCGGAGGTGGACAACATCCTGCGCTTCGACAGTGATTTTCCCGGCGCCACAGTGGTGCGGCTGGAGCGCAATTACCGGTCCACCGGTCACATCCTCGGCGCGGCGGCGCACCTCATCGCCCACAATGCCGGGCGGCTCGGCAAGACGCTGTTCTCCGAAGGCGAGAGCGGCGAGAAGGTGACGGTGACGGGCGCCTGGGACAGCCAGGAAGAGGCCCGCGCCATCGGCGAGGAGATCGAGCAGCTGCAGCGCGCCGGCCATGCGCTGGCGCAGGTCGCCATTCTCGTGCGCGCCTCGTTCCAGATGCGCGAATTTGAAGAACGCTTCGTCACGCTGGGGCTGAACTACCGCGTCATCGGCGGTCCCCGCTTTTATGAGCGGGCGGAAATCCGCGATGCGCTGGCCTATCTCAGGGTCATCGCCTCGCCCACCGACGACCTCGCCTTCGAGCGCATCGTAAATGTGCCCAAGCGCGGGCTCGGCGACGTGGCCCTGCGGCAGATCCACGACCACGCCCGCGCCGCGCAGCTGCCGCTGAGCGAGGCCGCGCGCGAACTGGTTGCGAGCGAGGAGCTGAAGCCGAAGGTGCGCTTGACCCTGCGCGATCTCGTCGGCTCGTTCGACCGCTGGCGGGAGCAGATGGCCACCATGCGCCATCACGAGCTGGCAGAGATCGTGCTGGATGAATCTGGCTACACCGAGATGTGGCAGAAGGACCGTTCGGCCGATGCGCAGGGCCGGCTGGACAACCTCAAGGAACTCGTCCGCTCGATGGAGCCGTTCGAGAATCTCATCGGCTTCCTCGAGCATATTTCGCTGGTGATGGATGTCGATCGGGGCAATGGCGGCGATGCCGTCAACATCATGACGCTGCACTCGGCCAAGGGTCTGGAATTCGAGACCGTATTCCTGCCCGGCTGGGAGGAGGGCGTGTTCCCCAACCAGCGGGCGCTGGACGAGCAGGGCCGCGCCGGGCTGGAGGAGGAACGCCGCCTCGCCTATGTCGGCATCACCCGGGCACGGCGCCGGGCCAAGGTGTTCTTCGCCTCCAACCGGCGCATCCACGGGCAGTGGCAGTCCGCCGTGCCAAGCCGCTTCCTCGACGAATTGTCGGAGAAGGATGTGGAGGTGACGGAATCGCGCGGCGGCCAGGGCTGGGGTGGCGGCCAGTCGGGTCGCTATGGCTACGGGCCGAGCCGGTTCGACGAGGCGCAGACCTTCGGCTCCTCCTATTCCACGCCGGGCTGGCAGCGGGCGCAGAACGCCTCGCGCGGTGGCGCGAGTGCGTCGTCGGGCGGGTTTTCCGGCGGCAGCTTCACCGACAGCCGCCCCTCGCGCTTCGCCGCAAGCGAGAAGGCGCGCGGCGGGCTCGTCATCGAGGGCGAGCTCATCGCCCGCTCCACTGGCCCGGCAGCGCGCTTCGCCATCGGTGACCGGGTGTTCCACCAGAAGTTCGGCTATGGCGAGGTCGCCTCGGTGGAAGGCAACAAGCTCACCGTGCAGTTCGACAAAGCCGGAGAGAAGAAGGTGGTCGACAGCTTCGTCGAGGCAGCGTGAGGACGCTTGCCGTCTTCCCGCGCTGGCGTTCGGGCGCGTCCTCGCTTACAGAGCGCGCACGCCGCCTTGGACCGCCCGCTACCCCGTGAGGACCGCCATGCTCGAAGGATTGCCGCCCAATGGCGCGTCGCATGTGATGCGGGTGGACGCGCCCGAGCATGAGGCGCGGGCCATTGCCGAATATCTCGGCGAGAGCTTCGACCCGGCCGAGGTGGCCGCTGCCGCCTTCGAGGTGGAAAACCGCGCCGAGGGCGCCGGCTGGGCGGTCGAGGTCTATTTCGGCGACCCGCCTGATGAGGAGATGGTGCGCGAACTGGTGGCGCTCGTCTCGCCTGAGGCGGCGGCGGCAGCGGTGTTCTCGCTGCTAGACAAGAAGGATTGGGTGGCGGCGTCGCTGGAAGGGCTGGCCCCGGTCGCCATCGGCCGCTTCGTCGTCCATGGTTCGCATGATCGCGGGCGGCTGGCGCCGAGCCGGATCGGCATCGAGATCGAGGCGGCACTGGCCTTCGGCACCGGCCATCATGGCACCACCAAGGGGTGTCTCGCCGCCATCGCCGCCTATGGCAAACAACGCCGCCCGGCCCGTACGCTCGATGTCGGCACCGGCACTGGCGTTCTTGCGATGGCGGCGGCACGGCTGTTCCACGCGCCGGTGCTGGCCAGCGACATCGACCCGGTGGCGGTGACGACGGCGCGGGCCAATGCGGTGGCCAACCGCGCCGCGCCCCATATCCAGTTTCTGCACGCGCCGGGGCTGGGTGCGGGAGCATTCCGCCGCCACGGTCCTTACGACCTGATCCTCGCCAATATCCTGCTGCCGCCCCTCAAGGCGATCGCCCGCCCGCTCAGCCTGCTGCTGGCGCCCGGTGGCACGGTGGTGCTGTCGGGGCTGCTGCCCTCGCACGCCAATGCGGCACTGGCCGCCTATCGCGCACAGGGGCTGCGGCTCAAGCGTCGCCGCACCATCGAGGGCTGGACCACGCTGGAACTCGTGGCCGACCGCGGGCGCAACGAGACGCCCGCCGCCTAGCGGTGAGAGTGGTGCCGCAGCGCCGGCCGCTCAGCTCAGCCGGATCGGCATGTTGACCGGCCGTCCGAGCCCTTCCGGCACCGGCAGCGCGCCGTGGGCCGCCTTCATCAGCGCCAGCCGCTCCAGTACCTCGTCGGGGAAAGGCACCACGCGCCGGGTGCCGGCTTCCACATGCTGGGCGATCTGCTCATAGGTCGAGGCGATCCAGCCCTCGCGGGCATGGTGCAACTCCTGGAACAGATGCATGCGCTTGTCGTCGTAATTGATGAGGCGCAGCGTGGCCCGCACCTCCTGTCCAGCGCGAAGCTCGCGCTGGAAACGCTGATGAGCCTCCATCGTGACGAAGGAGGCGCTGCGGCTTTCCACCAGATGCGGGCCAAGCCCGACCAGGAACACCGCCTCGTCGACCGCGCGGTCGAACAGCAGGCTGTAGAAGGCCGCATGCAAATGCCCGTTGTGATCGGCCCAGCCCGCGTCGACCGTCATCACGGACGACACGAAAGGCGCGAAAAATACGGGTTCGAAATCGATCCCGTCCAGCATGACACCATCCCGACCGCCGAGCGCGAGGTACCGCGCTGCCTTATTGACAAGCATTGTGCCGACATTCCGTGCAGTCGTCACCTGCCGAGATGGCAAATGAATGACTGAATTCTTGCTTCGGCGGGGTTTCAGGGTGCTTTTTGCGCGGCAACCACGCCCGCCGTGAGTCGCGGCCTGCCTTGATAAGGTATATGCCGTTGGCGCTGCCGGCTCTGCTGCCGCGTGGCGGGGGAACCAAGCTGAAGGAGAGCGGGATGGAAACCACGGTCGAGGAGCGTCCCGCGGCGCAGGCGGGCGTTGCCCCTGTGCAGGAGGTGATCGCTGCCCTTTCCGCCCATTTTGGCGAACGGCTCGCCATCGGCCGGGCGATCCGCGAACAGCACGCCAACACCATTACCTGGCTGCCGAATGAGGCACCGGACGCGGTTGTGTTCGTCGAGAGCACCGAGGAGGTGCAGAGGGTCGTGCGCGCCTGCGCGAAGCACCACGTCCCCGTGATCGCCTTCGGCACCGGATCCTCGCTGGAAGGGCAGATCAATGCCCCGCAGGGCGGCATTTCCGTCGACCTCTCGCGCATGAACCGGGTGTTGTCGGTTCATCCCGAGGACCTCGATTGCGTGGTCGAGCCGGGGGTGACGCGCAAGCAGCTGAACGAGCATCTGCGCGATGCCGGCCTGTTCTTCCCCATCGATCCTGGTGCCGATGCCTCGCTGGGCGGCATGGCCTCCACCCGCGCCTCGGGCACCAATGCGGTGCGCTATGGCACGATGAAGGACAATGTCGTCGCGCTCACCGTCGTGCTGGCCAATGGCGAGGTGATCACCACCGCGCGGCGGGCGAAGAAATCTTCGGCCGGCTACGACCTCACCCGGCTGCTGGTGGGGGCGGAGGGCACGCTCGGCATCATCACCAGTCTGACGCTGCGGCTGGCGGGCATCCCCGAGGCGATCTCCGGCGGGGTCTGCGCTTTCCCCACCATCCGCGCCGCCTGCGACGCGGTGATCCTCACCATCCAGTCCGGCCTGCCGGTGGCGCGAATCGAACTGCTGGATGAGGTGCAGGTGCGTGCCTGCAACGCCTACTCAAAGCTCGATCTCGCCGAGCAGCCGACGCTGTTCGTCGAGTTCCACGGCACGGAGGCGAGCGTTCACGAGCAAAGTGAGAGGTTTCGCGATATCGCCGCGGAATATGGTGGCGGCGGCTTCAGATGGGCGACGCGGCCCGAGGAGCGCACCCGGCTCTGGCAGGCACGGCACGACGCCTATTGGGCCTGCCTGCCCCTGAAGCCCGGCGCCAAGGCGCTGGCCACCGATGTGTGCGTCCCGCTCTCCCGCCTCGCCGACTGCGTCGACGAGACCAAGCGCGAAATAGAGGAGATGGGCATGCTGGCGCCGATCGTCGGCCATGTCGGCGATGGCAATTTCCACACCGTGACGCTGGTCGACATGAGCGACCCGCAGGATGTGGCGAAAGCGAAAGACTTCATCTCCCGCATGGTGAAGCGTTCGCTGGCCATGGGCGGCACGGCCACTGGAGAGCACGGCGTCGGACAGGGCAAGCGTGGCTATATGGAAGCCGAGCACGGTGCCGCCACGCTCGATGCGATGCGGGCGATCAAGCAGGCGCTTGACCCGCAGAACATCATGAATCCCGGCAAGATCCTGCCCTGAGAGGTGGGCGCGAGGGAAGCGGTCGAGGATCCGCCGGGGTTCTTGGTCGCCTCTGCATCAATTCGCGCCTTGCGCGCGCTGCGGAGAACGCGAAAATTATCAACAATCTAGCGTAGAGTGTTCCGGTGTCCGCCAGGCAGCGGGACGCCGGGGCCGGAAGGCCGGAGGAACGTGTGCAGAACCTGCTGTTGACGATTGCGGGCGCGATCATATTGGCCGTTGCGGCGGCCTTTGCGGCGCCGTTCGTCGTCGACTGGTCGCAATGGCGCTCGACCTTCGAGGCGCAGGCGGCTCGGACGCTGGGCGCTCCCGTCATCATCCGCGGCCCGATCGACGCGCAGATCCTGCCGACCCCGCGCGTGGTGCTGCGCGACGTGTCGATCGGTCTCGATGGCGGCGGCACCGGCATCACCGTGGCGGAGCTCTCCGGTCGGCTCAATCTGGGCGCGCTGATGCGCGGCGAGGTAGTGGCCGACCATGTCGGCCTGCTGCGCCCGCGCGCCCGGCTCGTGGTCGACACGACAGGCAAGCTCTCCCTGCCGACCGGCGCTACCCGACCGGGTGGATTCAGCATCGCCGGGCTCTCTGTCACCGAGGGCAGCTTCGAAATTCTCGACCGTGCCAATGAACGCACGCTCAAGCTCGACTTGGTCGATCTTACCGGAGAAGTCGGCGGGCCCATTGGCCCGGTCAGACTGGAGGGTGAGGCCAATGCGGCCGGCCTGCGCCGCCGGGTGCGGCTCAATCTGACGCAGTTTGCCGCCGACGGCACCGCCAAGTTACGCCTCGGGGCGCAGAATGTCGGCTCGCCGCTGAGCGTCGATGCGGACGGGGTGCTGAGCCTTGCGGGTGGGGCGCCGAGCTTTCGTGGCCGGGCGGCGCTGGTGCGCGCCGCGCCGACTCCCGCGCCTACGCCCGCCCCGGGCGGCGCCGGTGCCGACATGCTCAAGGCCTGGAGCCTGTCGGCCAAGGTGGAGGCGACGCCGCAGGCGGTTGCCGCCACCGATCTCAGCCTGACGCTCGACGCCGCTGAGCGGCCGTTGGCGCTTTCCGGTTCCGCCCGTCTGGTCGGGGCGGGGCCGGGCAACCCCGATTCGCGGCTCGACCTCACCTTGGCGGCGCGCCAGCTCGATCTCGGCGCCATGACCGGCGGCGCGACACCGCTGGCGGCAACCGACGCGCTGGCCCGCCTGCTGGCGCCGCTGGCCGATCTCGCGGTCGTCGGCTCGCTCGATCTTTCCAGCGACACCGTGCTGCTCGCCGGGTCCGCGGCGCGCGAGGTGAAAGCGGGTCTCGACTGGTCGCCCGGCGGCTGGCGCGCGCGCGCGCTGGAAGCGCGGTTGCCAGGCGGGGCGCATATCGCGCTCTCCGGAAGCCTGCCGCGCGTGGCCGCCACCGGAGATCCAAACGCCGCGCTATTCGGTGGCGGCGGGGTGCTGGAGGCGCAGGATCTGCCGGCCTTCGTCGCCTGGGCGTTGCCGCAGGCCAGCGGGCTCGTCGCCAGCCTGCCCGCCGGCGCGGCTCGGCTTTCCGCTGAGCTCAGCGTCAGCGCCGGCGGCTTCGCGCTGGACAAGATCGCTCTCTCGGCCGGGGAGAGCCGGTTCGCGGGTACGGCCGCTTATACGTTGCCACCGGCCGGCGGGCGGGGCCGGGTCGACGCGGTGCTGACGACTTCGGATGTCGATGTCGACGCGCTATTGCCGCCAATACAGCGCTTGGTGAATCTCGGTGTGGAAACGACGGATCTCAACCTTAGCCTCAGCGGCCGGCAGGTGCGTCTTGCCGGGGGCAGCGCCCAAAGCCTGGACGTCATCCTCAAGGGTGGGGCCGACGGGCTCGGCATTGAACGCCTCGCCATCGAGGATTTCGCCGGGCTCGACCTCACCGGCTCCGGCCGGCTCGCCGCGTTCGGCGGCGGCACGGCCGGCAGCGCCCGCTTCGCTGCCAAGCTCTCCGGGCCCCGTGCCGATGGCCTGCCCGGGCTGGCGGGCGCCTTCGGCTTGACCCAGATCGAACCGTTCCTTGTCGCGACGCAGGCGAGCCTCGCGCCGGTGGACCTTTCCCTTACCCTGGTGTCGCAGGCCGGTCGCACCACAATCGACGCAAATGGCCGGCTCGGCGGCCTGTCCGGCGGCGGGCAGATCGGCTTCGGCGCGGACGGCAAGCTGAGCGGGCGGGCCACGCTCGATGCGCGCGATGGCAGCGCCGTGCTCTCCGGCGTCGGCGTGCCGGGCCTTCGCCCCAATCTTGGTCCGGCCCGCCTCGCGCTAGATCTCGGTCAGCGGATCGAGGCGACGCTGGATTTTGGCGGGGCACGGCTGCGCGCAGAGGGCACGGCGGCTTTCGACGCCGCTGGCCGCCTCGACCCCGATCTCGCGCTGACTCTGGAGAGCGCTGACCTCGCGGCGTTGGTGCCGCAACTGGGAGCCTCCGCCTCCGGCACGGTGCCGGCACGGTTCACCGGAACGCTCGGCCGTGAGGGCGAGGGCTGGTGGATACGCGCGCTTTCCGGGTCGCTGGGTGCGCAGCGGCTCGACGGCGCCCTCGCTTACATGCCGGGCGAGCCGCTGCGGGCGGAGCTGGCCACGCCGCGCTGGAATGTCGCGACGGCGCTTGGGCTCGTCGTCGGCGCTTCCGGCGCCGACGAGGCGGAGGGATGGTCGCGGGCCCGCTTCGGCCCGGCGCCGCTCTCCACCCTTGCCGCCGAGCTGAAGCTTAGCGTTGGACGTTTCGATCTTCCGGGAGGACTGGCGCTCGGCGAGGCGAAGATCGTGGCACGGCTGACCGAGGGGCGGCTCGCAGTGGAGAGCGCCACCGGCACGCTGGCCGGGGGGACGTTCGCCGGCAAGTTCAACCTTGGCCGCGCGGGCGAGGCCGTGCAGTTTGACGGCCGGCTGGGACTGACCAGCGCCGAGAGCGCGGCGCTTTTTGCGGCCCTCGGTGTTACGCAGCCAAAGCTGCGCGGCCGTGTGAGCACCACGCTTGACGTCACCGGGCGGGGCAATTCGCCCTTCGCGCTCGCGAGCCAGCTGCAGGGGCAGGGCAGCCTCGCCATCGAGGGGCTGGAGGTCGACCAGAGCGACCCGAAGGCGCTGCACTATGTGATGCTGGCGACCGAGCGTGGTCCGCCGCCCGACCAGCAGCGCCTGGCGCAGCTGCTGAGCGACGGCCTGGCGCGCGCGCCGCTCAAATTGGCGCGGGTGGAGAGCGCCGTCAGCGTGGTCGACGGCGTGGCGCGCACCAGCGCCGCCCGGTTGGCGATGGGCGAGCAGCGTTTCGGGCTGAGCGGGGCGCTCGATATTCCGGCTCTGAGCTTTGAGGCGACGCTGGAGATGCAGGATGTCGCCAGCGTGGGCCTGCCCGCCGCTCCAGCTGCGGCTGTACAGTGGCGAGGCCCGCTTGCTGCGCCAGAGCGCCGTTTCGACCTGACGGCGCTGAGTACCGCGATCAACATGCGGGCGCTGGAGCGGGAAACCAGGCGGCTAGAGGCGGAATATGGCCGCACGCCGCTGACCGATGGCGGCGAGGCGACGGACGCACCGCCGGTGCGCCGGCCCGCCCCCGCCCCGCAGGCGGCGCCGCGCGCGGCTTCCCCAAATGTCGCACCGCGCCGGGTGCCGGCAACACCGGCTGCCCCGCGCGTGCCGGCTAACCCTGCGGTACCACAACCCTACTATGGGCAATATACACCGCCAGGGACATTGGCGCCGGGCAGCGCCGCGCCGCCGCTGGCCCCGCCGGTGGATATTCCCAATGACCCGCTGCGCAACCGCATCATTCTGCCGCCACTTGCGCCGTGAGGCCGGGGCGGGCCATTCGCGCCCGGCGTGCCGGTTCAGGCGTCGACGAATTCGTGGGCAGCGTATCCCTGGAGATAGAGCAGGGCGGTGAGGTCGCCATGGTCGATACGCACCTGAGCCGCTGCCGCCACGGCGGGCTTGGCGTGATAGGCGACACCGAGCCCGGCGGCGCCGATCATTGCGAGGTCATTGGCGCCGTCACCGACCGCCAGTGTCTCGGCAGGAGCGAGGCCGAGGCTGTTGCTCCATTCGACCAGCGAGGCCAACTTGGCCTCGCGGCCGAGGATCGGCTCCTCGACAAGGCCGGCGAAGCGGTCGCCATCGGCGATCAGCACATTGGCGCGGTGGTCGTCGAAGCCGATCATGTCAGCCACGCGCTCGGTGAACAGGGTGAAGCCGCCGGAAACCAGCAGCGTGCGGGTGCCGTGCGCCTTCATCGTCCGCACCAGCGTTGTGCCGCCCGAGGTGAGGCGGATGCGCTCGGCGATCACCGTGTCGACCACGGCGAGCGGCAGACCCTTCAGCAGCGCCACGCGCTCGCGCAGCGCCGGTTCGAAGGCGATCTCGCCGCGCATGGCCCGCTCGGTGATGGCGGCGACATGCGCCTTCATGCCGGCGTAATCGGCCAGTTCATCAATGCACTCCTGCCCGATCATGGTGGAATCCATATCGGCAAGAAAAAGCTTCTTGCGCCGTCCCTCGGCTGGGAGAAGCGCCACGTCAACCGGGGCGCCGACCAACGCCGCACGCAGCACCTCGATGTCGGCCGCGCCGTCATGCTCGATCTCGGCCGCGATGCCGGGATTGAGCCAGCGCGCCGCGCCGGGGGCGGGCAGGGCGGCGCGGGCACGGGTAAGCAGCGCGTCATCCACCGCAGGGGCGGCCGGGTGCGAGACGAGGACAAGGATGTGGGACAGGGATTCGGACATGGCTGCGACTGGGACCTTGCCGCCGGGCCGGCGTCGGGCAAAAAGGCAGGATGGAAACCCGGAAGAGCGAGGCGGACGTGACCGTGAGAGCTGCCCGTCCGCGCGCCGTGCTTATTGCAGGACCGACCGCGAGCGGCAAGTCGGCGCTGGCGCTAGAGCTTGCCGAGCGCACGGGCGGCGTGGTCATCAACGCCGATTCCATGCAGGTCTATCGTGACCTCCGGGTGCTCTCGGCGCGGCCAACGCCCGAAGAGGAAGCGCGGGCGCAGCACCTTCTCTATGGCCATGTCGACGGCGCCATGGAGTATTCCGTCGCGCATTGGCTGAAGGACGCGCGGGCGTCGCTGAACGCGGCGGAGGCTCAGGGCCGCCTGCCGATCTTCACCGGTGGCACCGGGCTCTATTTCAAGGCGCTGACGCAAGGGCTGTCGCCGATCCCGGCCATTCCAGCTGAGATTCGCGATGCCGTGCGCGGCCTCGATCTCGACGCACCGGCGCTGCATGCGCGGCTGGCTGCGGTGGACTCGGAGACGGCGGCGCGGCTGCGGCCTTCCGACACGCAGCGGCTGATGCGGGCGCTGGAAGTGTTCGAGGCGACGGGCCGCCCGCTGGCGCGCTGGCAGGAGGCGCCGGCGGAGGGCCCGGTCCTGCCCGCGGCCGACTGCGTGCGGCTTTTCCTCGCCACTGATCGGACGGTGTTGCGGGCCCGCATCGCCGATCGCTTTCACGCCATGATGGCGCAGGGCGCGCTGGAGGAGGCGCGGGCGCTGCTGGCACGCGGCCTGCCGGCGGACCGCACGCTGCTCAAGGCGCATGGCATGCCCTGGTTCGCTCGCCATCTCGCCGGCGAGATTCCGCTGAAGGCGGCTGTCGAGGGGGCCATTCTCGACACGCGGCACTATGCCAAGCGGCAGGAGACCTGGTTCCGCCACCAACTGGATGGCTGGACTGCGCTGCCGCGGGAAGACGCAGCGGAATTTCTGGCGCAGGCGGTCGCGTGATGCCTCAGGCCCGCGCCGCGCGCCGGGCGGGGAGGGGCCGCAGGCGCAGCACGATCTCGCTCACCACCGCGACGCCGATCCCGGCACCGGCAACCCACCAGCTTGGGCTGATGGCGTAGGTGAAGGAGAGGTTTGCGGCCAGCACTCGGCCGGGGTCGATGCCGGTGGCGGCGGCGTACCAGCCGGCCTCGATCAGCGCGGTGAGAACGCCCGAGGCTGCAGCCAGCGCCGAGAGGTTCAGAAAGCCGGTGCCGCGCCCGTAATGCTGCATCACCCGCCAGCCCATCAGCCAGACGAAGAGCCCGGTCATCAGCACCGGTTGGGTGACGTCGAGCTTCTGCTGCATGAAAAAATGCAATAGTGCGAGCGCGGTGGCGGGGTAGACCAATTGGTGCAACAGGTTCCAACGCGGCCCGCCCAGCCGTCGGATGGCGCCGTCCCACGACGTGGCCGACAGCGCGGCGAAGGCCAGCAGCGCGACGAACCCGATGGTGAGGTAGATGCGCAGCACGATCTCACTTGCCGCTGTGGCGAGGTTCCCAGTGTCGACGAGATAGACGGCAAAATGCACGCCGATGAGGAAGGCGGCGCCGAGCCCCAGCGTGCGCCGCGTAAGCAGCAGCTTGGGCCAGTTGAACAGCCGACGCGCCGGCGTGACCGCGAGCGAGACGAGCAGCAGGCGCACCGCCCAGTCGCCGACGAACAGGATGATCTGGATCAGCGGGCGCGCGCCCAGCGCCGCCTCGCCGCCCAGCGCCCCGCCGGGCGCAGAACCGCCCAAACCCGGTCCGCCGAGGCCGGGTGCGCCTAAACCTGGCGCATCCAATCCCGGGCCTCCAAGGCCGGGGGCGTCGGGGGCGGCGAAGCCGCCGCCGAGCGCCTGAGCCAGCAGCAGGCCGAGGGGGAAGAGGACGACCAGCAGCGCGCCGATCTTCTCGGGGCTGAGCTTGCCGGAATTCTCGCGCAGGAAGGGCATGGGCGGTCCGCTGGGGTCGATGACGGGGCAGTTCCCCGCCTATACGCCCGCAGCGGCGTCGGAATTTCACCGGCGCTGCGCACGATGGCGTGATGGATCGCCGCGTCATCGTGCGAAGGGAATCGGAGACAGAGCGCGCCTTCACTCCTCGAAGATGCGGGTCACATGGCCCATCTTGCGGCCTGGGCGGGCCTCGGCCTTGCCATAGAGGTGCAGATGCGCGCCGGGCTCGTCGAGAATGGCCTGCCAGTCGTCGGCCTCGTCGCCGATGAGATTGGTCATCTCGACATGGCCGAGCCGCTCCACCGCGCCCAGCGGCCAGCCCGCAATGGCCCGCACATGCTGCTCGAACTGGCTGGTGACGGCCCCGTTCAGCGTCCAGTGGCCGGAGTTGTGCACGCGCGGGGCGATTTCGTTGACGATGACCCCCTGCGCGCCGTCCACCACCACGAGGAACATTTCCACCGCGAACACGCCGACATAGCCCAGCGCCTCGCCGATGCGGCGGGCGATCTCGCGTGCCACCGCATCCACAGCCGGGGTCACGTCGGCCGGTACGGTGGAGCGGTAGAGAATGTGGTGGCGGTGCTCGTTCTCCGTGACTTCATAGGCCTTGAAGCGGCCGTCCTCGGTGCGGGCGGCGACCACCGAGACCTCGCGCTCGAACGGCACGAAGCCCTCCAGGATCGAGGGGTGGTGGCCGACCGCCTTGAAGGCGGCGGCGGCATCGTCGCCCTCTTGGATGATGACCTGGCCCTTGCCGTCATAGCCGAAGCGCCGGGTCTTCAGCACGGCTGGGCGGCCGATCTCGGCAAGCGCGGCTTCGAGCTCCGCCTCGTCCTGCGCGGCGGCGAAGGGCGCGGTCTCGATGCCGAGGCGGGAGACGAAGGTCTTTTCCTCCAGCCGGTCCTGGGTGATGCCGAGCGCCCGCGCGCCCGGATGCACCGCCACATGCCGGGAGAGGAACTCGGCAGTGTAGACCGGCACGTTCTCGAACTCGTAGGTGACGACGTCGACGGCCTTGGCGAACTGTTCCAGTGCCGCGAAGTCGTCATAGGCGGCGCGGGTGTGGGTGCCCGCGACGTCGAAGGCCGGGCTCGCCTCCTCGGGGGCGTAGATGTGCGTTTTCAGCCCGAGAGGGGCGGCGGCAAGGGCGATCATGCGGGCGAGCTGGCCGCCGCCGAGAATGCCGATCGTGTCGCCGGGGGCGAGAATACGGGAGGGGGCGCTCATTCCGGTCGCTCCGTCACGGCGGCGGTGCGCGCCGCGCGCCATGCATCCAGCCTTGCCGCCAGCGCCTCGTCGGTGAGGGCGAGTACGGCGGCGGCAAGCAGGGCGGCGTTGGTCGCTCCGGCCTTGCCGATGGCGAGCGTGCCGACCGGGATGCCGGCCGGCATCTGGACAATGGAATAGAGGCTGTCGAGGCCGGACAGCGCCTTCGATTCCACCGGCACGCCGAACACCGGAAGCGAGGTAAGCGAGGCGACCATGCCCGGCAGATGCGCGGCGCCGCCGGCGCCGGCGATGATGACCCTGGTGCCGGCTGCGCGCGCGCCCTTGGCGAAGGCGTACATGCGATCCGGCGTGCGGTGAGCCGAGACGATGCGGCACTCATGGCCGATGCCGAGCGCATCAAGCGTTTCGGCAGCATGGCGCATGGTTTCCCAGTCGGACTGGCTGCCCATGATGATGGCGACGGGTCGATTGTCGGCGGCCATCCCGGCCGTCAGGTCGCTCATTCTGTCTATCCGCACCTTTAGGGAAAGGCGGGGATTATAGGAATCGGCGCTTCGGGAGCAAGGGAAGATGACAGCCGGGCCAGGCAGAGTTTGCCGGGAGACCGGTGGCTGCCGCGAGGATATGCTTAACAGAGCCTTTACCAAGCCCCGGCAAAGTGGCGGCCGAGAGATTCCCGGAGGATCCCCCTGCCGTGTTCGTGAGTTGAACCGTCTGTGGGCTGTGGTCAGATCGTCGCCGAACCCCTGCCGGGAAAGGCGAGGCCGGTCTGTCCGGGGCGGGAACAAGCGGAGAAGTCGATGTCCGGTCGCGGCGTAACGGGTAAGGGAGAGGGGCGCGGCGCGGTTCGCCGGAGGGCGTGCGCGACGCGACTGCTGACGGTGGCGGGTCTCGCCTTCGCGACAGCCGGTACCGGCCTTTCAGCCATGGCGCAGGAAAACGGCCTGGCGCCAATGGGCCAGGCCATTGCTATTGACCGCGCTGGCGAGGGCACGGGCGACAGCCTCTCCGCTTTCAATGTCGAGGCAGCGGGATTGCTGCGCTCCGGCGAGGCGGCAGCGGCATTGCCGGCGATCGCCGCTGACGACCAGCCCTTCGATGCGGCCGATCCGCGCCGTCCCAGCCCGGCACGCAGCGCCGCGCTGGCTCTCCACAGCCCGGCCGTTCCGCTTGCCGCTGAGACGGTTGCTGCCGAGCCTGTGGCGGTGGTTCCCTCCGCCGCACCGACGGTGGGCGATGGCGCGCCCGGCCTTGGCGAAGGCACGAGCGGCGCCGCTACGGAAAGTGGTGCAGCACCCGAACCGGCTATGGCGGCTCCCGCCGTGACGGCGGGCGAATCGGCATTTTCAAAGCGCCTCGCGGAAATCGTCGCGAGCGAGCTGGCGCGCTTCGCCGCACGGTCCGCCGACCGAGAGGCGCTCACTGCCTATTACACGGCGCGGAACTTTCAGCCCGCCTTCACCGGCGAGGGTGGCCTTGCCCCGCTCGGGCAGGTCGCGCTCGACACCTTCGCCGCGGCGGGGGCGGAAGGGCTCGATCCCGCCGACTACGCGGTGGCCCCCCTGCCTGCCAATGCTGACGCGGCGCAGCTCGCCGAGACCGAGATGCGACTTGCCGCGACGACACTGCTTTATGCGCGCCACGTGCAGAGCGGCCGGTTCGATCCCAAGAGGCTGTCCAAGGATGTCGACCCGAGCCCGACCGTCCCCGATTCGGCGGCGGTCCTCGCGCGTGTCGCCGATGCGCGCGATCCGCAGGACGCACGGGCGGCCCTTGCCAGCTTCGCCCCGCAATATGACCAATACCGGCTGTTGAAGGAGCAACTGGCGCAGCTACAGGCGCAAGGGCAAGTCGTGTCCCACGCCCCCATTCCTTCCGGGCCTTCGCTGCGGCCGGGCGAGAGCGACCCACGGGTGCCGCTGCTGCGCGCCCGTCTCGGCGTCGGCGCGGATGCCGGCGCGCAAGAAGGCGACGAGTTCTATGATGACCGTCTGGTGGACGCGGTGCGTGGCTTCCAGCGCCTTGCCGGCCAGTCGGTCGACGGCATTGTCGGCCGCGGCACGCTGGCGGCGCTGAACGATTCCGGCGCTGACCCCATTCCCGACATCATCGCCAACATGGAGCGCTGGC
Source organism: Xanthobacteraceae bacterium 501b (assembly GCA_000378025.1). Classification (GTDB taxonomy): domain Bacteria; phylum Pseudomonadota; class Alphaproteobacteria; order Rhizobiales; family Xanthobacteraceae; genus Ancylobacter. The sequence continues at coordinate 4,891,371 of KB899087.1, forward strand.
GCTGGCTGCCGCACGAGGTCGCCCCAGCCTATGTGATTGTGAACATTCCGGAATTTATGGTCCGCATCATTGTGGACGGGAGCCCGGTGCACGAGACCCGCGTGGTGGTCGGCAAGCCGGAAACGCAGACGCCGATCCTCAGCGAGAGCATGCAATATGCGGTGTTCAACCCGTCTTGGCATGTGCCGCCGAGCATCATCCGCAACGAGATGCTGCCCAAGTTGAGGGCGGACCCCTATGCGCTGGTGCGGCAGGGCATCGATGTGGTGCGCAATGGACGGGTGATCGATCCCGGCACGGTGGACTGGCGCCGCGCCGGCACGCAGGGCTATTCGTTCCGGCAGGAGCCGGGCGAGCGCAATGCGCTGGGCCGCATGAAGTTCATGTTCCCCAACAAGCACTCGGTCTATCTGCACGACACGCCGAGTCGGGCGCTGTTTGCCCGTGATCGCCGCGCCTTCAGCCATGGCTGTGTGCGCGTGCACGAGCCAATGGAGTTCGCCGAGGCGCTGTTCACGCTCGGCCGGCCGGGCGAGGGCTGGAGCCAGCAGCGGCTGTCCCGCTTGCTCGGCGGTGACGAGAAATCGCTGCCGCTGAAAAATAAATTTCCCGTCCATCTCGTCTACTTCACCAGCTTCGTGGACGGAAACGGTCGATTGGTGACGCGCGAGGATCTCTACGGCACCAACGCCGCCACCAAATCGGCGCTGGGCCTCGGCGGAACGCGCCAATTTGCCGATCGCCGGGCGGACACGGTGCGGCGCTGAGGCGAAAAGGCAGCTCCGCACCAGCGCGCTGTGGCTCTATAGCCACGGTCGAACATAAACCGTGTCCTGATGTGGTAATCCCTCGCGAATTTGACTGTGCGGCACTCTTTTGCCACAGTGCGTTTCTAGTCCGAAAGGCAATAGGCGTGGGGGCGGGGTCGTAATGACCTCTTAACCAAACCCGACAAGACTATGTTCACCAAGCGCGGTCCGGGCGCTCCTGCCCGTACCGTCTCAGGAAACGTTGATATCGGGTCCCCGTCCTTGCGCATCACCCTCGCCCTCCGCTCGTCGAAATTCGCCAAGGTCGCCGCCATCGCAGCGGTTGCCACGCTGTGCGGCGCCGATTTGCTGCAGGACGCGGTGGCCAATGGCGACACGCGCACGCTGACCTTCCACCACGTTCATTCTGGTGCCAACGCCACCGTGACCTTCAAGCGAAATGGCCGCTACGACCCGGCAGCGCTGAAGCAGCTCAACGTCCTCATGCAGGATTGGCGGCGCAAGGAATCCATCGAGATGGACCCCCGGCTGTTCGACATCGTCTGGGAGGTCTATCGCGAGGTGGATGCGACGCAGCCGATCCAGGTGATCGGCGGCTACCGCTCGCCGGCGACCAACGCGATGCTGCGCTCGCGCTCGCGCGGCGTCGCCCAGACCAGCCTGCACACCCAGGGCAAGGCGATGGACTTTTACATTCCCGGGGTCTCGCTGGCGAAGGTGCGTGAGGCGGGACTGCGGCTGCAGCGCGGCGGCGTCGGCTTCTACCCCACGTCCGGCTCGCCCTTCGTGCACATGGACACGGGCGGCGTGCGCCACTGGCCGCGCATGAGCCGGCCCGAGCTTGCCCGCGTCTTCCCGGACGGTAAGACCGTCCATGTCCCTGCAGACGGCAAGCCGATGTCCGGCTACGCCTCAGCCCTGGCCCAGGTCGAATCGCGGGGCAGCGAGCCGGGCGGCGCCGGTGCCGCCTTCGCCGGCCTTCCCGGCGGCAATGATCCCAAGCGGCGGGTTGCGGCCAACGGCGCACCGCCGAAGAACATTTTTGCCGGCCTGTTCACCAAGGACAGCGACGACGAGGAAGAGGCAACGCCGGTTGCCGCACCCACCGAGGCGGCGCCGGCCCGGGTCGCGGCGGTGGTGCCGACCCCACCCGCCCCTTCCGAGCCCCAACAGGTCGCGCTGGCCGCTGCCGTCCCCACCCCTATGCCCCGCCCGGCGCTGCCGGCCGCTGCGGCACCTGCGGTCGCGTCGGCCGCTGCGCCGATGGCGCCCTTCGAAGTGGCCTCGCTCGGCGCGGTGCCACTTCCCCAGCCCAATCCGCTGCCGCGCGGCGTCGTCGCTTCCGTGGCGGCGCCGGCTCCCCGTCCCGTCGCCTCAAGCGTCGCGCCCAGCGACAGGGCCGATCTCGCCGCGCTTGCCGCCGCCATTCCGCTGCCGGGCACGCCTGAGGCGACCAATAACCGACAGATCGCCAGCGCTCTCTCCGGCGCGCCGCTGCCCCAGACCCGCCCCAGCGAGATGGGCGGTCTGCCGGAAGTGATCGTGCGCGGAACCAGTGGCGAAGGCCCGGCGCTTGCCTATGCCGACGCCGCCGGCAGCGTGTTCGCGGCGCCGCGGGCCCAGCCCGGCCGCGCGCCGGAGGCCGATATGGCGACTGCCCGCGCCGCCCGTCCCGCCGGGGCTCCGGCCACGCAAGCCGCGCAGGCGCGCAAGCCTCAGCCCTATTCGCAGGCGATGGTCGCGGAAATCCGCCGCCTGTTCAGCGGCCCCAGTGTTTCCGGCAAGGTCTCCATGCACCTGCCGGAACTCCGCCGCTTCGCCGCCTTCGTGCTGCCGCCGCGCCGCATCGTCGCGGCGCAGTTCAGCCGCGATGGCGCCAAGGGTCTCTCCACCTCGCAATTCTCCGGCGAGGCGGTTGTGGCGGTTCCTGTGGTTGCGATGATGACCGGGCCAGCCCCGCTCAAGAAGGCGCTCTAGCCGGGGCGCACGACGCCTGAAACGGAACGGGCGGCCACTGGCCGCCCGGTCGGTTCGACAGGTTTTGACAGAGGGCCGGGCTCAGCTCTCGCCCAGCATCCCAAGCGCCTGCATGTAAAGGTCGACGATCGCCTCGTGCTCGGCGCGCTGGTCGGCGTCCTGCTTGCGGATCTTCAGGATTTCCCGCAGCGCCTTGGTGTCGAAGCCGGTGCCCTTGGCTTCGGCGAAGACATCCTTGATGTCGTCGGCAATGGTCTTCTTCTCTTCCTCAAGGCGCTCGATGCGCTCGATGAAGGATTTCAGCTGCTCCTTGGCGAAGCCGGCGGCGGCGTCGGACAGGGGCTGGTCGTTCGGAATATCGGACATGTTGTCTCCGGGGCATCGGGCAGGGCCCGGCGTCTAGACGGCAATTCGGGCGGCGATAGGGAGCGCAAGCGGGGCGGGCCGTCAAGGCAATGGCGCATCCGTACGTCTATGCGGGGCCAGCTAGCCCCGCTATCCACTGCCAATCCGGGGAAAAGGGGGCCCCCGGCGCGGGCTCAGTGCGGGCCCGGTCCGGGGAAGGCCGCCTTCTGCTCTGGCGTCGCCTCGCTCTGGTGGCGGGCCTTCCACTCCTCATAGGGCATGCCATAGACCGCTTCGCGGCTCTCATCCTTGGTCAGCGGCACGGCGCGTTCCTTTGCCGCGTCCAGCAACCAGTTGGACAGGCAGTTGCGGCAGAAGCCGGCCATGTTCATCAGAGCGATGTTCTGCACGTCGGTGCGCGCCTGGAGATGGGCGACGAGCCGGCGAAAAGCGGCGGCCTCCAGCTCGGTGCGGGTCTTATCGTCGAGATCGGACATCGAAATCTCCCGGGTAGGTCTGCCGGTCAGATGGGGGGTACCGGGCCGGTACGCGAGCCATAGACGCACGCTTCGTGCAATTCCGGCCGGGCGAGGATGTCCGGCAGCAGCCCGGCGAGCCGGTCGGCCCAGGCGCGCTGGCCCTCAACTTCGGCGATCAGGTCCTGGCGGATTTCCAGCAGCGTGTTGGCCAGACCCCTCAGCGTGGCATGGCGGAACAGGCAGTCGCCGCGCAAGGCACCGTCATAGGGCTCGTTGTCGCCGACGATGAGGTCGCCCGGCGCCTCCAGCGCGTCAATGAGCTCGCGGGTGAAGCGCGGGTCGCTGTCCCACAGCACGGCGGCGTGCCAGGGGCGGGCGAGTCCGCGCCAAACCGGCGTAAAACTGTGCAGTGAGAGCAGCACGGGTACTACGCCCTGCGCCAGCGCCGCCTCGATCTCGGCGTGGATGGCGTCGTGATAGGGGCGGTGAAAAAGCGCCAGCCGGCGCTCAATCTCCACATCATCGACATGGCGGTTTCCGGGGATAACCGCGCCATCCGACAGGCGCATCACTAAAGTGGGGTCATCCTCGCCGCGATTGGGGTCGATCAACAGGCGCGAGAAGCGCGAGAGCACGGCGGGGCAGCCAAGACGGTGCGCCAGCATGCGGGTGACGCCGGCGGCGCCGATATCATAGCCGATATGGCGTTCCAGCTCGGCCTTGGGCAGGCCGAGCGAGCCATAGCCGGGCGGCAGCGCGTTAGAGGCATGGTCGCACAGCAGGATCAGCCCGGCCTCCAGCGTTCCCGGAATGCGCTCGAAAGCGGGGAACGGCACCGGAGCGTCGGCGACGCTGTCGGTCGTGGCGGGGTCTTCCATCGAAAGGCGGCGCATAATTGCCCGTGAGCTGAGGCGAAGTGTTCAAGAGGATATCGACGCGAGCCCTGCCGTGCCATAGGAATACGCCCGTTTCGCGTCGCGCGGCCGGGATTCGCGTTCGCGCGCAATAAGCAATCGCCGGGCAATGGACCGGCAGGAAGGGCCCCTTCGGGGGGCGGGCAGGGTGGTAATGACTGAGGCTTCGGCGCGTGACTTTCTCGATCGCCTGTTTGCCGCCGCTGTTGCGGCCGCGCATCCGTCCACCTGCCTGCCGCCGGCACTGCCGCCGCCTCCCGCCCATGGTCGGCTGATTCTGCTCGCCGCCGGCAAGGCCGCCGGTTCGATGCTGGAAGTCGCCGAGCGGCATTATCTCGACGAGATGGGCCTCGACCCTGCCCGGCTGGTCGGCATCGGCGTCGCCCGCCATGGCTATGGCCGACCCACCCGCCAGCTGGAGATGGTCGAGGCTGGCCATCCTGTGCCTGATGCGGCGGGCCTTGCCGGCGCGCAGACGGCGATCGACCTCGCCGCTTCCGCTACGGCCGACGATCTCGTGCTGGTGCTGCTCTCGGGCGGCGCTTCGGCCAACTGGATCGCCCCGGCCTTTGGCGTCGAACTCGACGACAAGCGGGCGCTGACCCGCGCGCTGCTGCGTTCGGGAGCCAACATCACCGAGATCAACACGGTGCGAAAGCACCTCTCGCGCATCAAGGGTGGCCGGCTTGCGGCGTTGGCCCAGCCGGCGCGGGTGGTGACGCTTTCCGTTTCCGACGTGCCGGGCGACGACCCCGCGGTGATCGGCTCGGGTCCCACCGTGCCGGACCCGACGACGCTGGCCGAGGCGCGCGACGTGCTCGCCCGCTACCGCATCGACCCGCCGCCCTCCGTCGCGGTGGCGCTGCGCGACCCGGCCAATGAATCGCCCAAGCCCGGCGATGCGGCCTTTGCCGGTTCCCAGTACATCCTCATCTCCCGCCCGGCCGATTCCTTTGTCGCGGCCGAGAAGATTGCCCGCGAGGCCGGCATCGAGCCGGTGTTGCTCGGCGACAATCTAGAGGGCGAGGCCCGCGAGGTGGCGCAGGCCCAGGCGGCCAAGGCCAAGGAACTGAAGGCGGCGGGCCGCAAGGCGGTTTTGCTCTCGGGCGGCGAACTCACCGTCACCATGCGCGGACAGGGCCGGGGCGGCCCGAACCAGGAATATGCGCTGGCGCTGGCGGTAGCGCTCGAAGGGGCGGCGGGCATCTATGCGGTGGCCGGCGATACTGACGGCACCGATGGCGGCGGCGGCGATGCCTCCGATCCCGCCGGCGCATATGTGATGCCGGACACGCTGGTGCGGGCGAAGGCCTTGGGTCTCGATCCTGCCGCCTTTCTCGCCAATAACGATTCAACCAGCTTCTTCGAGTCCCTCGGGGATCTGCTCACACCGGGGCCGACCTGCACAAACGTCAATGATTTCCGAGCTGTTCTCGTCGACGAGTGACACTGTCTCCAGAGGCGTCGCCTCTGGCGCGACCCGTCGGAGCGGTGCGCTGCGGCGCGCCTTTGCCCGCGTCCTGCTTCCGGCCGTGCTGGCGGTGCCGGTGCTTGCCGGCCTGATGCCGCAGCCGGCAGCGGCGGATTTCCGCCTGTGCAACCGTTCCAGCAGCCGGGTCGGCATCGCGCTCGGCTACAAGGACGGCAATGCCTGGTCCACAGAGGGCTGGTGGAACATCGGCGCCAATAGCTGCGAGACGCTGCTGCGCGGCGATCTGGTGGCGAGGTTCTATTACGTCTACGCCATCGACTACGATCTCGGCGGGGAATGGTCCGGCAAGGCCTTCATGTGCACCCGCGAGAAGGAGTTCACCATTCGCGGCATCCAGGACTGCCTGGCGCGGGGCTTCGACCGCACCGGCTTCTTCGAGGTCGACACGCACGAGCAGAAGAGCTGGACCGTTCAACTGACCGAAAGCAAGACCTCCCAGGCCGAGGCCGGCAGGGGCCTGCCGGCCGGCGGGCTCTCCCCCTTGCCGCCCATGCCGCCGCCGCGGCCTTGAGTGCGGCCGCGCGACGGCGTCCTCAGCCCTCTCATGCCCATGCCAACGGAAAACCCCGGAGCGAGGCTCCGGGGCGCCGGCGTCGTAGCGCTGTCAGTTGACGTCCCTGGCCACTGGCCGGATCACGCGTCGTTGTTCACTCGATCGGCAGAGCGGTGAAACGGATCTGCCCCTCGGGATCGGCCACCATCAGCAGCGCCGAGCGGCGGCCCTCCTTCTTGAGTGCCGCCAGGCGGTTTTCCACATCGCCGGGCGTCAGGGTAGCTTCCTGATTGACCTCGACGATGAGATTGCCAGCCACGATGCCACGCTCGGCGGCGACAGAGCCGGGCTCGACCGCCATCACCACCACGCCCTTGAGCTCTTCCTTGATCTTGAAGCGGGTACGCAGCTCCGGAGTCATCTCGGCCATTTCGACGCCCATGAGCTTGCGCGTCGTCACCGGCGGCGGCGTATCCGGCTTCTGTTCCGGCGTCTCGGCGGCGCTGGGCGAGGCCGTGCCCTCGTCAAGCCGGCCGACCACCAGTTTCAGCGTCTCCTGCTGGCCCTTGCGGACGACGACGACCTCCACCTCCTTGTCGACCGGGGTGTCGGCGACGATGATCGGCAAAGCGCGCATGTCGCGGACCTCCTTGCCGTCAAAGCTGACGACGACATCGCCGGCCTTCAGGCCGCCCTTGGCGGCGGGGCCATCCTCGTTCACCGAGCCGATCAGCGCGCCCCGCGCGCGATCGAGCGAGAGGCTTTCAGCAATCTCCGGCGTGACCTGCTGGATGCGGACCCCGATCCAGCCGCGCCGCGTCTCGCCGAACTCCTTGAGCTGGGCGATGATCGGGATGGCGGTGTTGGAGGGCACGGCGAAGCCGATGCCGATGGAGCCGCCGGAGGGCGAGATGATGGCAGTATTGATGCCGACTACGTCGCCTTCCATGTTGAAGAGCGGGCCGCCGGAATTGCCGCGGTTGATGGCCGCGTCGGTCTGCAGGAAATTGTCGTAGGGGCCGGAATTGATGTCGCGGTTGCGGGCGGAGATGACGCCCACGGTGAGCGTGCCGCCAAGGCCGAACGGGTTGCCGATGGCCATCACCCAGTCGCCCACGCGCAGAATGTCTGAATTGCCGAACTTCACCGCCTTGAGCGGCTTGTCGGGCTCGGGCGTCACCTTGAGCAGGGCAATATCGATCTTGGTATCGCGGCCGACGATCTCCGCCTTCAGCTTCGAGCCGTCGGCGAAATTGGCATAGACCTCGTCGGCGTCGGCGATGACGTGATTATTGGTGACAATAAAGCCGCTCGCGTCGATGACGAAGCCCGAGCCCAGCGAGGAGACGCGACGCGGCGCCTGGTCCTCGCCCTGCTGCTGGCGGCGCTTGAAGAACTCCTCGAAGAACTCCTCGAAAGGCGAGCCCGGCGGCAGTTCCGGCGTCGGCACACTGCGCGAGGGGGCGACGGTTTGCGAGGTGGAAATATTGACCACCGCATCCATGATCAGGGCAGCGGTGTCGGCCACCGTGTCGGGGCCTTTAGCGGCAGCGGCGTGGGCCACAAGCGGCATCAAAGCCAGCGGTGCGGCAAGGCTGAGGGCCATCAGAGCAGCGGCAAGCCGGCGCGCGAAGCGTTGCGCCGTGCGGGGCATCTGGGGGGAGGAGGGGGCCCGTTCCAGAGCAGCAAGCGCGACGGTTGAACGCTTAAGGCCGGGGCCTTCAAGGCAGTTGATCATGAAGCCTCCTTGACGCCGCCACGCGGATCCGGGCGGAACGGCCCGAAAGACACGGGTCGTTGCTTCAGACGCTACCCGTCGCAAGATGCGATGCAAGCCAAAAGAGCGCGAGGCGGGGCACGTGGCCCCGCCTCTTTAGCCTCGGATCAGCCAGACAATGGCAAGGCCCAGAATGGCGCCGACAATACCGGCCACCCGCAGCGGCGAATCGGTCAACTGCGTGATCGCATCGGCGGAGCGGCGTACCGCCGCCGGAGCGGCGGCAAGCACCAAGCCTTCGATAACCAGCACGAGGCCGAGCGCGACGATGAGATCATACATCGTCGCGCCGCTTTAGTTAGCGGGCGCGAGCGGCGCGGACGAGGTCGCCGGCGCAGCGGCCGCGCCGGCGGGCGTGGCCGGGCGAGCCGCCGGATTGCCGAAGAAGCGGAAGAACTCCGAATCCGGCGCCAGCAACATGCGTGTGTCCGAGCCCTTCAGCGACGCCTCATAGGCCTGCATCGACCGATAGAAGTCGAAGAAGCCGCGGTCCTGATTATAGGCCTGCGCGAAGATCTCATTGCGCTGGGCCTCGCCTTCGCCGCGCAGCTGGTCGGCGGTGGCATTGGCTTCGGCGACAATGATCGTCGAGTCGCGGTCGGAGCGGGAGCGGATGGTCTGGGCCGCTTCGGCGCCCTGTGCACGGATCTCGGAGGCTTCCCGCTGACGCTCGGTCTGCATGCGCTGGAACACCGCCTGGCTGTTGGCTTCGGGCAGGTCTGCGCGACGGATGCGGACATCGATGACATCGATGCCGAAGCCGGCCGCTTCACGATTCACCTGGTCGCGAATGCGCGCCATCAGCGCCTCGCGCTGGTCACGCACCACTTCGATGAAGGTCGATTCGCCGAGCACGCGGCGCAGCGACGAGTTCAGGATGGTGGCGAGGCGCGAGTTGGCCGCGTCAATGGTGCCGACCGACTGGTAGAACCGCAGCGGATTGACGATGCGGTAGCGCGCGAAGGCGTCAACGACGAGACGCTTCTGGTCGGCGGCGATCACCTCCTGCGAGGGATTTTCGAGGTCCAGAATGCGCTTGTCGACGAAGATCACGCTGTCGATCAGCGGGATCTTGGCGTGCAGGCCCGGTTCCTCGATGACCCGGATGGGCTCGCCGAGGCGCAGCACCAGCGCCTGCTGGGTCTGGTAGACGCTGAAAAGGGCCGAGAACAGGCCGATGAGGACAACGGCGACAAGGATCGCCAGAACGAGACCGAGGCTGTTCCTCATTTCGCGGCTCCCTGAGCGGCCGCCGGAGCGGTGGTGCTGCCCGTGAGCGGAGCAAGGGGCAGATAGGGGACGACGCCGGAGGAGCCGCCTGCCGCAGGATCGATGATCACCTTGTCCATTCCGCCGAACACGCGTTCCATTGTTTCGAGATAGAGGCGCTGGCGCGTGACTTCCGGCGCCTTCTGGTACTCTCCCAGAACGCTGAGGAAGCGCGCCGCCTGGCCTCTCGCCTCGATGATCGCCCGTTCCTTGTAGCCCTCGGCACCCTGGGTGATGCGCGCGGCGTCACCTCGGGCTTCGGGCACCACGCGGTTGGCGTAGGCCTGGGCCTCGTTCTGCAGACGCTCGGCGTCCGCACGCGCCGCCTGGACGTCGCGGAAGGAATCGATCACCTGCGAGGGCGGATCCACCTTCTGCAACTGGACCTGGGTGACGAGAACGCCGGCCTTGTAGCCGTCGAGCGTGCGCTGCATGAGCTCCTGCACCGCCGTTTCAATGTTCTGGCGGGCGCCGGTGAGGATCGGCTGAATGTTCGTGCGGCCGACCACCTCGCGCATGGCGCTTTCGGCCACGGCCTTGATGGTGCCTTCCGGGTTCTGGACGTTGAACAGGAAGTTGGCGGCGCCGACATCCTCTGTCGAACCGGCTGCTGCGGGCTTCACCATCCAGAAGACGGCGAAATCCACGTCGACGATGTTCTCGTCGCCGGTCAGCATCAGGCTCTCTTCCGCCACATCACGCATGGCGGTGCCGCGGCGCGGATCGTCGCCGGTGCGGATGCCGATATCGATGCGGTTGACGCGCGTGACCTGCGGGGTCAGCACGGTCTCGATGGGATAGGGGAGATGGTAGTTCAGGCCGGGATTCGTGGTCCCGACGAATTTCCCGAAGCGCAGCACCACGCCCTGCTCGTCGGGCTCGACCCGATAGAAGCCGGAGAGCAGCCAGACGACGATGGCCAGAGCCACCACCACCACGATGCCCTTGCCGGTGCCGAAGCCGCCCGGTATCGCCGTCCGCAGCTTCTCCTGACCACGACGGATCAGATCTTCAAGGTCAGGAGAATTCGGTCCCGACGATTGCGGACCAGTGCCCCAGGGGCCGCGCGGACCACCGCCCCACGGCCCGCCGCTCTGGTTCTTCCATGACATTCCGCGCCCACTCCGTTTGCGCGCCCGGCTTGTCCGGGCTCGCAAGCGCAGAACCGGCAGACGCCACCGTGCAAGAAAACCCGCGCCTCGCCGTCCGAACGACGTGACGAGGCGGTTATAGGTGACGAGGCATCAGGTTACAACGCGCCGCCACCTCCCGATATGGGATCTGTTCCGGGTTTACGCAACGGTAGAGCGCAGGGATCCATTACGCTCGGCGTGTTCCACTGCCTCGCGGCTGGGAGCTGGGCTGCGATAATGCGCCAGGACATAGAGCCGGATCGCCGACGACAGGTTGCCCTGATTGCGTCCGGAATCGATCGAGGCGACGATTTCCGACAAGGTGCTGCGCCGATTGGCGGCAATCTCCTTGAGGGCGTCCCAGAACTGATCTTCCAGACTTACGCTGGTCTTGTGCCCGGCAATCACGATTGACCGCTTAACCACGGGGCTCTTCATGTCTCGTCCTCTCGTATGCGCCTATGCCCTTCAAGCATTTTTTCCTGCTTTCGTTCCTCGGCCGCCGCCAACTCGCGCTGATACTTTGAACGGCCAAACTCCAAACGCCGGGCGGCGGCGGTTTGTTCCGCCTGCTCGCGGGCGATCCGCTTGCGATGGCGGTTGAGATTTACGATGTCGCCCACGGGCGCCTGCCTCCAAGGATCGGGGACGCAGAATCTGCGCGTCGGCCTTTATTACTTCTCTCATAATATCGGCGAAAATGGCTCTTTCCAAGAATTTGCAGGCATGTGGTACGCGGCGGCCGTCGCCGGTGGCGCTTGGTTAAAGCGTTGTGGGTAGCCGGCTGCTGGGTGCTTTCCGAAGGGGTGGGGTATTTGGATACGCTATAAATGTGCGTGTCGCTGGCCTTGAAGGGGGTAGTCGTCACGCATTTGTGATCGATATCGCCGGAACGTTGCGGGAGGCTGGCGCCGGTTCTTCGTCGCATTTCGTCCCTCGGCGTCGCGTGCTAAACCGCCGCGAGGATCGAGGCCCCTCTGATTGGGCCATCTTGACGCACCCGACCTCCGAAAGGCTTTGACCGATGAGCACTACCCGCATCGAAACCGACACGTTCGGGCCCATCGAGGTGGAGAGCGACAAATACTGGGGCGCGCAGGCGCAACGCTCGCTCGGCAATTTCAAGATCGGCTGGGAAAAGCAGCCCCTGCCAGTGGTGCGGGCGCTCGGGATCGTCAAGCGGGCAGCGGCAGAGACCAATCGCGATCTCGGCCATCTCGACACCGCACTCGCCGACGCCATCATCACGGCGGCGCAGGAGGTGATCGACGGCAAGCTCGACGCGCATTTCCCGCTGGCGGTCTGGCAGACCGGCTCGGGCACACAGTCGAACATGAACGCCAATGAGGTGATCTCGAACCGGGCGATCGAGATGCTCGGCGGCACGCTCGGCTCCAAGAAGCCGGTGCACCCGAACGACCACGTCAATATGAGCCAGTCGTCCAACGACACCTATCCGACGGCGATGCATGTCGCCGCCGCCGAGGAGATCGCCCACCGGCTGCTTCCGGCGCTCGCCAAGCTGCGGGATGCGCTGGGCGAGAAGTCTGCCCAGTGGCAGCACATTATCAAGATCGGCCGCACCCATACCCAGGACGCCACGCCGCTGACGCTTGGACAGGAGTTCTCCGGCTATACCCATCAGGTTGCAACCGGCATCGAGCGGGTTGAGCAGACCCTGCCGCGGCTGATGGAACTGGCGCAGGGCGGCACGGCGGTCGGCACCGGGCTCAATGCACCTATCGGCTTCGCCGAAAAGGTGGCCGAGCGCATCGCCGTCATCACCGGCCTTCCGTTCACCTCGGCGCCGAACAAGTTCGAGGCGCTTGCCGCTCATGACGCGATGGTGTTTTCGCATGGCGCAATCAACACGGTGGCGATGTCGCTGTTCAAGATCGCCAATGACATTCGCTTTCTTGGCTCCGGCCCCCGATCGGGCCTTGGGGAACTGTCGCTGCCGGAAAACGAGCCGGGCTCCTCGATCATGCCGGGCAAGGTGAACCCGACGCAGTGCGAGGCGCTCACCCAGGTGTGCGTGCAGGTGTTCGGCAACAATGCCGCCCTCGGCTTCGCCGGCAGCCAGGGCCATTTCGAGCTGAACGTCTACAACCCCGTTATGGCCTATAATTTCCTGCAGTCGGTGCGCCTGCTCGCTGATGCGGCGGTCAGCTTCACCGACAATTGCGTCGTCGGCATCGTGCCGCGCGAAGACAATATCAAGGCGGCGCTGGAGCGCTCGCTTATGCTGGTGACGGCGCTGGCGCCAAAGATCGGCTACGACAATGCCGCCAAGATCGCCAAGACTGCGCATAAGAACGGCACCACGCTGCGCCAGGAAGCGGTCGGTGGGGGCTATGTTACCGATGAGGAGTTCGACGCTGTTGTGCGGCCGGAGAAGATGATATCTCCCGGTTAATATATATTCATGAATCTGAACGCTCATTCATCTTCGTTTCTGAAGGTAATCGAGGTTCATTACCGAAGTTTCATTTGAATCTTTCGGCGCCATAACCCAGCATCGGCCTCACCTTCACAGGAGATGAGGCCGATGAAACGTACGATCATTGCTGCAACTGCCGCTGCCCTTCTCGCCGGTGTGACTTTCGGCGTCGCGGCGCCGAAGCCGGGTAGCCCCGACCACCCGCGCCCGAGCGTCGAGCAGATGGCCGAATTCGCCAGCGCCATGAGCGACGCCCGCATCGCCGCCCTGAAGGCTGGGCTGCGGCTGACCGCCGAGCAGGAGAAGCTGTGGCCGGCGGTGGAGACCGCGCTGCAGGAGTCCGCCAAGGGGCGGATGGAAAATCGCGCGGAGCGTCGCGCCGAACGCGCGGACATGCCCAAGGGCGAGCGCCCTGACGTGATCGAACGCCTGCGCGCGCAGGCCGATGGCATGGTGGAGCGCGGCCAGATGATGAAGAAGGTCGCCGACGCGGCCGCCCCGCTTTATGACAGCCTCGACGGATCGCAGCAGCGCCGCTTTGCCATCCTGTTCAAGCAGATAGAGCATCCGCGCATGGCCGACGGCCGCGACGGCAAGGGCCACGGCCCGCATCGCGCCGGCCCCGGCAAGCACGGTCACGACGGCCCGATGCACCACCGCATGCCGCCCGGCCCGATGGACGATGGCCCGGATGGGCCGGAGGCCGGTCCGGACGCCGAGCCGCTCTGAACGGCGGCAACGGCAGCCACCGCTCGCTCCTCCAACGCATCAGCCGCCGGCGTCTCGCCGGCGGCATTTTCTTGAGTGCCTTTCCTGGGGACGCTGTTGAGCACGGCGTCGGTGCAGGCTTGTCAGTCCGCGGCAAGCCTCTCGAGAGCTTCGCCGCTCACGCGCTGCATGGTCCAGGCGTCGAGCGGCACGGCACCGACCGAGCGGTAGAAGCGGATCGCCGGCGCGTTCCAATCCAGAACGTTCCACTCGAAGCGACCAAGCTTCTCCTCCACGCAGCGCCGTGCCAGAAGCTGCATCAGCGCCTTCGCGATGCCGCGCCCGCGAAATTCCGGGCGCACGAAAATGTCTTCCAGGAAGATGCCCTGCCGGCCGCGAAAGGTGGAGAAGGTGTAGTACCAGAGCGCGAAACCGGCCGGCGCGCCCTCCCACTCGGCAATGTCGCAGAACACGCGCGGGCTCGGCCCGAAGAGGTCGCGGGCGAAATCCTCGGCGGTCGCCTCCACCTCATGCAGCAGCTTCTCGTACTCGGCGAGCTCGCGCACGAAGGCGAGGATCAGCGCGGTGTCATCCCGCTCGGCGGGGCGCAGGGTGAGGGCCATCACACCGCAACCTTCGCCTTGATGGCCGGGTGGGGGTCATAGCCTTCGACGGCGATGTCCTCGAAGCGGAAGGCGAAGAGGTCGTGCACGTCAGGATTCAACTGCAGCCGCGGCAGGGCGCGGGGGGCGCGGGAGAGCTGCTCGTGCACCTGGTCGATGTGGTTGAGATAGATGTGAGCGTCGCCGAACGTGTGAACGAAGTCACCCGCTTTCAGCCCCGTCACCTGCGCCACCATGTGGGTGAGGAGGGCGTAGGAGGCGATGTTGAACGGCACGCCGAGGAAGATGTCGGCCGAGCGCTGGTAGAGCTGACAGGAGAGCCGCCCGTCCTGCACATAGAACTGGAACAGGCAGTGGCAGGGCGGCAGTGCCATGTCAGGCACGTCGGCCGGGTTCCAGGCCGAGACGATCAGGCGGCGCGAATCGGGATTGCGGCGGATGTCGGCGACAACCTGCGCGATCTGGTCGATCACCCCGCCCTGCCCATCCGGCCAAGAGCGCCACTGATGGCCATAGACGGGCCCGAGGTCGCCATTGGCGTCGGCCCATTCGTCCCAGATCGAAACGCCGTTTTCTTTGAGATAGGCGATGTTGGTATCGCCCGCGAGGAACCACAGCAATTCGTGGATGATGGAGCGCAGGTGCAGCTTCTTCGTGGTGACCAGCGGAAAGCCCTCGCCAAGGTCGAAGCGCATCTGGTGGCCGAACACCGACAGCGTGCCGGTGCCGGTCCGGTCGTCCTTGCGTGTGCCCTCGCGTAGCACCCGCTCCAGAAGCTCGTGATAGTTCCGCATGCCTGTGGTTCCCAAGGCGTTTATGCCCACGACATATAGCATACGCCGCCGCCGGCACACCCGCCTGGCAACCTTTCGGCCCAGCGTCTCCAGCAAGCCCATGCGCCGGCCGGGGCGCTAACGGGGAACATTCCCGGCAGGCTCGACTTGTCCCGACGCGACCAAAGTCTGAGGGAGAAAGCCGTGACCAAAAGCACCGACGCGCTTAACACCGATCTACACCGCCTGCGCATGCACCTGAACCTGCTGGAAAAGGATGCGACGCACCCGCTCGACTTCACGGTGGAGCACGCTCATACGGCGCCGGCGCTTGTACTGCGCGAGGGCCAGGCCCTGCGAAGCGCCCATTCCGACGTGCGGCTCGATTACGAGATGATGCGCCAGATCTTCATGGAAACATTGCGCGCGGAGATTGCCGCGCAGGAGGAAAAGCTGCTCGGCACCAATGGCGGCAACCGGCCGATCGAGCATTTGCAATATGGCGACCAGACCGAGGCATAGGCTTCAAGGGGATAGGAAGGGGGAGTTGCGCGTGCCCCCTTCCAACCGGACGGGCAAACCCCTATATTCGATTTGCCGGCGCAAGCCGGATATGGCGATAAACGGACATCGGAATAAACTCTTCGGACCCGGGGGCAGTACCCGGCGCCTCCACCGGAACCCATCGAAGGGTGGGCTGCGGCGGGGGCGAAACAGGATCGACGAGAGCGTAAAGGGTCTTCTTTCGCCCGGCATGGTACCGCCGTCATCGGACCAAACATATAGTTGCCAACGACAACTATGCTCCGGTTGCTCAGGCCGCGTGAGCGGTTTGATCTACGGAAAATAAGTCCAAGCGGGTAGCACCGTGAGGCGGGGTTCGCAGGCACCTGGCAACAGAAGCCTGCACTTCATTCTCACTACCTACTGGCCGTCGGGGCGGAAATCGGGTTCATTGCCGGCATGAGCGTCGATCTGATCCGATATGACCTGCTGGTGCAGGATGCGTTGCGCGGCGTCGTTGGCCGCGTCCTTACCGATGTGGCCCGTGACGGCCTCCCCGGGGAACACCATCTCTACCTGGCCTTCGATACCTGCGCGCCCGGCGTGCGGATTTCGCCGCGCCTGAAGGAGCGTTACCCCGAAGAAATGACCATCGTGCTCCAGCACCAGTTCTGGGACCTCATCGTCACCGACCAGTTCTTCGAGGTTGGCCTTTCCTTCAACGGCATTCCCGAGCGCCTGCACGTTCCCTATGCGGCGCTGAAGGGCTTCTTCGACCCTTCTGTCAAATTCGGGCTGCAGTTCGAATCAGTGGAAGACGAAGACGACGCTGACGCCGAAGACGATGGCTCGGAGGCGCCCACCGCCGTGCCGACGCCGATCGGCGAGAGCCGGCCGACCTCGGTTCCCTCCACCCGCGCGCCCACGCGCCTGGCCGAAGTGCCGCCTAAGCCGGCGCCGACGGAGGCTGTGGCTTCCCGGTCCATCGGGTCGAAGCCCGCCGCGCCGAAGCCTGCCGCGCCGGTCGCTGTACCGGATGCCAAGGCTGCGCCGAAGCAGCCCGGCGCCGCGCGTGCGCCTGCCGTCGATGCTGCGAGCTCCGAGGACGCTTCGCGCCCGTCCGCCGGCGACGAGGCCCCCGGCAAGACGGCTCCCGACAGCAAGGTTGCCGACAGCAAGGCATCGGATGCCAAGAGCGCTGAGAAGTCGGTGGATGGCGACGAGCCGACCGATGGCGGCTCGGGCGGCGCCCAGGTCGTACGGCTCGATGCGTTTCGCAAGAAATAACCGCGCGCAGGCGCTGAGCCGTGGGTGCCCGGTTTCGCCAGATAGCTCCTGCCAAAGCCGGACGTGAACGTGGCCGCACAGCATGATGTGATCGTCGTCGGCGCTGGCGCCGCAGGCCTTGCGGCAGGGGCGCGGTTGAAACAGGCCGGAATCGATGTGCGCGTGGTGGAAGCGGCGGCCCGGACCGGCGGGCGGGCCTTCACCGACACAGCGACCTTCGGAATCGCCTGGGACCGGGGCTGCCACTGGCTGCATTCCGCCTCGGTGAACCCGTTGCGGGCGGCGGCGGACGAACTGGGCCTCGCCTATCTCGCCCGCGGCAACCGCAAGGCCCGCACCACTCATCTCGGCGATCGCTGGGCCGATGAGGTGGAGTGTGAGGCCAGTTGGAACGACATTCAGGCCAGTTACGCCGCCATCCACAAGGCTGGCGAGGACGGGCGCGACATCGCCGCGAGCGAAGTGCTGACCGAGGCCGTCCTGTCTCCGCCGTGGGCGCGGCTGGCGCGGCACTGGCTGACCCTGCTCTCCGCCGCCGAGCCGGAGCGTCTGTCCACCCTCGACTATGCCGCCTATTCAGATACGGGCGAGAACTACCCGGTCGAGAAGGGCTATGGCGCGCTGGTGCAGGCGCTCGCGGCGCGGGAGGCGCCGGAGCTCGACATCGTCACCGGCTGCGCGGTTTCCACCGTCGACTGGTCCGGAGAGGGGGTGACGCTCGCCACCTCGCGCGGCACGCTTACCGCCCGGCTCGCCATTGTCGCCGTGCCGACTTCGGTGATCGCGCGTGGAGGCCTTGCCTTTGCACCCTTGCTGCCGCCTGATCTCGCCGAGGCGTTCGAGGCGCTGCCGCTCGGGGCGGCGGAGAAGGTCGCCTTCCTGTTCGATCGCGACGTGTTCGGCGTCGAGCCCACCAGCTATATCGACACGCTGGACCTCCGCGACCCCGCCCGCAAGCCGGTGAATTTCACCCTCAACCCGTTCGGCCAACCCATGGCGATCGCCCAGCTCGGCGGCGCCAACGCCGCAGCACTGGTGCAGGCCGGGCCGGCGGCGATGCGCGATTTTGCTCTTGCCGCGCTGACGGACGCCTTCGGCGCCGGGATCGAGACACATATCGTCGGGGTCGCCACAACCGGCTGGGTGGCCGATCCGCTAATCGGCGGCGGCTATAGCTGCGCGCTGCCGGGCCTCGCCCATATGCGCGCGCGGCTGACGCAGACGCTTACCCGGCCGCTGGGCGACCGGGTGCTGTTCGCCGGCGAGGCCTCCTCGCCGCACGCCTATTCCACCGCCCATGGTGCGCACCAGACCGGCCTCACCGCGGCGGACACCGCGCTGGCGCTGCTGCGCGGGAGGTCCGCATGACCGTGCTTACCCTCGTCGCCGCCGTTGCGGAGAACGGCATTATCGGGCGCGGCGACGCGCTGCCCTGGCACATCTCCGGCGATCTTAAGCGCTTTCGGGCGATCACCTGGGGCAAGCCGATCCTGATGGGGCGGCGCACTTTCGAATCGATCGGCCGGCCGCTGCCGGGGCGCACCAGCCTCGTCATCACCCGCGACACCGGCTTCCGGCCGCCGGAGGGCGTGCTGGTGGTGTCCTCGCTCGGCGCGGCGCTGGAGCGCGGGGCGCAGGAGGCTGAAAAGCTCGGCGTCGACGAGATGGCGGTGGTGGGCGGCGCGCAGATCTACGCGCAGGCCTTTCCGCATGCCACGCGGCTGCGCCTGACCGAGGTGCATGGGCGGCCGGAGGGCGACGTGCATTTCCCAGCCTTCGCCCGCGAGGCGTGGCGGGAGGTCGGCCGCGAAGGGCCGATAAAGGGCGAGAAGGACGAGTTCGCCTTCAGCTTCGTGGATTACGAGCGGGCCTGAGCGGCGACGCCCTCGTCATCCCTTAGATCGGTCGGCCCTCGACCTTGCGAACGGCCGATCTCAGATCGGTCGGCCCTCGACCTTGCGAACGGCCGATCTCAGATCGGCCGGCCCTCGACCTTGATCGAAAGTTCCTCCTCCAGATCCTCGATCTCGTCGAGATGGGGATAGAGCGCGAGGGCATGGCGCGCTGCTTCAAGCGAGCGCTTCTCGTCGCCGATTTCCTTGCAGATGATGGCGATGCCCGCCCAGGCGCCGTAATGGCGCGGCTCGCGGGTGACGACCTGGCGCAGGTCGATCAGCGCATTGGAGAAATCCTGCCGCAGGAAGAAGACGGTGGCGCGCTTGTTCCACGCTTCCAGATAGTCGGGCTCGATCGCCAGCAGGCCGTCCAGCAGTTCCACCGCAAGATCGAACTTCTTCGCCTGAGTCGCCTGGGAGGCGCGCGCCATCAACAGGTCCGCCGTGTCGCTGCCCGAGGGGGTGAGAGCGACGTCGATGCGTGCGGCGATTTCCTTGGCCGATTCCTTGTCCGGTGCCGCCTTGAGTGCAGCAAACAGCGCATCGAGGCGCTTGCCGCGGTCAGGTTCCGCCGGCTTTGCCACTGCGGAGGGATTTGCCGCCTCGGAAGACTTGGCCGCCTCGGCAGGCGGAGCAGCCTCCACCCGCTCCGCAGCACCGGGAGGGGAGGTGGTCTGGGCCATGGCGCCGAGTGGCGCGGCGGTAAGGATCAAGGCAGCAAAAAGGGCGCGCATTTCTCCATGTTAGGAGTCACGGCGCCCTTGAGCAATATTCACCGGCCGATGTCCGCGAAATCGTGAACGCGGCTGAACGGCCGTAAGGCTCAGCGAACTTCGATCAGCCCTGGCGGGCCTTGAAGCGCTTCTGAGTCTTGTTGATGATGTAAACGCGGCCCTTGCGGCGCACCAGACGGTTGTCGCGGTGACGGCCGAGCAGCGACTTGAGCGAGTTACGGATCTTCATGACACTAACCTTCGGATCGACGGCGCCTGCGTATGAGACGGCGCCCCATGGCCGCGCCTCGATCCGCCAGCAGAAATTGAGGCCCGGCTGATAGCGGAGCGGAGGGGGCCTTGTCAATCCGCGCGCCCGCTTCCCGCGCGGCCTTCCTCAGTTTCGGCCGATACGGCCAAGATGCGTGTCGGCAAAACCCGCTGCATATTTGAGGCCATAGCCAAGCACGCGGTCGAGCCCGATATGCGCGATCCAGATAAGGGCGATCGCCCCGGCCAGAGGCGCACTGAACCCATAGGCGAGGCCGCCGAGCAGGGCCGGGGCGACATAAGTGTGGGCTGCGTTATAGAACAAGGCGCCGGGGCGCGGCCCGGCGAGATAAGCCAGCATCGAGAGGTCCGGCGCCAGAATCAGTGCCGCGAACAGCCACCAGCTAGCGCCGAGCGCGGCATAGGCCACCAGCGCTGCGGCGAAGACGGCGAGGCCTTCCGCGCGCAACAGCGCGGCAGGGGCGCCCGTCACCGCGCCAGTGGGCCCGCCAAGACGAGTGGTCATGATGTCGTGTCCCGACTCAGTAGGCGCCCCGCGCGGCCTTGTAGGGCGCCATGCCGGCCCGGGCGAGCTCATCGGCGCGCTCATTCATCTCGTCGCCGGCGTGGCCCTTGACCCAGTGCCAGCGAATTTCGTGGCGGGCGATGGCGGCTTCCAGCCGCTCCCACAAGTCGACATTCTTCACCGGCTTCTTGTCGGCGGTGCGCCAGCCATTGCGCTTCCAGCCGGCGATCCATTTGGTGATGCCGTTGCGCATATATTCGCTGTCGGTGTGCAGATCGACCGTGCAGGGGCGCTTCAGCGCCTCCAGCGCGGAGATCGCCGCCATCAACTCCATGCGGTTATTCGTGGTGGGGGATTCGCCGCCGGAGAGTTCCTTCTGCGAGCCGGCATAGTTCAGGATCGCGCCCCAGCCGCCGGGGCCGGGATTGCCCGAGCAGGCACCATCGGTCCAGATCGCGACGATGCCTTTTGGCGCGTCGCCGGGCGTCTCTGTCTTGGCGTCGTCGGCGAAGACGCGGGCGGTTCCGGGGGCTGTCTTCACGTGTGGGGGCCTTCGATGATTCCGTAGTCGCGCGGGCTCGTCACCGAGCGATGGAAGCGCAGCTTGCGCAGATATTCCAGCGGGTCGTGCGGGCGCACGAGCGCGCCGGGTGGGACGTTGAGCCAGTCGACCAGCCGGGTGAGCAGGAAGCGCAGCGCCGCCCCGCGCGCGAGCAGCGGCAGCGCGGCGATCTCCTCGGCCCCGAGCGGCCGCTCGCCCTGATAGGCGGCGAGCAAAGCGCGAGCCTTGGTCTGGTTGAAGGCGCCATCCGGCTCGAAGCACCAAGCGTTGAGGCAGATGGCGACGTCATAGGCCAACAGGTCGTTGCAGCCGAAATAGAAATCGATCAGCCCCGACAGCCGCCCGTCGGTGAAGAACACATTGTCCGGGAACAGGTCGGCATGGATGACGCCGCCCGGCAGGTCCGTCGGCCAACGCGCCTCCAGCACGGCGAGTTCATCGGCGATGAGGGCGGAGAGGCCAGGCGCCACCGTGTCGACCCGCTCGCCCGCCTGCTCGTAGAGCGGACGCCAGCCGGCGACCGAGAGCGCATTGGCGCGATGGAAAGCGGTGAAGTCGGCCCCGGCCTTGTGCAGCCCCGCCAGTGCGGCGCCGAGCGCGGCGCAATTGGCGGCGGTCGGGCGGCGCACCGAGGTGCCGACAAGGAAGGTGGCGATCAAAGCCGGCCGCCCGGCCAGCGTGCCGAGCGCCACGCCCTCGCGGTTGCGCACCGGCTGCGGGCAATCGATGCCGCGCGTCGCCAGATGCTCCATCAGCCCGACGAAGAAGGGCAGGTCGGCCGGGTTCACCCGCTTCTCATAGAGCGTCAGGATGAAGCTGCCGGCCTCGGTCTGCAGCAGGTAGTTGGAGTTCTCGACGCCCTCGGCGATGCCCTTGAAGGCACGCAGCCGGCCGAGATCATAGGTGGCGAGGAAGGCTTCGAGCTCTTCCGGGGAGACATCGGTGTAAACGGCCATGGGGTGGGGTCGAGCCTATTCGGCAGCGTCGGAGCGGAGCTGCCGGGGCAGCGGGAAAAACACATCCTCATGGGCGGTATGCACCGTCTCCACCTTCAGCGTGTAGCGTGCGGCGAAGGCGTCGAGGATTTCCTCGACGAGGATTTCCGGGGCCGAGGCACCGGCGCTGACACCCAGCGAGGCAATCGCGCCGAAGGCGTTCCAATCGATCTCGCTCGCCCGCTGCACCAGCACGGCGTGGCGGCAGCCCTCGCGCTCGGCCGCCTCGCGCAAGCGCTGGGAGTTGGACGAGTTCGGCGCGCCGACCACAATCATCGCGTCTACTTCAGGGGCGACGCGCTTGACCGCTTCCTGCCGGTTGGTGGTGGCGTAGCAGATGTCTTCCTTGTGCGGCGCCACCATGGAGGGGAAGCGCTCCCTCAGGATGGCGACGATTTCGGCGGTGTCGTCGATCGAGAGGGTGGTCTGCGTGGTGAAGGCGAGATTGCCAGGGTCGCGGGGCTGGAAGAGCCGCGCCTGCTCGGCGGTCTCGACCAGCGAGACGGCGCCCTCGGGCAGCTGGCCCATCGTGCCGATGACTTCCGGGTGGCCGGCATGGCCGATCAGCACGACCTCGCGCCCCCGCTTGTGGTGCACGGTGGCCTCTCGGTGAACCTTTGTCACCAGCGGGCAGGTGGCGTCGATGGCGAAGAAATTGCGGCGGGCCGCGTCCTCCGGCACCGCGCGGGCGACGCCGTGGGCGGAGAAGATGACGGGGGAGGTGGTGCCGGCGGGGATTTCGTGGAGTTCCTCGACGAACACGGCGCCCTTCGCCTTCAGCCCTTCCACGACGTATTTATTGTGCACGATCTCATGGCGCACATAGACCGGCGGGCCATACATCTCCAGCGCCCGCTCCACCGCGTCGATGGCGCGCACCACGCCGGCGCAGAAGCCGCGCGGGGCGCAGAGAAGGACGCGAAGCTCGGGCTTCCGGGCAGATGTTTCGGGGGTCATCGCAGGGTCCAGCGGGGGCCTCGCCACCGTCATGGGTGCCGGGGCCCGCGCTGTCAAGCGTGGCCGGATCAGGGCTGCTTGATGAAGGCGCCGACGATGTCGAGGGCCACCTCGTCGGAAATGACCGGCGCGCCGAAGCCCAGGCCGAAATCGCTGCGGCGGATTTCGGTGGTGGCGGTGAAGCCGATATTCTCGGCCTTGGTCATCGGGTTGATGCCGGCGCCGAAGAAGCTGACATCCAACGTGACCGGCTTTGTCACCCCATGCAGCGTCAGTTCGCCCTCAATGGTGGCGTCGGTGCCTTCAACCGTCACCCGGGTGGATTTGAAGCTGGCGGTGGGGAATTTCGCCGTGTCGAGGATTTCCGGGCTCGCCAGATGGGCGGCAAAGCCTTCCGAGGTGACGCGCAGGCCGGACATGGGGATGGTGACTTCCAGCTTCGCCTCGTCCGGCTTGGTGGGGTCGAGCACCAGCGTCCCGGCGGAGGCGCCGAACATGCCGGCGAGCGGGGTAATCCCCATGTGATCGACGGTCCAGACGATCTGGGTGTGGTCCGGGTCGACAGTGTAGCTGCCGCCGGTAATGCCCGCGACATCCTCGGTGCCGGGCATTTCGCGCGTGGCTTCCTGCGCGAAGGCGCCGGTGACGGCGGTGAGGAGGAGGGTGGCGGCGGTCAGAAGTCGAACAGGCTTCATCGCGTCATCCTTGCTGGTTGGGGGGCCGCGGACGCTAGCAGCGCAGGAACATAACCGCCACCCCAAGCGCCGCGTCTTTGGATTTGCAGGAAGGCGCGCGGAAGCCTATATTCGCAACATCCCGGTCATCGCGAGACGGTCCGAGGCTCCGCCCCGCAGGGTGGTGGGGCGCGGGGAGAAGTTTGCGCGGCCGAAAGAACTCAAATCTGCACGCCGGCTCGGTTTCATCGCCAGCCCGGCGCCTCACTGGATGGAGCTGCGTCCCATGGCGAACGCCCCCCTCATGCCGAAGGCCACCGCCGTGTGGCTGGTCGAGAATACCGCGCTGACCTTCGACCAGATCGCGGACTTTTGTAAGCTCCACGTGCTTGAGGTGAAGGGCATCGCCGATGGCGAGGTCGCGCAGGGCATCAAGGGCAGCGACCCGATGACCACCAGCCAGCTGGCCCGCGAGGAAATCGAGCGCGCCGAGAAGAATCCCAATTATCGCCTGAAGCTGCTGGAATCGAAGGTGCGCCTGCCGGAGCCCAAGCGCCGCCGTGGCCCGCGCTACACCCCGGTTTCCAAGCGCCAGGATCGCCCGAACGCGATTCTCTGGCTGCTGCGCAACCATCCGGAGCTGAAGGACAGCCAGATCATGCGGCTGGTCGGCACCACCAAGACCACCATCGAGTCGATCAAGGAGCGCACCCACTGGAACGCGGCGCATCTGACGCCGATGGACCCGGTGACGCTCGGCCTGTGCTCGCAGATCGACCTCGATATCGAGGTGCAGCGCTCCTCCAAGGATCGTCCCGCCACGGCGGCGCCGTCCGGCGAGCACGAGGCGACGCTGCTGCCGGTCGATGTTTCGATCGGCGACGGGCCGGAGCCCTTCGTGCCGAGCCGCAAGCCGCGCGAGGAGCCGATCGACCTGGAGACCGTGTTCGCCAAGCTCGGCGGCTCGCGCAAGAGCGAGGCCGACGACGAGGAATGAGCCCCGCCCTGCGGCGCGCGGCCTGAAGGATCAAAGCCCGGGGCGCAGGCTCCCGGGCTTTTTCGTAAGTGGGCGCCTACGCGGCCGTCACCTTGGCGAGGCCGCGGGCGCCTAGTGCCAAGGCGATCTCGTCGAGGGCGGCCGGGTCATCGATGGTCGCGGGCATGTTCCACGGCTCGGCATCGGCGATCTTCTTCATCGTGCCGCGCAGAATCTTGCCGGAGCGCGTCTTGGGCAGGCGGTTGACGGTGATGGCGAGGCGGAAGGCTGCCACCGGGCCGATCCGCTCGCGCACCAGCGCCACGATCTCCGCCTCGATATCGGCCGGCGAGCGGGCCACCCCCGCCTTCAGCACCACGAAGCCACATGGCACCTCGCCCTTCAGCTCGTCGTGAATGCCGATAACAGCGCATTCCGCGACATCGGCATGGGCGGCGAGCACTTCCTCCATGCCGCCGGTGGAGAGGCGGTGGCCGGCGACATTGATGATGTCGTCGGTGCGGCCCATGATGAAGAGCTGGCCATTGGCATCGGTGAAGCCGGCATCCGCCGTCTTGTAGTAGCCGGGGTAATCGACGAGGTAGCTCTCGCGAAAGCGCTCGTCCTGCCGCCACAGCGTCGGCAGGCAGCCGGGCGGCAGCGGCAGCTTGATGGCGATGGAGCCCATGCGGTCGGGGCCCACGGGGTGGCCGCCCTCGTCGAGAATGTCGACCTGGTAGCCCGGCATCGGCACGCCCGTTGAGCCGACGCGGATCGGCAGGGCGCCGAGGCCGACCGGGTTGCCGGCGATGGCCCATCCGGTTTCTGTCTGCCACCAGTGATCGACCACCGGCACACCGAGCCGGGCCTTGGCCCATTCCACCGTGTCGGGGTCTGCCCGCTCGCCGGCGAGGAAAAGGGTGCGCAGGCTGGAGCGGTCATAATCGCCCATCAGCCGCCCTTCCGGGTCTTCCTTCTTGATGGCGCGCAGGGCGGTGGGGGCGGTGAACAGCACCGCCACCCGGTATTCTTCGATCACCCGCCAGAAGGCGCCGGCATCCGGCGTGCCCACGGGCTTGCCCTCGTAAAGGACGGTGGTGCAGCCGGCGAGCAGTGGGGCGTAGACGATGTAGGAATGGCCGACCACCCAGCCGATATCGGAGGCCGACCAGTAGACCTCACCCGGGCGCACATCATACAGGCCCTCCATCGACCAGCGCAGTGCCACCATGTAGCCGCCGCTGTCGCGCACCACGCCCTTGGGCTTTCCGGTCGTGCCCGAGGTGTAGAGGACGTAGAGCGGATCGGTGGCTTCCACCGGCACGCACGCCGCCCGCTGGCCGGCGGCGAGGGCGGCTTCGCGCCGTGTGGCCCAGTCATGATCGCGGCCGGGTGCGAGGTTCGCCTCCACCTGCGGGCGCTGGAAGATCAGGCAGGCATCGGGCTTGTGCTTCGCCATGGTTAAGGCGAGGTCGAGCAGCGGCTTATAGTGGACGACACGCGAGGGCTCGATGCCGCAGGAGGCGGAGAGCACGACCTTGGGCTGGGCGTCCTCGATGCGGCTGGCAAGCTCGGCAGCGGCGAAACCGCCGAACACCACCGAATGCACCGCACCGATGCGGGCGCAGGCCAGCATGGCGAACATGGCTTCGGGGATCATCGGCATGTAGATGACGACGCGGTCGCCCTTGCCGACGCCGAGCGCACGCAGCACGCCAGCGAGCACGCTCACCTCGTCTTTCAGCTCGGCATAGGTAATGCTGCGCTTGGCCCCGGCGACCGGGCTGTCATAGAAAATCGCCGGCTGCGCGCCGCGCCCGGCGGCAACATGCCGATCCACCGCATTGTGGCAGACATTGGTGGTCCAGCCGGGAAACCAGCGGCCATAAATGCCCTGCGAGGCATCAAAGGTGCGCTCGCCTTCCGACGTCCAGTCGATGGCGCCGGCGGCTTCGCGCCAGAAGCCTTCGGGGTCGTGAATGGAACGTGCGTGCATGTCGGGGTAGCGGCTGGCGGGACCGGGCATCGCGGGCGTCTCCCTGAGGAACGTTCTTGTCGGGTAGCGTTTTTATTGGCCCGAGATTTCGCCTTTCGCGACGGTCTGGCAAGACGCTGAAATGCTTACGCCCTTCGTCTGGTTTGTCCCGAACAAGACGTCTGGACGCACAAAAGCGAACCGCCGGCAAAATGCCGGCGGCCGGGTCTTGCATCCAATCAATGGAAGGTCGTGAATTCAGGCCGGCACAGCCATAACACGCCGATCCGATGGCATCGATCGGCTCGACGAACAGCCCTCAAACTCGGTGAGACAAAGGCTCGTCCGATCCGCATGTCTCAGCCTGATCGGCACTGGCTCTAGTGCAGCGTCGCGCCCTTGCAGCGGGCGATTTCGTCCTTGAGGATCAGCTTGCGCCGTTTGAGGTCGGCAATGCGGGTGTCGTCCGTCGCGGGGCGGGTAATCTCTTCCCGCAACTGCTTCTCGAGTGCCTGATGGCGACGTTCCAACTCGGCAACATGCGACTGCATGGTCATGGACAGTATCTCCTGTCTTCCGAAGCGAACGTCATCAGTCTGTCACGAGAGGCACGGGCTGTCGATGAAAGGATGTGCTGCACTGCAGCGTGGTAACGGGAGGGGCGGGCTGCCCCGCTGTTGCGGCCGGCGCGCAGGGCGGCGATACTCTTTTCGGACCCCGGCCGTTCCGGGGATGAGTCGGTTTTCGGGTCGGGCGTTTGACACAGATGACGGCGGATGAGGAACGCGAGCTCCTGGCTCACCTCGAGCGCTTGCGGCAGGAGCACCGTGATCTGGATGTCGCGATCCAGGCACTGCAGGATATGCCGGGCAGCGACCAGCTTCAGCTTGCCCGTTTCAAGAAGCGCAAGCTGCAGCTGCGCGACCGCATCGGCTATATCGAGGATCAGATCTGCCCCGACATCATCGCCTGAGCGGCGGGAAGTGCCGGGACGGGGCGCGCGCTGCCGACCCGGAGGGGGCGGCTTTTGCGGGGCGCTCCGACCCGCGATCCCGGCGCGAGGGCTACGCCATCGGCCGGGACCAGCGTCGATCGATCAGAACTGCGTGAGCAGCACGTCGGCGTTGGTCTTGTCTGCCTTGCTCGGCACGTCCTCGACATTGAGGATCAGCACCTCGCCATCGTCGACCAGCATCGAATAGCGCTTGGAGCGCACGCCGAGGCCGGCGCCGGAGGCATCGAAATCGAGGCCGACCGCCTTGGCGAACTCGGCATTGCCGTCCGACAGGAAGACGATCTTGCCATTGGCATTGGACGCCTTTTCCCAGGCTGCCATGACGAAGGGATCGTTCACCGCCGTCACCGCAATGGTGCTCACGCCCTTGGCGAGGATTTCCTCGGCGCGGGCGATGAAGCTCGGCAGGTGGTTCTTGTGGCAGGTGGGCGTGAAGGCGCCGGGAACGGCGAACAGCACGACCTTCTTGTTCTTGAAGAGCTCATCGGTGGATTTCGGCACCGGGCCGTCCTCCGTGGCCACGCGGAAAGTGACGCTGGGGAGCTGGTCGCCAACCTTGATCGTCATGGGTGTTTCCTTCTCTTACGGCGGAAAATGTGGGACCGGAACCCGCCGAGGTACCGTGCAGACCGGCGCCCGCCGCGACAGGCGGGTCCGATCGGACGGTACCATACCGATTTCCCGCGGGGCGGGAAGCGGGTTCAGCGGGCGGAAAGGGGGGCGTCCACCTCGACGGCGCGGTCGCCATCGACGAGGGTGAAGCGCAGACGGGCGGTGGTGACATCCGCGCCCTTGGGAACCCCATCGACCGGCAGCACGAAAACGGTTTGCCCGTCGGCACCGGTTTCGCGCGCCGGCAGCGGCAGCGCCCAGCCCTCGTCCGGCCCCTCGACGAACAGATCAGCCGTGGCGGCGTGGTCGACATGGGTCACGATTCGGAGGACGGCGCCGTCAGAGGCGTGATGCAGCTCGGCCGTGGCGATGCCCGGCTCGCCCGTGGCGCCGAGGCCTTCTGCGCCCAGGGCGGCGGGGCGCGGAACGCTCGCCAGCGCCTGTGCCAGGGCAGCGGAGGGTGCGCTGGTGTCGCCAGCCGACAGGGCCAGATCGAGCGCGGCATTGGCCGGCTGGCAGATTTTGCCGCAGACGGCGAAATCGAGGTTCAGCTTCAGTTCGACGGGCTGCGTGCGGTCCTTCGGCGTGATGCGCAGCGGCAGGAGCACATCGTGCTTGTAGCCGATGGAGAACGAGCCGCCATCATCGAACCGCGACGGTGCCGGCCAAAGCACCTCGACAGCCTCGACATTGCGCGAACCGCTCCAATCAAAATGCGGCGGCACCCCACTGTCGCCGGGATAGCGCCAATAGGTCTTGAGGCCGGGGGGCAGGCGGATTTCGACGCCGCCCATCAAGGCGCCGTCCTGGCTACCGCCCGCGACGAGGCGCGCCGCAGTGCCCTCGGGGGCCGACCAGGCGGACATGTCGCCGGCAAGGGCCGAACCC
The DNA here is from genome assembly GCA_000378025.1 of Xanthobacteraceae bacterium 501b. GTDB lineage: Bacteria > Pseudomonadota > Alphaproteobacteria > Rhizobiales > Xanthobacteraceae > Ancylobacter. Next base: position 4,920,413 of record KB899087.1, read on the forward strand.
GCGAGGGGCACGAGCGCGAGCGAGCACAGAGTGAGGTGACGCAGACGGCACAGCATGGCCATGGCGATAGCCTCTCCACTCGCGAGGGGGAAGTCGCGCGGGGCGCACTTTCGTGTGAGGCCGCGCCGGCCGGCCGGTCGACATAAGCGGGCGGGCTTGAAAATGCCCCGGCGGGGATTAGGCTTCTCTTCATGTGGATCGGACGCGAGCGCCCCCGAAGTCCCGACGCCCCCGCCGGCGGGACCTTTCTTGACGGACAGATGCTGGTCGCCATGCCGGGCATGCGCGACGAGCGTTTCGCCCGCGCGGTGATCTATCTGTGTGCACACTCGCCGGAAGGGGCGATGGGCATTGTGGTCAACCAGCCGGCCAGCCACGTGAATTTTCCCGATCTTCTGGTCCAGCTCGACGTCATTCCGCAAGACGAGCGCATCCATCTGCCGCGCAGCGCCGGCGGGGTGAAGGTGCTGCGCGGAGGACCGGTGGAGACCGGGCGCGGCTTCGTGCTGCACACCGCCGATTTCTTCATCCAGGATTCGACCCTGCCGATCGACGACGGCATCTGCCTGACAGCGACGCTCGACATTCTCCGAGCGATGGCCACCGGCAGCGGGCCGGCCAGCGCGATGCTGGCGTTGGGCTATGCCGGCTGGGCGCCGGGGCAGCTCGAAAACGAGATCCAGCAGAATGGCTGGCTGCATTGCCCGGCCGATCCGACGCTGGTGTTCGAGGCCGAGGCCGGGGAGAAATACGATCTGGCCCTGCGCAAGATCGGCATCGACCCTCGCATGCTCTCCAGCGAGGCCGGCCACGCCTGAGCCCACACGTGGCCAGGGCTCTGCGGCCAGCGCTCCGGCGCCTACCTTCAGTTTCAGGCTTGCGTGGTCGGCACGGACGCCGGCGTGACAGAGGATGAGGCTGCCGGGCGGGCGGCCGCCTGTGAGTCTGCCGCAGCAGAGGTCGGCTGAGCGGCGGCACGCTGCGCGGCTTCGGCGGCGCTGGCGGGCCGTGCAGCGGCGGCCAGAGGGGTGGTGGCCGAGCCTGTGCCTGCACGGGCGCCGCGCGACAGTTGGCGCCCACGTTCGAGCAGGGAGGTGGGCGGCTGCTCGGGCTGCAGGCGCTTGCGGGCCTCGTCAGTGGTCAGCGCCTCGCCGAAGAAGCGACCCTGGCCATAGCGGCAGCCCAGCTTGCCCAGCGCGGCGGCGACCTGCTCGGTTTCGACACCCTCGGCGATGATGTCCATGCCGAGATCCTGCGCCATATTGACGATGGTGCGCAGGATGACGGGGCGCTGCGCCTTGTTGCCGCTGCGGCCCAGCGCCTTGGTGAAGGTGCGGTCGACCTTGATGCTGTCGAAGGGAAAGCGCTGGAGATAGGCGAGCGCCGAATAGCCGGAGCCGAAATCTTCCAGCGTCAGGCCAGCGTCGAGCTCGCGCATGCGCAGGAGGATCTGCGCCGTGTATTCTGGATTCTCCATCGCCAGCGATTCGGAGAGTTCCAGCTTCAGCGTGCCCGGGGCGACGACATTGCGGGCGAGCACGGCCTTGAGGTCCTGCAGCATGTCGTGGCGCAGCATCTGGCGCGAGGAGATGTTGACCGAGACGAAGATCGGCTCACCGCGCAGGGTCCGCTGCCACACGCCGAGCTGCCGGGCCGCGCTGTCGAGCACGAAAAGGCCGAGATCGACGATCAGCCCCGATTCTTCGGCAAGGCCGAGGAAGTCGTCGGCGGCCAAGGCCCCCATCGTGGGGTGCTGCCAGCGCATCACCGTTTCAAAGCCGGCGATCCGGCGCGTCGCGAGGTCGACGATGGGCTGGTAGAGAACGCTGATCTCGCCACGTTGCAGCGCCTGGCGCAGGTCCTGCTCCATCGTCAGCCGGTCGAGCTTCTGCGTCCGCATATTGGGCCGGAACACTTCGATGCGGTCGCCGCCGACGCGCTTGGCGAAGTACATCGCCAACTCGGCATCCTTCAGCGTCTCCATCGGGGTGCGCTTCTGCCCGTCGGCGAGCAGCAGGCCGATGGAGGCGGTGATGAAGATTTCGCGGTCGCCGAAGGTGATGGGCGCGCGCAGCGTGCGGCGCAGCGTATCGGCGAAGGCGGTGATGCGCTCCGGGTCGCGCTCGGACAGCAGGATCAGGGCGAAATGGTCGCTGCCCAGACGCGCAAGCGTGTCCTGCTGCTTCACGAGGCGCATCAGGCGGCGCGCGACGGTGAGCAGGATCGAGTCGCCCGCCGGCATGCCGAGAGAGGCATTCACCTGCTTGAAGCGGTCGAGGTCGATCAGCATCACCGTCGGGCGGATCTGGTCGTCGCTGCGGGCAAGGCCGGCGGCGCCGGAGACGCGGTCGAGGAACAGCTCGCGATTGGGCAGGCCGGTCAGGTTGTCATGCACCGCGTCGTGCAGCATGCGCTCCTCGGCGGTGCGGCTGTCGGTGACGTCGGAGAGCGTGCCGATGCAGCGAACCACCTCGCCATCTGTGCCGACCACTGGACGCGCGCGCAGGTTGAACCAGAGATAATGGCCGTCATGCGCGCGCAGGCGGAAATCCTGGTCGATGCGCCCGCGCCGCTGGTCCAGCAGTCCGTCCAGCGTGGCGCGGAAGCGGTCGCGGTCACCGGGATGGATGATGTCGAGCCAGCCGGCGGCCTCGGTTTCCAGCGTTCCCTGCTTGAGGCCCAGCATGTGCTCGGCCTCGGGGCTGACATGGATGCGGTCAGTATCGACATCCCAGTCCCAGACAATGTCGCCCGAACCCGCCACCGCCAGCGCCCGCCGCTCCAGTTCCTGCGCACTGCCGGCGACCGAGCCGATGCCGGCGAAGGCGTGCTGCATCACCGTGAACCCGATCAGCATCACGATCAGCACCAGGCCGCCGAGCAGCGCCGGGGCGACGAGATCGTTGCCGATGCGGCCCGACACCGCCATGCCGGCGGTAATCACCCACACCACCAGCAGGAAGAGCGTCGGGATGATCAGCACCGCCCGGTCGTAGCGGTGCAATGCCAGCCACACGACCACGCCGAAGCCCATGAAGGAGACGACCAGCAGCGAAGGCCGGGCAATCCCCGCCGCGGCGGAAGGGTCGAGAAGCGCAAGCCCGACGATGGCGGCGAGGAACACCAGCCAGCCGGCGGTGACATGGGCGTAGCGCACATGCCAGCGATTGAGGTTGAGATAGGCGAACAGGAACACCACCAGCGTCGCGGCAAGGATCGCCTCGCCCGCCGCGCGCCAGAATTGCTGCGCCAGCGGCGAAATGCCGAACACTTTCGACCAGAAGCCGAAATCAAGGCCGATATAGCCCAACACCGCCCAGGCCAGTGCCGCCGCCGCCGGGAACATGGCGCTGCCCTTCACCACGAACAGGATGGTGAGGAAGAGGGCGAGCAGGCCGGCAATGCCGATGACGATGCCGTTATAGAGGGTGAAGCTGTTGACCTTGTCCTTATAGGCCTCCGGCTCCCACAGATAGAGCTGTGGCAGCCCGCCATCGCCAAGCTCGGCCACCAGCGTTACCGTGGTGCCGGGGTCGAGGGTGAGGAAGAACACATCGGCATCCGGCGCGTTCTGCAGCTCCGGGCGGAAGCCCTGGCTCGTCGTCACGTTGAGGATGCGGCGATTGCCGAGGTCCGGCCAGAACACGCCCGAGCCCACCATGCGATAATGCGGGGCGACGATCAGCCGGTCGACCTGTTCATCGGTGTTGTTGGCGAGGGCAAACACCGCCCATTTGCTGCCATTCGGCCCCGTCGCCACCGAGCGCACTTCGATGCGGCGCACGATGCCGTCGGCGCCCGGCACGGTGGAAACCTGGATGCGGTCCGTGTCGCTGGTGCGGCGCTCAATGGCGGGGGCGAGGTCGACGACCGGGGCATCGAGCCGGATGGCCACGGCCTCCAGCGCGCGGGCGCCTGGCATGCCCAGAGCGAGCATCGCGAACAGCAGCGCCGCCGCCACCGCGAACGCCCGGGCGACGGCCGGCCGGCGGGAGGGAAGACGCGGCGTTCCCCGCGACGGCACTGGACGAACAATGAGCAAACGAAATCCCCAGAAGGCTGCCTTGAACGCCGCGCCGCGGGCTCCCGACGGCGAAGCGTCACGATGAGTAACGGTGCCCGGCGGCATGAGCAAGGCGGGAACTCCCCACCCTGAGCCGGCGTCGGCGCGGAAAGAGGGCGCCTGTCCCCGAATTCGGGTCGCGATCAAAACCGCGAAGCATGGCTAATAGGCCGGGGCGGGCGCCCACGGCTTGACGAGTGTCTGCGCCTGCGCCCGCTGTTCGGGCGTGAGCGAGGCAACCAGCTTGTCGAGCATCGGGTCGTCGAGGTTCTGCGCCTTGGCGGCAAGGTGCCAGGCGGCGGCGGCAATCACGTCCTTGGGAGCGCCCCGCCCGGCGGACAGGATACGGGCATAGCGGTTCTGCGCGATGGTGTTTCCCTGCAGCGCCGCCTTGCGGAAAAGCGCGGCCGCGCGCTCCTCATCCTTCGGCACGCCCGTGCCGTTGAAGACCACGATGGCGAGCTCCGTGGTGGCGACGTCGTTGCCGACCTCACTGGCGCGCTGGAGCAGCCGCGCCGACTCGACAGGGTCGCGCGGCACGCCATTGCCGTCGCGATAGAGTGTCGCCAGCGCATAAAGGGCATCCGGCTGGTCTCTCTCAGCCCCGCGCTTGAACCATTCGGCAGCGATGGCCGGCTCCTTCGGCGCCACCTGCCCCTGGAGATAGACGAGCCCGAGATTATAGGCGGCGCGCGCGTTTCCGCTTTCGGCGGCCCGGCGGAAGAAGTCGACCGCCTGGTCTTTGTTGGAGGTCGAGGCGGAGGCCATGAGAATCGCGCCAAGGGTGAAAAGCGCGTCAGGATTGCCCTTCGCCGCCGCCGCTTCGTACCATTTGCGCGCCGCTGTCGGGTCCTGTCGCACACCATAACCCTGGGAGAGCAACTCCGCCGCGAGCACCATGGAGACGGCGTCGCCCTGCGCATTGGCCCGGCTGACGGCGAGATCGAGTGCCGTGCGGTAGCGGCCGCGCTGATAGGCGGTGAAAGCGGGGTCGGGATCGACGCCCAGCGGGGCCTGGGTGCTCGGCGTGCCCAGCCTGGGGCCGGGAGGATTCGGTGCGGCGCGTTTGGCTGCGCCGGGCGCCGTCTCGGTCGCGGACTGCGCCTGTGCCGCGCCCGCCGGGGCGGTCCACGCCAGACACGCCAGCAGCGCGCCGGCCGGGAAGGCCAGGGATCGGCCGGGCGCGCGCGGCGGCCGCATTAGGAAGCGTCCCCGATGGCGGCCAGCCGCTCGGCGAGCGCCCGGGCACCGTCGCGCGGCGCCTCGAAGACCAGCGTATCGACGGCCACGAAGTCGGCTCCGGCAGCGACAAGCGCCGTCACCTCGTCAAGCGTGCGCGCATAGCCAACGCAGGGCGGCTCGAAGACCTGCGCCCACCAGTCGATGCGCTCCAGCGTCGCCTCGAAGGGCGGGCGGCGCCCTTCGGCGTCCGGCTCGCCGAACATCACATAATCGGCACCGTTCTCCGCCGCCGTCATCGCGTCGTGCTTGGTGCGCAGCGCTCCTGCGCCAGCGATGCCGTCGGGACGCAGCGTCGGCGCGGCACTTTTCAGCGCCGAAGCGTCGTCGAAATGGGCGCCGTCGGCTCCAAGAGTGGCAACGAGCGCGACGTTGCCCTCAAGAAGCCCGGCGGCGCCGATGGCGTGGCAGGCATCGAGCAGAGGCCCCATAGCCTGTGCCGCCGCGCCATCGAGGGGGCGCAGAAGCACGGCCGCGATGTCGACCTCCTGAGCGGCCTGGCGGAGCGCCTCGGCCTGCGCCGCGATGCCGGCCGGATCGGCGAGGGACGGCACGAGTACATAGAGGCGGGGCGCCGGTCGAGCCGGCGTGGAATCGGAGCGGGAGGAGGAACGAGCCATCAGGGAACAGTCTTGTGACGAGCCATGGGGAAGCCATCGTGCAGGATGGCGGCGAAAGCACGGCACGCGCGCCAGTCTGTCTAGCGCGCGTGCCCCTCGGCGGTCCAGTGATGGGCCTGGAAGGAGGGAGAGCATCTCTCCGCCTTAATGCGGTAACATTTTAACGGCGTTCTCTCCTCCCGTCATTTCGCGTCAGGCCCGGGCCAGTCTTATCGGCGCACAATGGCGGTGATATTGGTTGGCTGGGCGCCATCGCCCGGCCTGTCGCCGGATCGTTGCTGCCCGTTGGGGGAAACATGCGCCATCATCCTCATCCCATCGCCGCACTTGCGGCGGTTCTCGCCATAAGCGTTACGCCGGCTCTCGCGCAGCAGCCGGCCGCTCCGGCGGCGGCGGCCACGGCCGGCCCGGCTTCCGCCATTCCGCCAGCGCTGGCCTGGCCGCGCAGCTTCGACCTCGGCGACAAGCTGCTGCAGGTCTATCAGCCGATGATCGAGCAATGGAACGGGGACCAGATCTCCGGCCGCGCCGCTGTCGCCATCGGTCCGAAGCCCGACGCCAATGGCGCCTCTTCCACCACGCCCGCCGCCGGCCCGACCTATGGCCTCGCCCGCTTCACCGCGCGTGTGGCGATCGACAAGCCGTCCAAGCTGGCGCAACTGAGCAATATCCGCATCACCTCGGTCGATTTGCCGACCGATTCCTCGCAGGATGCGGTGCTGCTGAACGCGCTGCAGTCGCGCATCTCGCCGCAGGGCATGACCTTCGCCCTTGATCATCTGATGACCAGCTATGCCGCGACCAAGCAACTGGACAAGGAGATGACCCAGCCGGTGGAGAACACGCCCCCGCGCATCATCTTCGCGGACAAGCCTACCCTGCTCGTGCTGGTTGCCGGCCAGCCGGTGCCGCGGCCGGTGGACGGGGTGCCGGGCTTCCAGCGGATCGTCAACACCCAGCCGCTGATGCTGGTCGACGGCGCCGGCCTCTATCACCTTCAGGCCGCCGGCACCTGGTACCAGGCGCCGGCCATTGCGGGGCCATGGACCGTTACCGCTCAGCCGGACCCATCGCTGGAGGCCGCCGGCAGCACGGCGACCTATGAGGAGCCGGCGCAGACCATGCTGCCTGCCAATGGGCAGAAGCCGGCGACGCCCCCGGCGATCCTCGTCTCCACCACGCCGACCGAGCTCGTCATCACAGCCGGTGCGCCGCAGATGACGCCGGTGGGCGGCACCTCGCTGTTGCGCGTGAGCAATGCCGACCACGCGATCATCCTCGATCCCGACAGCAACCAGTATTATGTGCTGATCTCGGGCCGCTGGTTCCGCGCCGCTGGTTTCAATGGCCCATGGAGCTTCGTGCCCGGCACCAGCCTGCCCGCCGGCTTTGCCAAGATTTCGCCGACCGACCCGGCGGCGAATGCGCTGGTCGCGGTGCCCGGCACGCCGCAGGCGAAGGAGGCGGCGATTGCCGCCACCGTGCCCCAGACCGCCACCATCAAGCGCGATACGCAGCTCACCATCAAATATGATGGCGGGTCGCCGAAATTCGAACCGATCAAGGGCACTATCCTGTCCTCAGCGGTGAACACCCGCACGCCGGTGATCCAGCTTGACCCGGCGCGCTATTATGCGCTGTTCCAGGGGGCCTGGTTCGTCTCGGCGACACCGACCGGCCCGTGGCTGGTCGCGGACGTGGTGCCGGACGCGATCTACACCATCCCGGTGTCCTCGCCGCTGCACTACGTCACCTATGTCCGCGTCTACGCCTCGACGGCCGATGTCGTCACGGTTGGCTACACGCCCGGCTATATGGGCGTGGTGATCGAGCCGGGTGGCACGGTGGTCTATGGCACCGGCTACAATTGCGTCGGCTATATCGGCACCTATTGGTATGGCTGCCCCGCCACCTATGGCTATGACGCCGCCTTCGCCTGGACCGACGGCTTCGGCTTCGGCTACGACGCTGCCTTCGGCTGGGGCGCGATGTATCCCTGGTGGGGTCCGTATTGGCGGCCCGGCCCCTGGGGCGGTCCCTGGGCGGGTGTCGACATTGCCCGCACCAACATCTATGGCGCCTGGGGCGGCGCGGCGACCTGGGATCACGCCTGGGGTGTCGGCCCCTATGGCACCGCCTGGGGCGCTAACGCGGTCCATGGCGTGACCGGCTGGGGCACCGATTTCGCCGGCCGCTCCGGCGCCGCCTTCAACCCCTGGACCGGCAATTATGCCGCCGGGCGCTCGGCCGCCTTCTTCAACCCCTACACGGGCGCCCATGGCGAGGCGCGCGCCGGGGTGGCGGGCAATGCCTATACCGGTAACGCCGTCGCCGGCCGCGAATCGGCGGGCTACAACCCGACGACAGGTGTCGGCCATGCGTCGGAGACAGGGGTTGTCGATAATGACGGCCACGTCAGCGTCGACAGCCGCGGCGTCGCTGGCAATGCCAAGACCGGCAATGGCGTGGCCTGGAACAACGGCAACGTCTATACCGACCATGACGGCTCGATTCACCAGTACGACGCCAATAATGGCTGGCAAAGCCAGTCCATCGACGGATGGAAGGCCAACACCGATGCCGACCAGATGGGTCGGCTGGACCAGCAGCGCCAATATCAGGGCTATGGTGACCAGCGCGCCGACAGCTTCGCCCGGGCCGGGGGCTATGACGGTTTCGGCGGCGGAGACCATTATGGTGGCGGCTATGGCGGTGGCTTCCACGACGATTTTGGTGGAGGCGGCGGCTTCCGGGGAGGCTTCGGCGGAGGCTTTGGCGGCGGGCGCCGCTGAAGTCGGATTGTTTATATAGCGACACGTCATCCCCGGCCTAGTGCCGGGGATTTTTTTGCCGCGGAGGGAGGGCGCTGCTCAGCCCATCCGGCCGGAGACGTAACTCAGGGGGCGTTCCTCGCGCGGCTCGGTGAACAGGCGCGCGGTCGGGCCGAATTCGACCAGTTCGCCGAGATAGAGGAAGGCCGTGTAATCGGCGATCCGGGCCGCCTGCTGGAGGTTGTGGGTGATGATGACGAGAGTGCTCACGCTCTTGAGCTCCTCCATCTTCTCCTCGATCTTGGCGGTCGATATCGGGTCGAGCGCCGAGCAGGGTTCGTCGAGCAGGATCACTTCCGGGCGCACCGCCATGGTGCGGGCGAGGCACAGGCACTGCTGTTGGCCACCCGACAGGCTGAGGGCGGAATGGTCGAGCAGGCCGCCAACTTCCTCCCACAGCGCCGCGCGGCGCAGGGCGTCCTCCACACGCTGGTCGAGCTGAGTTTTGGTCAGCTCCTCGTTGAGCCGCATGCCGATCGCGACATTGTCATAGATCGACATCGGAAAAGGGGAGGGCTTCTGCGTGACCATGCCGACCCGCCGGCGCAGCGTCAGCACGTCCACATCGGGGCCGAGAATGTCCTGCCCGTCGAGCAGCACCTGTCCCTCAACATGCTGGTCCTCGTAGAGGTCAGCCATGCGGTTGAGCACCCGCACCAGCGTGGACTTGCCGCAGCCGGAAGGGCCGATCAGTGCCGTCACGCGGTTGGCGTGATGGGGAAGGAAATGTCGTGCAGCGCCGGCGTGGCGCCGAAGCGGAAGCCGACATAGCGGATGTCGAGCTTGACCGGGCTCGGCAATGGCTCGCCGGCGCGGGCGGAGGGATGGGCGAGGCCATGCGCCTCGAAGCCGTCGGGGGTAAGGCTCGTCTTGAGATTGTGTCGCACGCGCGTCTCTCCCATGCCGTGATGCAAGGTTAGAGGCTCGTGCCGTCCGCACCTTGCGCAAGGTCAAGATGGGATGAAAATCTGATCTGTCGAATATAAGCCGACAAAACAAAGACGCCGCCCTGCGGCGGCGTCTTGCATTGCCGAGAAGAGTGGCCGATCAGGCGGCCTTCTGCTGTTCACTCTCGGGCGTCCACTGGCCCAGCGCGGCGAGATAGTTCATCCGGGAGCGGTGCGTGAAGGCCGCTTGGCCGGCAGCGATGTTCTCCGGCTTGCCGGACCAGGCCTTCTGCGGCGCGGCCTGGAGGGCGCGGCCATAGGAGAAGGTGAGGTTCCACGGCAGCCCGCCGCCGCGGATCATGGCGTCGAGATGGGCGGTGGCCTCCTCGTCCGACTGGCCGCCGGAGAGGAAGGCGACGCCGGGGACGGCGCTCGGCACGCAGTTCTTGAGGCAGCGCACGGTCTTGGCCGCCACTTCCTCGACCGAGGCCTGCTTCTGCGCCTTGCGGCCGGCGATGACCATGTTCGGCTTCAGCACCATGCCTTCAAGCTTCACGCGGCCATAGAAGAGCTGCTGGAACACTTCCTTCAGCACCCATTCGGTCACGTCGTAGCAGCGGTCGATGTCGTGATCGCCATCCATCAGGACTTCCGGCTCGACGATCGGCACGATGCCGGCCGCCTGCGCCAGGGCGGCATAGCGGGCGAGCGCCTGCGCATTGGCGAGGATCGAGGTGTAGCTGGGAATGTGCTGGCCGATATCGATCACCGCACGCCACTTCGCGAAGCGGGCGCCGAGGTCGTAATATTCCTTGAAGCGGCCGGCGAGGCCGTCGAGCCCCTCGGTGATGGTCTCGCCGGGGCAACCCGGCTGCGCGTGGGCGCCGAGATCGACCTTGATGCCGGGGATCGAGCCGGCAGCCTCGATGAGCGATACCAGCGGCGTGCCGTCCTTGGCCTTCTGCCGGATGGTTTCGTCGAACAGGATAACGCCGGAGATGTACTGCGTCATCGCCTCGGAGCGGAACAGCATCTCGCGATAATCGCGCCGGTTCTCTTCCGTCGATTCGACGCCGATCGCATCGAAGCGCTTCTTGATGGTGCTGGCGCTCTCATCCGCCGCCAGCAGGCCCTTGCCACCCGCCGCTAGCTTATACGCAACCTCTTCGAGGCTTGCCGTCATGTCTCTCTCTCCCGCGCGAAACTGACCGTCCGGCACCGCGACCGGATCGAACGCGGGGCCGGACCTGTCGGATACTAGCACTGGGCGGCGCGATCCTGAATGACAGGACCGCGCCGCCCAGGCGTCGTTCAACGTCTCAGGGCTTCGACGCCCGGCAGGGGCTTGCCCTCAAGCCATTCGAGGAAGGCGCCGCCCGCCGTCGACACATAGGTGAAGCGGTCCGCCACCCCGGCATGGTTGAGGGCGGCCACCGTGTCGCCGCCGCCCGCTACCGAAAGAAGTCCGCCGGCGTCGGTGAGTTCCGCCGCAGCCTGCGCAACCGCCACCGTCGCGGTGTCGAAAGGCGGCAGTTCGAACGCGCCGAAGGGTCCGTTCCAGACAATGGTCTTCGCGCCTTTCAGCCGGGCGACGACGTTTTCGACCGAGGCCGGGCCGGCGTCGAGCATCATCTCGTCCGGCTTGATGTCATCGACCGAGGCGACGCGGTGCGGCGCGTTGGCCTTGAACTCGGTGGCGGCGAGTGCGTCGACCGGCAGCACGATCTCGCAGCCGGCGGCCTTTGCCTTGTCGAGGATTTCCAGCGCGGTGCCGGCCAGATCGTGTTCGCACAGCGACTTGCCGACATCCTTGCCCTGTGCGGCAAGGAAGGTGTTCGCCATGCCGCCGCCGATCACCAGAATATCGACCTTGGCGACGAGATTGCCCAGCAGGTCGAGCTTGGAGGAGACCTTGGCGCCGCCGACGACGGCGAGCACCGGGCGTTCCGGCTTCTCCAGCGCCTTTGCCAGCGCCTCGATCTCTTCCTGCATGCAGCGTCCGGCAAAGGCCGGCAGCTTGTGGGCGAGACCCTCGGTGGAGGCATGGGCGCGATGGGCGGTGGCGAAGGCGTCGTTGACATAGAGTTCGCCAAGGCCGGCCAGGGCCGCCACGAAGTCCGGGTCGTTCTTTTCTTCGCGCTTGTCGAAACGGGTATTTTCCAGCAGCAGCACGTCGCCGGGCTGCAGCTTGGCGACAGCCGCCTCGGCCACAGGGCCGATAGTGGCGGGGGCGAAGGCGACGGGCTTGCCGAGCCGGCTCGCCACCTCTTGGGCGATGAAGCCCAGCGACAGCGCCGGGTCTTCGCCCTTGGGGCGTCCGAAATGGGCAAGCAGGATCACTTTGCCGCCCTTGTCGGAAATCTCGCGGATTGTGGGCAGCACGGCCTGGATGCGGGTGTCGTCAGTGACGCGGCCATTGTCGACCGGCACGTTAAGATCGACGCGCACGAGCACGCGCTTATTGGCGACGTCGGCGTCGTCGAGGATGCGAAAGGCGGAGGCCTCGCTCATGGTCTTCTCCCTTGGATTGTTGATCTTGGATGCGAAACGGCCGGACCTCCTTGGCGGGAGGCCCGGCCGGGCCGAATGTTCAGATCAGCTTTCCGAGGGCGACCGCCGTGTCGGACATGCGGTTCGAGAAGCCCCATTCATTGTCGTACCAGGACAGTACCCGGACGAAATTGCCTTCCAGCACCTTGGTCTGGTCGAGATGGAAGATCGAGGAATGGGGGTCGTGGTTGAAGTCGGTGGAGACGTTCGGCTGGTCGGTGAAGCCGAGGATGCCCTTGAGCGGACCGCTGGTGGCGGCGGCCTTGATCGCCTCGTTGATCTCCTCCTTCGTCACCTTCTTCTTGGCGACGAACTTGAAATCGACGACCGAGACATTCGGGGTCGGCACGCGGATCGAAGTGCCATCCAGCCGGCCGGCAAGCTCGGGCAGCACGAGGCCGACGGCCTTGGCGGCGCCCGTCGTGGTCGGGATCATCGACAGCGCCGCAGCGCGGGCGCGGTAGAGATCCTTGTGCATGGTGTCCAGCGTCGGCTGGTCGCCGGTGTAGGAATGGATCGTCGTCATGAAGCCGTGGTCGATGCCGACGGCGTCGTTCAGCACCTTGGCCACCGGCGCGAGGCAATTGGTGGTGCAGGAGGCGTTGGAGACGACCAGGTGATCCTTGGTCAGCTTGTCGTGGTTGACGCCGAAGACCACCGTCAGGTCGGCGCCTTCCGCTGGCGCGGAAACCAGCACGCGCTTGGCGCCGGCGGTCAGATGCGCGGCGGCCTTGTCGCGCGCGGTGAAGATGCCGGTGCATTCCAGCGCCACGTCGACGCCGAGCGCCGTGTGCGGCAGCTCGGCCGGATTGCGCACCGCCGTCACCTTGATCGGGCCGCGGCCGACATCGATCGTGTCGCCGTCGACCGTCACCGTGCCGTTGAAGCGGCCATGGACGCTGTCGAAGCGGAAAAGGTGGGCATTGGTCTCGACCGGGCCGAGATCATTGATGGCGACGACTTCGATATCGGTGCGCCCGGACTCGATGATGGCCCGCAGCACATTGCGACCGATGCGTCCAAAGCCGTTGATGGCAACCTTGAGCGTCATGCGTTTAATCCCCAGGTAAGCTTTATCATCACGATCCGCGCGAGGGCCTCATAGCGCGGCGATTGCCAGGACACCAGTCGCTCTTTTGACGCTGCTTGCTGGGCGCAGGGCTGGCGCATTGTGCATGCGCCAGCCGCATAGCTTGTAAGGCGGCTTCAGCGCTTGAGACGGCTGAGCGCGGTCGCCACCACGGCTTCCACGGTGATGCCGAAATGGGCGAACACCTCGGGGGCCGGGCCGGAGGCGCCGAAGCCCCGCATGCCGACAAAGGCGGCGTCGGAGCCGACGATCTCGTCCCAACCCTGGCGGATCAGCGCTTCGACCGCGATCTTGACCGGAGCCGAGCCCACCACCTGACGGCGGCTTTCCTCGGGCTGGTTCAGGAACAGCTCGAAGCACGGCACGGAGACGACGCGGGTCGCCACGCCCTGCGCTTCCAGCTGCTCGCGGGCCTTCATCACCAGCGAGACTTCCGAGCCGGAGGCGAACAGCGTGACCTGCGCCTCGTCGGAGGCGGAGGCCAGCTCATAGGCACCGCGCGCCGTGAGGCAGCGCTCGCTGTCGTCGGTGCGCAGCAGCGGCAGGTTCTGGCGGGTCAGCGCCATCACGCTCGGGCCGGTCTTGTGCTCCAGCGCCAGCTTCCAGGCCTCCGCCGTTTCCACCGTGTCGCAGGGGCGGAAAACGAGGAGGTTCGGAATGGCACGCAGCGCCGCGATCTGCTCGACCGGCTGGTGGGTCGGGCCGTCCTCGCCCACGCCGATCGAATCATGCGTGAACACATAGACCACGCGCACGCCCATCAGCGCCGCAAGGCGGATGGAGGGGCGGCAATAGTCGGAGAAGACGAGGAAGGTGCCGCCATAGGGGATGAAGCCGCCATGCAGGGCGATGCCGTTCATCGCCGCCGCCATGCCGTGCTCGCGGATGCCCCAGTTGATATAGCGGCCGTCATATTTCGGCGGCTCGACATAGACCGAGGTGGCCTTGGTCTTGGTGTTGTTGGAGTGGGTGAGGTCGGCGGAGCCGCCCACCATCTCCGGCAGCGCCGCCGTGAGGGCCTCCAGCACGATCTCGGAGGATTTGCGGGTGGCCACGGCCCCGCCATCGGCGCGGGCCTTGGCGATGACCGCGGCGATCGTCTCGCCCAGCTTGGAGGGAAGGTCGCCGCGGACGCGGCGCTCGAACTCGCCGCGCCGCTCGACATCTACCTCGTTTAGCCGCTGGTTCCAGTTCTTGTGCGCCTGGCGCGAGCGCAGGCCGGCGAGGCGCCAGGCGTCGAGCACGTCGCTGGGGATGACGAAGGGCTCGTACTCCCAGTTCAGGAAGGCGCGGGCAGCGGCGATCTCGGCCGCACCGAGCGGCGCGCCGTGAACGGCGTTGGTACCGCCCTTGTTGGGCGCGCCGTAGCCGATGGTGGTGTGGCAGGCGATCAGCGTCGGCTTGTCGCTGGTCTTGGCGGCCTCCAACGCGGCAAGGATGGCGTCCGGGTCATGGCCGTCGACGCGGGTCGCGTGCCAGCCCGAGGCCTCGAAGCGGGCGAGCTGGTCGGTCGCAACCGAGAGCGCGGTCGAGCCGTCGATGGTGATGTGGTTGTCGTCCCACAGCACGGTGAGCTTGTTCAGCTTCTGCCGGCCGGCGATCTCGATCGCCTCCTCCGAGATGCCTTCCATCAGGCAGCCATCGCCGCAGATGACATAGGTGTGGTGGTCGACCAGATCGGCGCCGAACTGGGCGGCGAGCATGCGCTCACCGAGCGCGAAGCCGACTGAGTTGGCGAGGCCCTGGCCGAGCGGGCCAGTGGTGGTCTCGATGCCAACCGTATGGCCATATTCCGGGTGGCCGGGCGTGCGCGAGCCGAGCTGGCGGAAATTCTTGATGTCGTCGATCGACATGCCCTCATAGCCCGTGAGGTAGAGCAGGGCGTAGATGAGCATCGAGCCGTGGCCGGCGGAGAGGATGAAGCGGTCGCGGTCCGGCCAGTGCGGATCGGTCGGGTCGTATTTCAACACCTTGCCGAACAGGACGGTGGCGACGTCCGCCATTCCCATGGGCATGCCCGGATGGCCGGAATTGGCGGCTTCGACGGCATCCATGGCCAGTGCCCGAATGGCATTGGCCATGCGATCGTGCTTCTCGCGATTTGACATGAGGACGGATGTCTCCGAGGCAGATGGGTTGCTGTGTCAGGGCGCGACGTTTCGAGGCCGCAGGCCGGGCGGCGTTGCTCCCGGGCGGGCCAGCTCAGCATGCGGGCGGGGGCCGGCGAGTGATAGCATCACCGGGCCCGCTGTCAAAGACAGGCGTGTGACGCAGGGCGCGTAAGAGGGTTTGTCCGCTCCCTCGGCCTTGCCAACGCCGTCGGCCCGGGCGCGAAGATGTGGGCAGTTCGATCCCCATGCGCGTTAGTTGACGCGGTTTCCGCCCGCAGGCTCAATATCGCCGGAATCGTTCGGCGATGAATCGCTTGACGAGGGGCCGGAGATGTCGCCTTCCCCACCTTCGATGAAGGCCCCTGCTTGCTGCCCTCGCCGGGCGAAAGAACGGAGACGTCATGAACGCGCCTGAGGCGGGCGAACCGACGAGCGTATTGGAAGCGGCGCTTCGGCGCTTTGACAGTGCGGTCGATGCTCTCGAAGGCGCGATCGAGCGCCGGCTGGAGGTGGAGCGGCAGGAGGCCGCGCTCGCCCAGCAGCTGCACGTGCTCGGGGCCGACCGTTCGCGTCTCGCCGACGCTCTCGACGGCGCGCAAGCGCGGGCCGACCGCCTCGATACCGCCAATGACGAGGTAGCACGCCGCCTCGGCAGCGCCATGGAAACCATTCGCGCGGTGCTCGCCGCGCAGGAACGCTAAGGGGCGGCAATGGCCTATGTGACCATCAGCATTGGCGGGCGCGCCTATCGCATGGCCTGCGACGACGGCCAGGAAGACCATCTCAGCGGGCTTGGGGAAGAAGTCGATGCGCGCATCGACCAGCTGCGCGTCGCCTTTGGCGAGATCGGCGACCAGCGCCTGAGCATCATGGCCGCCATCACCATCGCCGATGAACTGAGCGAGGCGCGCCGGCGCCTCAAAGCGGTGGAGCAGGAGGCGGCGACCGAACGCGTCGCCCGCAGCGCCGCGACCCAGCGGCTTGGTGAGACCGAGGCACGGCTGGCGCGCAGCGTCGCCTCCGCAGCCGAGCGGCTGGAGCGGCTGACCCGGGAGCTGGGCACCAGTCCGTCCGGCGGGGTGGGCATGGGCTGAAGACCCTTGCGGCGGCGCGGGTTGCCGTCCGCCGCCTTTCGCAGCTGTGTCGCGGGTGGCGGGCGCGGCGGGCTTGACGCGGTTCGCCGCGCGGCGCACAGGAGCAGGCCGTTCTCTGGCTCCCGATCGCGCTTCATCTGGAATTTGACATGATCCGTACTCCCCTGATGACCGTCATGGTCCAGGCCGTCCGCAAGGCTGGCCGCTCCCTGATCCGTGATTTCGGAGAGGTCGAGAACCTGCAGGTGTCGCTCAAGGGGCCGGCCAATTTCGTCTCCAACGCCGACCGCAAGGCCGAGCGCATCCTCCAGGACGAGCTGACCAAGGCGCGGCCGAGTTATGGCTTCATCATGGAGGAGAGCGGGGAGGTCGATGGGACCGATGAGAGCCATCGGTGGATCATCGATCCGCTCGACGGCACCACGAACTTCCTGCACGGCATTCCGCTGTTCTGTGTCTCGCTGGCGCTGGCGCGCGACGGGGTGCCGGTGGCTGGGGTGATCTACAACCCTGTCACGGACGAGCTTTTCGTTGCCGAGAAGGGCGCTGGCGCCTTCATGAATGATCGGCGCATCCGCGTGGCCGCCCGGCGCAACCTCGCCGATGCCGTGGTGTGCTGCGGCCTGCCGCATATGGGGCGCGGCGACTTCGCGCAGTTTGGCCGTGAATATGCGACCATTGCCCCGAAGGTGGCGGGCCTGCGCCGCACCGGCACCGCCGCGCTCGACCTTGCCTGGGTGGCCGCCGGCCGCTTCGACGCCTTCTGGGAGCGGGGGCTCAGCCCCTGGGACATGGCGGCAGGAATCGTGCTGGTGCGCGAGGCGGGCGGCTATGTCTCGGACCTCGACGGCGGCGACAAGATGTTGGCCAAGGGCGACATCATCGTTGGCAATGATACGGTGCGCCGCGACCTTCTGACGCTCGTAAGCAAGGCGTAGAGAAAGCCGTAACGGTAAAGAGATGGCGCGGGCTGATCTGGGTTCTGCGGCGTTCCTTTTCCGTGCGTCTGTGGCATAGTCCGGCCCGAAGGGCGGTCTTTTCGGGCCATCGCCGTCCTTCACGGGGACGGCCGAGGGTATGAGCGCTACGGATTCTTTTCATAAATTGTCATCGCCCCGCATCTTTCTGGTGCGGATGTTCGTGTTTATCCTGCTGTGCGTGGCGCTGGCCTCCATTCTGCACGAGCCGATCTGGCGTGCCTTTCTCAACAATCCCGGTCTGAACGGCGTCATCTTCGGTGTTCTGCTGATCGGCATCATCTTCGCCTTCCGCCAGGTGTTGCGTCTGCTGCCGGAAGTCGAATGGGTGAACAGCTTCCGCATTGCTGATCCGGGCCTCGAAGTGCGGCAGGCGCCGGTGCTGCTGGCGCCGATGGCGGCGCTGCTCGGCGACCGGGTCGGGCGCATGTCGATCTCGCAGGCGACGATGCGCGGCATCCTCGAATCCATCGGGACCCGCCTCGATGAGGCGCGCGACCTGCTCCGCTACCTCACCGGTCTGCTCGTCTTTCTCGGCCTGCTCGGCACCTTCTGGGGCCTGCTGGAAACCGTCAGCTCCATTGCCGGCGTCATCAGTTCGCTCGATGTCGGGCCGGAATCGGCCTCGGTCCTCGACACGCTGAAGACCGGTCTCGCCGCGCCGCTGGGCGGCATGGGCATCGCCTTTTCCTCCTCGCTGTTCGGCCTCGCCGGTTCGCTGGTGCTCGGCTTTCTAGACCTTCAGGCCGGGCAGGCGCAGAACCGCTTCTATATCGACCTCGAAGACTGGCTCTCCACCACGGTCGAGGATCTCGGCACGGAGGCGGCTCGCGCCCGGGGGCCGGTCCCCGTGCCGTCCCATGCGGCGCCGATCGGTCCGCTGCCGCTGCCCTTGCCGCCGCCGCCTGCGCCGGTGCCTGATTTCAGCGATCTGTCCGCCGCGATTGCGCGGCTTGAGCGCACCATGACGGAGGCCGGTTCGCAGCGCGTCACCACCGCCATGGCGCATCTTGCCGAGAGCCTCCAGGGCCTGGTGCAGCACATGCGCAGCGAGCAGCAGATGGTCCGTGACTGGGTCGAGGCGCAGGCCGAGCAGCAGCGCGACATCAAGCGCTTGCTGGAGCGCATCGCTGAAACCAAGTCGGATCGCGAGAGCGCCTGATGGCCCTGGGACGTTCCCGCCGTGGCGAGCGCCACATCGACTACTGGCCCGGCTTCGTCGACGCGCTGTCGACGCTGCTGCTGGTTTTTGTCTTCCTGCTGTCGGTCTTCGTGCTCGCACAATTCGTGCTGACTCAGGAGATCGGCTCCAAGGACGATGCCATGGCGCGGCTGCAGGCGCAGATCCGCGAGCTGACCGACCTGCTGGCGCTGGAGCGGGCGAGCGACGCCGAGACCGACAGCCAGATGGGCGCGTTGCGCGCCAGCCTGCTGCGGCTGGAGCAGGAGCGCGACGTGCTGCGGGAGGCGGCGATCGCCGTCGCCGGCCCCGAGGAAATCGCCGCCGCCGAAAGCCGCAGCGCCGAACTTGCCCGGGCCCTTGGTCAGGAGAAGGATGCCGCTGCCCAGGCCGCGGCCCAGATCGCCATCCTCAACCAGCAGATCGCCGCCCTTCGCCGGCAGATCGCGGCGCTGGAGGAGGCGCTGAACATTTCCGACCAGAAGGACAAGGAAAGCCAGTCGCGCCTCGCTGATCTCGGCCGACGACTGAATGTCGCCCTCGCCCAGCGGGTGCAGGAATTGACGCGCTACCGCTCGGACTTCTTCGGCCGGCTGCGCGCCATTCTCGGCGACCGGCCGGATGTGCGGGTGGTGGGCGACCGCTTTGTCTTCCAATCGGAAATCTTCTTCGACCGGGCCGCCGCGCAGTTGCGCGGCGACGCGCTGCCGGCGCTCGACAAGCTCGCTACCGCCTTAATCGAGCTGGAAAAACAGATTCCTGCCGATCTCCCCTGGGTGCTGCGCGTCGACGGGCACACCGACGACCGGCCAATCTCGACCCCGCTCTATCCCTCGAACTGGGAGCTTTCGGCGGCGCGTGCCATCGCGGTGGTGCAGTATCTCGCGCAAAAAGGCGTGTCGCCGCAACATCTTGTCGCCGCCGGCTTCGGCGAATACCAGCCGATCGATTCCGGTAGCGACGACGAGGCCCGCGCCCGCAACCGCCGCATCGAACTCAAGCTGACCGAGCGATGAGCCCACAGCGATGAGCGAGGACCGCGCCACCCTGCTGGCTCCGTTCGACTGGAGCCACATGCCTGGCATGACCGATCTATGGGTCGAGGCGTGGCAGGAGGCGTTGCCGGAAATCGACTTCGAGGCCCGGCGCGGCTGGCTGTGCCACCGCATCGGCACGCTGATCGACGAGGGCGCCGCGATCGATCTGGCGCTGGCGCCGGGAGAGGGCGGCATGCCGGGGGCGCTGCTCGGCTTCGTTTCAGTTGATCCGACAACGGGTTACGTCGACCAGCTCGTGGTGCATCCCGACCATTGGGGCGCCGGGGTGGCGAGCCGGCTGGTTGCTGCCGCTGCGGCCCGCTCGCCGCGCCATCTCGTGCTCGACGTTAACGAGCAGAACGAGCGCGCGGTGCGGTTTTACCAGAAGGCCGGCTTCACCGTGGTGGGACACGGCGTCAACGCCACCTCCGGCCGCCCGACGCTGCGGATGGAGCGTCGGGTGAAGCGTTAGGCCGATGAGGCCAAGTTTAAGGCCGATGAGGTGGAGTGTCAGGCCGATGCGGCCGGTCAGGCCGACGCGGCGCGGCTACCTCCCGCCATTCACCTCGCCGAACTGCAGCGCCGCTAGCCGCGCATAGAGCCCGCCACGACCGACCAGGCTGGCATGGGTGCCCTCCTCGACGATACGCCCGCCCTCCATCACCAGGATGCGATCGGCCGACAGCACCGTCGCCAGGCGGTGGGCGATGACCAGCGTGGTGCGGCCCTGCATGGAGAGATCGAGCGCCTGCTGCACCAGCGTCTCGCTTTCGGCGTCCAGCGCCGAGGTGGCCTCGTCGAGCAGCAGGATGGGCGCCTGCCGCAAAATGGCACGGGCGATGGCGAGGCGCTGGCGCTGGCCGCCTGACAGCGTCACCCCGCGCTCGCCCACAGGGGTCTCCCAGCCCTCGGGCAGGCGGGCGACGAACTCGTCGGCGCGGGCGAGCCGGCCGGCTTCCTCCACCTCGGCGTCGCTGGCATCCGGGCGGCCGAGGCGGATGTTCTCGCGGATCGAGGTGGCGAAGATGGCGACATCCTGCGGCACCAGCGCGATGCGGGCGCGCACCGCCTGCGGATCGGCCTCGGCGATGTCGACGCCGTCCACCAGCACCTGCCCGGCGACGGGATCATAGAACCGCAGCAGAAGCTGGAACAGCGTGCTCTTGCCGGCGCCCGAGGGGCCGACCACGGCGATGCGCTCGCCGGGGGTGACGCTGAAGCTGACGCCGGCCAGCGCCGGCACGTCCGGCCGCGCGGGATAGGCGAAGGCCACGTCCCGGAAGGCGATGGCGCCGCGCGCCGGCGCGGGCAGCGGCACGGGGGTGGCCGGCACCGTGACCTTGGGCTTCTCGTGCAGCAACTCGGCGATGCGCTCGGTGGCGCCGGCCGCCTGCGAGATTTCGCCCCAGACCTCGCCGAGCTGGCCGAGGCCGCTCGCCGCCAGCACGGCGTAGAGCACGAACTGGCCGAGCGTGCCGGCGCTCATGGAACCGGCGAGGACGGCGTTGGCGCCGGCCCAGAGGATGCCCACCACACTGGCGAAGACCAGGAAGATGCCGATTCCGGTGAGCCAGGACCGCGCCTGAACGGCGTTGCGCGCGGCATTGAAGGCGTGTTCCACCTCGCCGGCGAACAGCTTGGAGGCCGCCGCCTCGGCGGTGTTAGCCTGCAGGCTGCGCACCGAGCCGATGGCCTCGGCGGCATAGGCGGAAGCCTCGGCCAGCGTGTCCTGCGCGCTGCGCGAGCGCTTGCGCACCCCGCGCCCGGCGCCGATGAGCAGCGCGACGATGACCGGAATGGCGATGAGCAGCGTGGCGGCGAGCCAGGGGCTGGTGATGACCATCATCACCGTGGCGCCGAAGAACAGCACGATGTTGCGCAGGGCGATGGAGGCGGAGGCGCCGACGGCGGACTTGATCTGGGTGGTGTCGGCGGTGAGGCGCGAGATCAGCTCGCCCGACTTGGCGCCGTCATAAAAGGCGCCGTCGAGGGTGAGGACATGGGAAAACAGCTGGGTGCGCAGATCGGCGACGATGCGCTCGCCCAGCGTCATGACGAGGTAATAGCGCGCGGCCGAGGCCATCGACAGAACCGCCACGACGCAGATCATGACCGCGAAATAGCGGTCGATGAAGCCGGCATGGCTTTCATCGAAACCGAAATCGATCATCCGCCGCACCGCGATCGGCACCACCAGCGTGGCGATGGCCGCCACCAGCAGCGCCGCCAGCGCCGCCAGGGCGCGGCCGCGATAGCGCAGCAAATGCGGCCAGAGCGCCATCAGCGGTTTGAGGCGCGGGCGGCGCGTGGCGGCCTTGTCCGGCACGGCTGTCGTGGAAGCGACGGTGGAAGCGGACGGGGAAGGCGGGGAGGCGGCTTGTGTCACGGGCATGTCTCGGTTATAGAGCCGCTCGGATTTCCGGCAGGATCGTTTTGTAGATCGCCGCATGGCTCCCGCGAGGGGCCGGCCTGCGGCGGCTGAGGATGCTACCCATGAAGAGCGACATCCATCCCGACTACCACTTCATCAAGGTGGTGATGACGGACGGCACCGAGTACACGACCCGGACGACTTGGGGCAAGGAGGGCGACGTCCTCCAGCTCGATATCGATTCGACCTCGCACCCGGCCTGGACCGGTGGCTCCGGCCAGCTGCTTGACCGCGCCGGCCGCGTGTCCAAGTTCCAGAAGAAGTTCGCGGGCTTCCTCAAGGCCTGATCGGCCGGGAAGGAGCGCCCCTCGGGGCGCGCCACCGCTGCGTTTGTCGAACCAACGGCATCCGCCCTCGCGCAAGGCCTGGCCTGGCGCGAGGGTTTTCGTTTGCCTGGCGTCGGGCGCAAGCTGAAGCTCGGGGGCGGTCAACGGTTCTCGAAGGCGCGGCGCAGGCGGCCGATCTGCCCGGCGACGACATTCGGTCGCAGGCCGGCATTCTCCACCGCCGAAGGCGCTGACAGCACCGATTCGAGCTGCGCGATGCGTCGCTGCAGGTCGAAGCTGCGCTGGATGAGCGCGACCAGGGCTTCCGGCACCAGCGCTTCCTGGTCGATGTCGCGCAGCGGCCCCCTGATGTCGATCTTGCCGGCCTCGCGGCGGGCGGTCGCCTCGGCCATCTCGCGCTCGGCGACGGCGCGGCGCAGCAGCAGCCAGGAGGCGAGCTGCATCAGCCGGGTGGAAAGCCGCATGCTCTGCTGCACATAGGCGGCCAGACGCCCCGGGGAGAGGGCCGCACTGGCGGCGCGCCCCTCGCCGTCGAGATAGGCGGCGGTCTCCTCGACCAGCGCCATGCCGTCCTGAAACAGCGCGAAGAAGGCGGGCGAGGCCAGCCGACGCTCGGCGAAGCGGATCATCTCGGCCGAGGGAGCTTCACGGGTCTCGCGCGGGCCTTCGTCCGGCGTGCCGTCTCTGTCCGAACCTTCGCGGAAGCTGCCCATCGTGCCGAACCCTCACTGGCGCATGGCGGCGCCCGACACCGCAGTCTGTCGCGCAGCGGCGCGGCGCTGTCCAGTCGGCGGCGACGGATTCGGCGGGGGAGCGATTCGGCTCGGGGATAGCGGGGATGAAAAAAGAGCCGCCCAGAGGGCGGCTCGTGAAGTGGTAGACAGGGATGCGTCAAACAGAGTGGACAGAGGCCACTCGCGGTCAAAAAAGACCGCCGCCAGTAATAGGTTGGAAAGCTTAACCGGGGGTTAAGGCGCCCCGGCCTCAGCGCTTGAAGAAAGTCTCGGCGGCGGAACGCGAGGCGCGCTTGGCCTCCAGCGTGCGCTTCAGCCGCTCGATCTCGGCGGAAAGCTGGGCGATGCGCTCCTCGATCTCGGCCTCCGAGAGGGCGGATATGTCGCTGCCGACCAGGTGCCCCGCCGGCTTCAGGGCCGGCGCTACCGCAGGAAAAAGGTCGTCGTCGATCGCCATGGCATCGCTCCTGTTGATCGCCGGCACGATCAGCGCCCGGCCGGCGGATCGCTGTTTTCGCGAGTTTAGCCGCCCCTGCCGGCGGTTGCCAGCGCTGGCGGCTTGACCTAGGACGGTCATCACATTCGACAGGATGAGGATCACGCCGTGACCGAGCTGCCCGCCACCATGACCGCCATCGGCCTGCCCACCCCGGGCGGCCCGGAAGCCCTGGTTCCCGAGCAGCGCCCGGTGCCGGCGCCCGGCGCGGGCGAGATCCTCGTCAAGGTCGCGGCCGCCGGCGTCAACCGGCCTGATGTGATGCAGCGCAAGGGGCTCTACCCGCCGCCGCCCGGCGCGCCTGACATTCCGGGCCTCGAAATTTCAGGCGAAGTGGTCGCTCTCGGCGCGGGCGTGACGCGCTGGCAGCTGGGCGACAAGGTGTGCGCGCTGGTTTCCGGCGGCGGCTATGCGCAGTACTGCCTCGCCGACGAGGGCTCCGCCCTGCCGGTGCCGGCCGGCCTTTCCATGGTCGAGGCGGCGGCGCTGCCGGAAACCTTCTTCACCGTCTGGACCAATGTGTTCGACCTGGCCGGGCTGAAGGCGGGCGAGCGCTTTCTCGTGCATGGCGGCACCTCCGGCATCGGCACCACGGCCATCCAGCTCGCCAAGGCGTTTGGCGCCACGGTGTTCACCACCGCCGGCAGCGCCGAGAAGTGCGAGGTCTGCCGCCAGCTCGGCGCCGATGTCGCCATCGACTACAAGACCGAGGACTTCGTCGCCGTGCTGAAGGAAAAGACCGGCGGCAAGGGCGTGAATGTCATTCTCGACATGGTCGGGGGCTCCTATATCGCCCGCAATTACGAGGCCGCCGCGCCGCAGGCCCGGCTGGTGCAGATCGCCTTCATGGAAGGCTCCAAGGTGCAGATCGACTTCATGCGGCTGATGCTCAAGCGCCTGTCGCATATGGGCTCGACCCTGCGCTCGCGGCCGAAGGCAGAGAAGGCGGCGATCGCCGCGTCGCTGGTCGAGAAGGTGTGGCCGCTTATCGCGGCCGGCACGGTGAAGCCGGTGCTCGACCAGAGCTTCCCGCTGGAGAAGGCCAGCGAGGCCCATGCCCGCATGGAGACCAGCGCCCATATCGGCAAGATCATGCTGACGGTGGGCTGAGGCCTGACAGATCGCTGCGGCGGATGCCCGGGCGAGGGGCATGCCGAAGACTCTTCGCTGGGTCCCGGATCGGCGCGGCGTCTTGCGCCGCTGGTCCGGGACCCAGCGCTTCGTGTCCCGGCCAAGCGACGGCGCAGCCGGAGCGCTGAGCCGGGATCCAGCCGAGACTCTTCTGCCAGAAACGCCTCACGCCCGCCCCGTTCACCGAAAGCTGTTCACCCCGGGCCTTCCCCCTCTGGCAATTTGGCCTGCGGCATCCTAGATTTGTCGTGCGGGGCTGCGGGGTTCGTCAGGAGCACATATTTCCGGGGCCTTATCGATCTCAAAGGGAACTGTCCCTGACCAAGCTCCTGGGCTTGGACACACGGTGCCCACCTACGTTGTAGGTTCCCGGGATCGAGCCTCCAACGGCCATCGCGGCTCCGCACTCATCGTATCATGCCCCACTTGACCGACGCCCAACTTGACAAGGCCAGCCTTCGCGCCGTGGCGCTCGCCCGGAGGGCGGCGCTCGACCCCGCCGCGCGCGCCGAGGCGGCCGAAGTTGCGGCCGCCAATGCCATGCAATGGCTCGGCGAGGTGAGTGGCGAGGTCGTCTCCGTCTTCTCCCCCATTGGCGGCGAGATCGCCACCGACCCGCTGGTGCGGCGGCTGCGGGAGGCGGGGGCCTGCGTCTGCCTGCCGATCGTGCTGGAGGCCGGCAAGCCGCTGCTGTTCCGGCTATGGGAGGCGGGCGAGGAACTGGCGCCGTCTGCCGGCCCCGGCCGCTTTTCCATTCCCGCCCCGCCGGAGCGCGCGCCGGCGGTCTCGCCCGACGTGCTGGTGGTGCCGCTCGCCGGTTTTGACGCGCGCGGCAACCGGCTCGGCTATGGCGCCGGCTTCTATGACCGCACGCTCTGCCTGCTGCGGCGCGCCAAGCGCATCGAGGCGCTGGGCTATGCCTTCGCGGTGCAGCAGCTTGCCGCCGTGCCGGCCGAGCCGCACGATGAGCGGCTCGACGCCATCGCCACGGATGCCGGCATCGTTCGCCCGGCCGAGGATTGACGCATGCGCCTTCTCTTTCTCGGTGACGTGGTCGGCCGCGCCGGCCGCACGGTCGTGCTGGAGCACCTGCCGCGCCTGCGCCGCGACTGGGCGCTCGATTTCGTCGTGGTGAACGGCGAGAACGCCGCCGGCGGCTTCGGCATCACCGAGGCGATCTATGAGGAATTCCTGGAGGTGGGTGCCGACGCGGTGACGCTCGGCAACCACGCCTTCGACCAGCGCGAGGCGCTGGTGTTCATCGAGCGGGCGCCGCGGTTGATCCGCCCGGCCAATTTTCCGCCCGGCACGCCGGGACGCGGCGCGGCGCTGGTCGAGGCGGCGAACGGGGCGCAGGTGCTTGTCGTCAACATGATGGGCCGGGTGTTCATGGACCCGCTCGACGACCCCTTCGCCAGCATCGACCGCGAACTCGACGCCGCCCCGCTCGGGCTGGTGGCCGACGCGACCATCGTCGATTTCCACGCCGAGACCACCAGCGAGAAGCAGGCCTTCGGCCATTGGTGCGACGGGCGGGCGAGCCTCGTCATCGGCACCCACACCCATGTGCCCACCGCCGATCACCGTATCCTGCCCGGCGGCACCGCCTTTATGACCGATGTCGGCATGTGCGGCTGCTATGACGGGGTGATCGGCATGGACAAGGAAGAGCCGCTGCGCCGCTTCACCCGCAAGATCGGCTCAAGCCGCTTCGAGCCCGTCGCCGGGCCGGGCACGCTATCCGGCCTTGCGGTGGAAACCGACGGCGCCGGGCGCGCCGTCGCGGTGGCGCCGGTGCGGATCGGCGGTGGCCTGAGCGGCGCGGTGCCGGACTTCTGGTAGAGCGGCGCTTTACGCGCGCCCGCCCTCTCGCCTATAAGCCGCGCACCCTTTTGTTTCAGGTATTCGGACAGGGTTGGCCGCAGGCCCGCCCGGTGTGACGTGGAGGCGGCCATGGCGGGTCATTCGCAATTCAAGAACATCATGCACCGCAAGGGCAAGCAGGACGCGGTGCGTTCCAAGCTGTTCTCCAAGCTGGCGCGTGAAGTCACGGTCGCCGCAAAGCTCGGCATGCCCGACCCGGCGCTGAACCCGCGCCTGCGCGCCGCCGTGCTGGCCGCCCGTGCGGAAAACATGCCCAAGGACAATATCGACCGCGCCATCAAGAAGGCGCTGGGCGGCGACGCGGAGAATTATGACGAGATCCGCTATGAGGGCTATGGCCCGGGCGGCGTCGCCGTCATCGTCGAGGCGCTGACCGACAACCGCAACCGCACCGCCTCGGAAGTGCGCTCCTTCTTCACCAAGTCCGGCGGCGCGCTGGCCGAGACCGGCGCCGTCTCCTTCATGTTCGACCGCATTGGCACCGTCGAGTTCGACGCCGCCAAGGCCTCGGCCGACGACATGCTGGAAGCCGCCATCGAGGCGGGCGCCGACGATGTGACCTCGGACGAGCACGGCCACGAGATCGTCTGCTCGGTGGAGAACCTGCACGAGGTGGCTCGCGCCTTGGAAGCCAAGTTCGGCGAGCCGCGCAAGTCCGGCCTGGTCTGGCGCCCGCAGAACACGGTGGCGGTGGATGACGAGGTGGCGGAAAAGCTGATCCGCCTGGTCGACAACCTCAACGACAATGACGACGTGCAGAACGTCTATGCCAATTTCGAGCTGTCCGACGCCTTCATGGCGAAGATGAGCGACTGAGCGCTCATTGTGGAAGGCGCGTCATCCCGGGCGGGATGACGCCATGGCGAGGGGACGGCCTCACCGCCCGATCAGCGCGTCGAACAGCGGCAGGCTGAGAAGGGCGGCGGCGGCGATCACCCAATAGGCGGCGATGCGGTAATGCCGGTCCGAGGCGCCGCGAAAGGCGCGGGCACCGGCATAAAGCCCGATCGCATAGGCCGGGCCGAGCAGAAGGGTGAGCCGCCCCACCTCGGCGGTGAACATGCCACTGACCGCATAGGCGGTGCCGCTCGCCAGCGTGACCAGCGCGAAGAAGCCGAACAGGTTCGCCCGCACCAGCACGGAGGACTGGCCGCTGCCGAGCCAATAGGCGACCACGGCGGGGCCCGACATCTGCGCCGCGCCGCCGCAGAAGCCGGCAACGGCGCCGACCGCCAGCGTCGTCGGCAAAGAGTGCCGGCCGCTATGGCGCCAGCCGGACACCAGCAGCGCGAGAAGCCCGAGGCCGAGCAGCGCCAGCGCCCAGCGCAGCACCATGGGGTCCATGTGGGCAAGCACCCACACCCCGGCCGGCACCGCCACCACCGCGCCGGCCGCCAGCGGGGCCACCTGCCGCCAGATGCAGGCGCGAAGCGCCGGCACGAGGAAGGGCAGGGTCAGCAGCGTGTCGATGACCAGCAGGGAAGGGGCGGCGACGCGCGGGCCATAGGCCGCACTCACCAGTGGCACGAAGATGAGCGCGCCGCCAAACCCCGAGAAGCCGCGCGTGACGCCGGCGATCAGCGCGGTGAGGAAGGCCCAGACAAGGGCGGGATCGAGGGCCATGGGGAACCGAAGGAGCGCTCAGCGCCGAAGTGTGGGCCGGCAGACCTAGTCTCGCCGCTGTGTGCCGTCAACACGGTTGGTGATGGATGTGACACATCCATCAGCTTTCGCGAACGTGGCCATTCGCAAAACGCATTTGCGCGAACCGGTCGCGCACGCCACATTCGGCGCAACATGCCGCCCGACATCGTGCCGGGCGCCCTATTTTCCGGCGCCGCGTTGCGGCGGGATATCGATCATGAACAAGTCCGTTTCGGCGGCCGCTTTTGGCGGCACCGCCACGCCCTCGCTTTCCGATCGCCTCACAGGTGCCGGCTGCGCCCTTCTCGCCATCGCCATCTGGGGCGCCTGGATCGTCTCCACCCGGCACGCCGTGCACGGGCATTTGTCGCCGGCGACGGTGGGCTGGCTGCGCTTTGTCGTGCCGGCGGTGGTGCTGGCGCCGGCCTGGTGGCGCATCGGCCTGTGGCCGAAGCGCGGCTTCCTGCCCTTCCTGCTGTGCTTTCTCGGCGCCGGTGCCTTCTTCTTCCTCGATGTGGCAACCGCGATGCGCTTCGTGCCGGCGGCCGATGTCGGCCCGCTGCTGCCCGGCACCATGCCGCTGATCGTCGCCGTGATCTCGGTGCTGGTGTTCCGCGAGCGGCTGGGGATCGGCCGGGCGATCGGCTTTGCCGCCATCGCGCTCGGCGTGGTCACGCTCGGCGGGCGCGGGCTGCTCTACCCGGAAGACGGAGCCTGGCGCGGCCATGCGCTGCTGCTCATCGGGGCGGGGATGTGGGCCTGCTACACGCTCGCCTTCCGCCGCACCGGTCTCAAGGCGACCGAGACGGTCGGGCTGGTGGGTCTGTGGTCCACGGTGGTGCTGACGCCCTATGGTGTGCCTGGCGTGGTGGAGGCGGTGGCCAGCGGCTATGGCCGGGAAGTGCTGTTCCAGCTGCTGATCCAGGGCCTGCTGTCGGGTGTCGTGGCGCTGGTGGCCTTCGGCATCGCCATCGAGCGGCTCGGCTCCTCACGCGCCGCCGCCTTCACCGGGCTGGTGCCGGCGGTGGCGGCGCTGATCGCCGTGCCGGCGCTGGGCGAGCATCCCGACATGGCGGCGATCATCGGCGTGGCGGCGACGGGGGTCGGCGTGGTGCTGGCCAGCGGGGCGTTCAGCGGGCGGCGTTAACGTTCCGTCAACCATGATCGGCGTCCCGGTCGTGCCGGGGCGCGCGGCGGCGCATCGCCCCTTTCCGTTCGTCCTTTGTTCGGGTACCCCCTAGGGGATGGCGACGTCTCCGATTCGCATCCTCGGCCTCGATCCCGGCCTCCGCCGCACCGGCTGGGGGGTCATCGAGGCTGTCGGCACCCGCCTCGCCTTCATCGCCTGCGGCACGGTGATGCCGCCGGAGGAGGGCGGGCTGGCGGAACGGCTCGCCTGCCTGCACAATGATCTCGCCAAGGTGTTGCGCACCTACACCCCCGACGAGGCGGCGGTGGAGGAGACCTTCGTCAACGTCAACCCGGCCTCGACGCTCAAGCTCGGCCAGGCGCGCGGCGTGGTGATGCTGACCCCGGCGCTCGCGGGTGTGCCGGTTTCCGAATATGCGGCGCTGCTGGTGAAGAAGACCGTGGTCGGCGCCGGCCGCGCCGAGAAGGCGCAGATCCGGATGATGATGAAAATCCTGCTGCCGCAGGCCGATTTCACCACCGACGATGCCGCCGACGCGCTTGCGGTGGCCGTCACCCATGCGCAGCATCGGGGCATGGCGGCGATGAAGGCGCAGATGGCGGCGAAGGTTTCGACAAAGCTCACCGCAAGGGTTGCAGCACGATGATCGGCAAGCTGAAGGGCCTGGTCGATAGCTATGGCGACGACCATGTGATCCTCGACGTGCAGGGGGTGGGCTATCTCGTGCACTGCTCGGCCCGCACGCTGCAGGCGCTGCCGCGCGTGGGCGAGGCGGCGACGCTGTTCATCGAGACCTTCGTGCGCGAGGACATGATCCGCCTCTACGGCTTCGTCTCGCAGGCGGAGAAAAGCTGGTTCCTGCTGCTGCAGAATGTGCAGGGCGTCGGCTCCAAGGTGGCGCTGAACGTGCTCTCGACCCTCTCGCCGTCCGAACTCGCCAATGCGGTGGCGCTCGGCGACAAGGTGATGGTGGCGCGGGCCAATGGCGTCGGGCCGAAGGTCGCCGCCCGCATCGTCGCCGAGCTGAAGGACAAGGCGCCGGGCTTTGCCAGCGTCGACCCCGGTGTCGCCGGCCTTGTCGCGCAGATCGAGGACCGGCAGGCACCCGGCCCGGTGGCGGACGCGGTCTCGGCGCTGGTCAATCTGGGCTATGCGCCGATCCAGGCCAGCGCCGCCATTGCCGGCGCGGTGCGTGAGGCGGGCGAGGGCGCCGACACCGCCCGGCTGATCCGCCTCGGCCTGAAGGAACTGGCGAAGTGAGCGAAAAGCGCCTCATCGCCCCGGACAAGCGCGAGGAAGATCTCGCCGAGGCCTCGCTGCGGCCGCAGAATCTGGCCGAGTTCGTCGGGCAGGAGCAGGCGCGGGCCAATCTCGACATCTTCATCAAGGCCGCGAAAACGCGCGGCGAGGCGCTGGACCATGTGCTGTTCGTCGGCCCGCCGGGGCTGGGCAAGACCACGCTGGCGCAGATCGTGGCGCGCGAGCTGGGGGTGGGCTTCCGCTCCACCTCCGGCCCGGTCATCGCGAAAGCCGGCGACCTCGCGGCGCTGCTGACCAATCTCGAAGAACGCGACGTGCTGTTCATCGACGAGATTCACCGTCTCAATCCGGCGGTGGAAGAAATCCTCTACCCCGCGATGGAGGACTATGAGCTCGACCTCATCATCGGCGAGGGGCCGGCGGCCCGCTCGGTGAAGATTCAGCTCTCCAAGTTCACCCTGGTGGGCGCCACCACGCGCTCGGGCCTGCTGACCACGCCGCTGCGCGACCGCTTCGGCATTCCGATCCGGCTGAATTTCTACACGGTGGAAGAGCTGGAACTGGTGGTGACGCGCGGTGCGCGGGTGATGGGCATCCCGATCGCCCGGGACGGCGCGCGCGAGATCGCCCGCCGGGCGCGGGGCACGCCGCGCATCGCCGGGCGGCTGCTGCGCCGGGTGCGCGACTTCACCCTGGTGGCGGGCAAGGAGATCATCGACCGCGCCGCCGCCGACCATGCGCTGCTGGCGCTTGAGGTGGATGGGCTCGGCCTCGACCAGATGGACCGGCGCTACCTCACCGTGGTGGCGATGAATTATGGCGGCGGGCCGGTGGGGGTGGAAACCATCGCCGCCGCGCTCTCCGAGCCGCGCGACGCCATCGAGGAGATCATCGAGCCCTATCTGGTGCAGCAGGGCTTTCTCCAGCGCACGCCGCGCGGGCGGGTGCTGACCGCGCACGCCTTCAAGCATCTCGGCCTCACCGCGCCGTCGAGCGTCAACCAGATGCCGCTGTTCGACGAGGGCGCGGATTAACCCCGTGCGCGTCCGGCCATCGACGTGATCTTCCGCGTGATGTAAGTCCCCTTCACATGAGCTGGTCCCGGAACGGCGGAGAATCGCGCGGCTATCATCACGGCAACCTGCGGGAAGCCCTGATGAAGGCGGCGCTTGAGCTGATCGCGGAGAAGGGCACCGCCGGCGCCACCTTCGCCGAGGCGGCGCGCCGCGCCGGCGTTTCCCCCGCGGCGCCCTACCGGCATTTTCGCGACCGTGACGAATTGCTGGCGGCGGTGGCGGCGGATGGTTTCGAGCGCTTCACCAAGGCGCTGGAGGCGGGCTGGAACGAGGGGCGGCCGACCCCGTCCGAGGCCTTTGAACGGCTGGGACGGGCCTATCTCGCCTTCGCCCGCGAGCACCCGGCGGACTATGTCGCTATGTTCGAATCCGGCCTGCGCAGCGAGGCCTTCCCGGCGCTCGACCAGGCCGGCCAGCGCGCCTTCGGCGTGCTGCGCGAGGCGGCGGACACGCTGGTCGCCTCCATGCCGCCCACCGTGCGCCCGCCGGCGCTGATGGTGGCGCTGCACACCTGGGCGCTGGCGCATGGCGTCGCCTCGCTGTTCGGCCGCGCCGACGGCGCCCGCCGCAAGCTGCCAATGGCGCCCGACGACCTGCTGGAGGCCGCCTTCCTGGTCTATCTCAAGGGGCTGGCTGCGGGGGGGTAGAGCGCGCGCCGATCAGCTTGCATCGCCAGCGGATCGGTAAATCGCCCTTTAGCGCCGGTGGTGGTCAGCCCTCAGCCACGCTGTTGACCTCGATCCCGTCCTGCGCGGTGCGGCAGAACAGAAGGATATCGTCCGGCTTGTTTTCCGGCGTCAGGATCACCGGGCGCCCGGCTTTCTCCGCCAGCCAGAGCATGAACCGGCCAAGCGCCTGCCAGTCTTCCGGCTCGCAGACATCGGCGGGATCGATGTCGAACTCGATATCGTCGCTGCGGAAGAAGTGCAGGTTGACCTGCACCTCGCCGGCATTCCACCGCAGGCTGGGGCTTGCGTTTCCCCAGATGGCGAACACATCCTCGACACGCGCGGGCAGGGCGGCGAGCTCGCCGTCGATCTCAAAGACGGATGGCGGGTCGAGGGCGCGCAGGCCGTCCAGCACGGCCTGCCAGCCTTCGGGGCCGGCATCGAGCACATAGAGATCGCGCAAGGCGCCATCCGGCTCGAAAATCCAGGCGACGTCGGTCCAGGCGGGAATCGGTGCAGTCATTGGATGTGTCCTTTTCCCTTCAATCCCGCAGGTCGCCCCCATTGACAAGATGGGAGTCGATTTCTATCTATGTGAATGTGATTAACATTAACCCAAGCGGGCATCGGGCCCGCGAGGGTTCTACCCAGGAGCGGTACGCCCATGGAGCTCGCACAGAAGCTCGACAGTTACGGCAAGCCGGCCTGGATCGCGCTCACGGTACTGGGCTTCATGGCCTGGTGGCCTCTGGGTCTTGCGGTCCTGGCCTTCACGATAGGGAGTGGACGGATGTTTTGTGGTGGCAAGCGCGGCTTCGGCCGCTGGCAGGAAGAGGGCGCGGAAGCCGTGCGCAATTTCGGCAGCCGGTTCGGCGGCGGTTTCCCCTCCAGCGGCAACCGCGCCTTTGACGAATACCGTCAGGAGACGCTGCGCCGGCTGGAAGACGAGCAGAAGGATTTCCGCTCCTTCCTCGACCGCCTGCGCCAGGCCAAGGACAAGGCGGAGTTCGACCAGTTCATGGCCGACCGCCGCAACCGTCCGGCCGCGCCTTCCGCGCCGATGGATGATGTCCAGAACTGACCCACGGCGATCCTAATGCGGCCGCGCCCCTCACCCGAGGGGCGCGGTTCTTTTTTTGCCGGGCCTTCTCGTTTATGAGGGCAGCATGAACGAGCGCCCCGATCCTTTTTCCCCTGACGTCCTCAAGGCCGACCCCTTCCTGCATCTGGCGGGAAGGCTGGTGCCGGGCGGGCATGTGCTGCCCGTCCGGGTCTATTACGAGGACACGGACTTTTCCGGCATCGTCTACCACGCCAACTACCTGAAGTTCATGGAGCGCGGCCGCTCCGACCATCTGCGCCTCATCGGCGTGGTGCAGGGCGAATTGTTCGGCGAGGCGCTGGCCGAGGCGCCGGGCTTCGCCTTCGTGGTGCGCTCGATGGAGCTGCAATTCGTCCGCCCCGCCCGCATCGATGACGTGCTGGAAGTGCACACCAGCCCGGTGGAAGTCGCCGGCGCCTCGATCACGCTTGCCCAGAAGGTGAAGCGCGGCGCGGACCTCATCGTCGAGGCCAAGGTGAAGGTCGCCTTCGTCGCGCAGGGGCGCGCGCGGCGCATTCCGGACGCGCTGCGGGCGGCGATGAAGCTGGCGCTGGAGCAGGCCCCGCAGCCCTGATTGCGAGCCCGGTAACAAAACACCCGTAAAGCTGTTGCGATGCGGCAACGCTAACCCGGTATTAACCCTAATAGGGTGTTGTACCGGGCGGCTGCGGGTGCGGCCCGGCCTCGATCGCCCAAGTTTGGACAGACTCGGTCGGTTGATGGCGGACGCGTTCCCACAGCAGCCATGCAGGGCATTCGCTGCTTCGCAGCCGATGCAGGGCGGCAGTGCGACCTTTAACGAGCTGGCAGGATTGGCTTGATGACGCTGAAGAAGCTTCTATTCGCGGTGATGCTGGTTCTGGCGGCGCCGGCGTCCATGGCCATCGCCCAGAACGCGCCCGCGCCCGTGACCGCCGCGCCGACAGCGCAGGTCGACGGGCAGGCCGTTGCCGCCCCCGACGGCATGGTGGCGGCCCCGGCGGGTGCCGGCATGGGCAGCGCCGACCTCTCGCTGATCGGCCTTTTCCTTCAGGCACACCTGATCGTGAAGTTCGTGATGGCGGGCCTCGTGCTCGCCTCGGTCTGGGTGTGGGCGATCATCATCGACAAGACCATCCTGTACGGGCGGATGAAGCGGCAGATGGACCGCTTCGAGACCACCTTCTGGTCCGGCCAGAGCCTGGAGGAGCTGTACCGCTCGCTGTCCTCGCGGCAGAACCACGCCATGGCGGCGATCTTCGTGGCGGCCATGCGCGAGTGGAAGCGCTCCTATGAAGGCGGCGCGCGCTCGCTTTCCGGCCTGACGCAGCGGCTCGACAAGGTGATGAACGTCACCATCGCCCGCGAGGTGGAGCGGCTGGAGAACCGGCTGCTGGTGCTGGCGACGGTGGGTTCGGCCGGCCCGTTCATCGGCCTGTTCGGCACGGTGTGGGGCATCATGACCAGCTTCCAGTCCATCGCCGCCTCGAAGAACACCAGCCTCGCCGTGGTGGCGCCGGGCATCGCGGAAGCGCTTTTCGCGACGGCAATTGGCCTTATCGCCGCCATTCCCGCGACGATTTTCTATAACAAGTTCGTCTCGCAGGTGAACCGGCAGGCGGCGCGGCTGGAGGGATTCGCCGACGAATTCTCCGCCATCCTGTCGCGCCAGATCGACGAACGGGGCTGATCCATGGGCATGTCCGGAGGAGCAGGAGGCGGCTGGCACTCGCGGCGTTCGCGCCGTCGCGCGGGCGGCGCCGTCATGTCCGAGATCAACGTCACGCCGATGGTCGACGTGATGCTGGTGCTGCTGATCATCTTCATGGTCGCCGCGCCCATGCTCACCACGGGCGTGCCGCTCGACCTGCCGCAGACCGAGGCCAAGGCGGTGCCGCAGGAAAGCGCGCCGCTGATCGTCAACATCACCAAGGACGGCAAGATTTTCCTGCAGGACACTGAAATCCCCGTCGACGAGCTGGTGCCGAAGCTGCAGGCGATCGGCAAGGCGGGCTATGAGGAGCGCATCTTCGTGCGTGCCGACAAGAGCCTCGACTATGGCTCGGTGATGCGTGTGATGGGCCGCCTGTCCGGCGCCGGGTTCAAGCGCGTGGCGCTGGTCTCCGAAGTCGAGCAGGGAGGCTGACGCATGAAGGCGGGCTTCCTTTCCTCGGCGGCGCTTCACGTCGGCATTATCGGCTTCATGGCGGTCTCCTTCGCGTCTCCCTCGCCCTATGAGGCGACGCCGGCCGAATCCATGCCGATCGACATCATCTCCGATGCCGAAATGTCGAAGATGATGGCCGGCAAGAAGGATGCGCCGAAGGAAGCGCCCAAGCCCGTCGTCGAGAAGAAGGCCGACACGCCCAAACAGGCGGAGAATCTCGAATCGAAGGTCTCCGAAAAGCCCGAGGTGAAGGCCGCGAACGAGCCTTCCACCCCGCCGCCGCCGCCCCCGCCGCCCCCCGAGGCCAAGCCGGCCGAGCCCAAGCCGCCGGCGGCCCGGGCCGAGGCCCAGCCCGCCCCGCCGCCGCCGCCGGACGCGGAGGCGCTCGCCGCCAAGCCGCCCGAGCCGCCGAAGGACCAGCCCAAGCCGCAGGAGCAGGCGCAGGCGACCCCGCCGCCGCCCAAGCCGCCGCAGAAGCCGAAGAACATTCCGCCCAAGGTGGTGCAGGAGCCGGCGCCCGAGCGCGACTTCAACCCGAACCAGATCGCCGCCCTGCTGAACAAGCAGGACCCCCGGCGCATGGCGGCACTGGGCGAGACGATCAACAACTCCGCCTCGCTCGGCGCCTCCGCCGGCACGGCCACTACGCTGTCGCAGACCGAGATCGACGCGCTGCGCGCCTATATCGCCCGCTTCTGGAAGCTGCCGGCCGGCGCGGTCGATGCCGCGCAGGTCACGGTGGTGTTCAAGATCGTGCTGAGCCCGGACCGCAGGATGGTCGGGGCGCCGCAGCTGGTCGAGGTGCAGGGCGGAAGCAACCCCTATGGGCCGATCGTGCGCGAGACGGCCCAGCGGGCGCTGTACGAGATCGCCAATCAGCCTAATCCGTTCCCCATGCTGCGTGCCGATCGTTACGACACGTGGAAGGAACTGGAGCTGGGGTTCAACCCGGCCATGCTTCATTGATGCCCGTTTTTTTCGAGGTACCCAGAATGTCGCGGCGTTTTCCCCTTGAAGCCAACGGCCTTGTCGGTCGCCGGTCGGTCCTCGTCGGCATGGCGGCGCTTGGCGGGGCCGGGCTTGGCGGGGCCGTACTGGCGCCGGATCTGGCGCGTGCCGCCGTCCGCCTCGACATCACCTCGGGCACGGTGCAGCCGCTGCCCATCGCCATCACCGAATTTGTCGGCGGCGGCAGCCCGCAGGACATCGAGGCCGGCCGGGGCGTTACGCAGATCATCTCCGCCGATCTGCGCCGCTCGGGCCTGTTCGCCCCGATCGACCCCGCCGCCTTTGTCGAGAAGATCGCCAATCCGGACGCCTCGCCGCGCTTCCAGGACTGGCGCGTCATCAACGCGCAGGCGCTCGTCACCGGCCGCATCACCCGCCAGCCGGACGGGCGGGTGAAGGCGGAATTCCGCCTGTGGGACGTGTTCGCCGGCCAGCAGCTGATCGGCCAGCAATATTTCACCCAGCCGGAGAACTGGCGCCGGGTGGCGCATATCATCGCTGACGCGATCTATGAGCGGCTCACCGGCGAGAAGGGCTATTTCGACACCCGCATTGTCTTCGTCGACGAGAGCGGGCCGAAGGAAAAGCGGATCAAGCGCCTCGCCATCATGGACCAGGACGGCGCCAACGTGACCTATCTCACGCGCGGCGACGACCTCGTGCTGACCCCGCGCTTCTCGCCGACCAGCCAGGAAATCACCTATATGAGCTATGGAAACGGCGAGCCGCGCGTTTTCCTGCTCAACATCGAGAACGGCCAGCGCGAGGTGGTCGGCAACTTCCCCAATATGAGCTTCTCGCCGCGCTTCGCCCCCGACGGCCAGCGGGTGATCCTGAGCCTGCAGCAGGGGGCGGATTCCAACATCTTCGTGATGGACCTGCGCTCCAAGGCAACCACACGGCTGACCGACACCGCCGCCATCGACACCGCGCCCTGCTACTCGCCTGACGGCACGCAGATCTGCTTCGAGAGCGACCGCGGCGGCGGCTCGCAGATCTACCTGATGAATCCCGACGGCTCGAACCAGCGCCGCATCTCCTTCGGCGACGGGCGTTATTCTACGCCGGTCTGGTCGCCGCGCGGGGATGTGATCGCCTTCACCAAGCAGGCGCAGGGGCGTTTCGCCATCGGGCTGATGCGGCCGGACGGCTCGGGCGAGCGAATCCTGACCGAGGGCTACCACAATGAAGGGCCGACCTTCGCGCCGAACGGGCGGGTGATCATGTTCTTCCGCGATGCGGGGGGCGGGGGTGGTCCGCAGCTCTATACGGTGGACATCACCGGCTATAACGAGCAGCGCGTGCCGACCCCGAGCTACGCTTCCGACCCGGCCTGGTCGCCCTTGCGCTCCTGAGCGGGTTCTGTCAGGGAACGATTAACCATAAGCGGCGGTTTACGGCACGGTCGTGAAATTGGCGTAGTTCAGCAAGGTTTCGTAAAGCACGACGGAACATTGATGAACGCCAGCAGCCAGTCGGCAGATCAGTCGGGAATTCAGGAGTCAGCGGTATGATCCGTATGTTGCGCCATCTGGGCGGCGCGCGCGTCGCCTTCATCGTCGGTTTCGCGATGCTCGCGGCCGCCTGCGCCAAGAACCCGATGGACGGGGCCGGCACGGCTCTCGGTTCGGCGCCTCCCGGCAGCCCGCAGGAGTTCATCGTCTCGGTCGGCGACCGCGTGTTCTTCGAGAGCGACCAGACCGGCTTGACGCCGCAGGCGCAGGCGACGCTCGACAAGCAGGCGCAGTGGCTGAACCAGTATGCCCGCTACAGCTTCACCATTGAAGGCCATGCCGACGAGCGCGGCACCCGCGAATACAACATCGCCCTCGGCGCTCGCCGCGCCCAGAGCGTGCGCGATTATCTCGTCCAGCGCGGCGTCGCCGCCAACCGCATGCGCACCATTTCCTACGGCAAGGAGCGCCCGGTCGCGGTCTGCAACGACATCTCCTGCTGGTCGCAGAATCGCCGCGCCGTCACCGTGCTGAACGCCACCGGCACCTGATCGCCGGATCCGCGCGTCCACGTGACCCGGCTCGCCCTGCGGGCCGGGTTTCGTGTTTCTGGAGCGTTGTCCGGGGTCATCACGTGCAACGGGATGACCCTGGGTCAAACTTTGGACGCGATCGGCCCGGTATGCTCAAATGGAAAGCGCGCGGCCTCCTGCCGCCGCTCCGCTGCTCCCGTTCCAGTGCATGGCCATGATGACCGTCCGCCCGCTTCGCTTCGCCGCTCTCGTTCTTGTCGCCGCTCTCGCTGCCTCTTCCGCGCCGTTCGAGGCCGCGCAGGCGCAGGCGGACAACAATTTCTTCGGCAATCTCTTCAAGCCGCCGGGACAGGTGCGCGCGGGCAACCAGCCGGCGCAGGTTGAAGAAACCGACAGCCTCCTCACCCGAATCGACCGGCTGGAAAACCAGCTGCGGCAGATGACCGGCCAGATGGAGCAGCTGCAATTCCGCAACCAGCAGCTTGAGCAGCAGGTGCGGCTGCTGCAGGGCGGCACCGGCGCCGGGCCGGCTGCTGCTGCCGGCCGGCCCGACGTGTTCGATCCCGCCGCGCAGGCAGGGGCGGCCGGTGCGCCGCGCCCGCTGGGAGCCACCGCCCCGAGCGGCGCGCCGATGGACCTCGGCACCCTGTCGGGCGCCGCGGCGGGCGCCCAGCCGGCAGCCTCTCCGAAGGAGATGTTCGACCTCGGCTTCGGCGCGCTCCAGCGCCAGGATTATGCCGGCGCGGGCCAGACCTTCGAGCAGTTCGTCAAGCTCTACCCAACGGACCGCGCCACGCCGGACGCCTATTACTGGCTGGGCGAGAGCCAGTATCTGCGCAAATCCTACAAGGAAGCGGCGCAGAATTTCCTCAAAGTGTCGACCGACTTCCCCAATGCGGTGAAGGCGCCGGATGCCCTGCTGCGGCTCGGCCAGTCGCTCGCGGCGATCGGCGAGAAAGACGCTGCCTGCGCGACGCTGAACGCTGTCGGCAACAAATACCCGCGCGCTTCGGCAACGGTGAAGCAGGGGGTGGAGCGTGAGCAGAAGCGCGCCGGCTGCTGAGGCCGCGCCCGCCGACCCTGCCAACGGCCCTGACGCGGCCGGCCTCGCGGCGCTCTTTGCGCCCTTCACTGCTCATGCCGATGTTCTGCTCGCGGTGTCAGGCGGACCCGATTCGACCGCGCTGCTGCTGCTGGCCCATCGCTGGCGCACCCAGTGCGGCGCGACGACCCGGCTGCACGTTGCCACAGTGGACCATGGCCTGAGGGCCGAATCACGCGCCGAGGCGCGGGATGTCGCCGCGCTGGCGCAGCGTCTGGGCCTGCCGCACGCCGTTCTCGACCTTGCCGCCCCGCTGCCGGGCACCCGCCTGCAGGAGGCGGCACGCGATGCGCGCTATGACGCGCTGGCCGCCTATGCGGCGGCGATCGGCGCCAGCGCGCTTGCCACCGCCCACACGCGCGACGACCAGGCTGAGACGGTGCTTTTTCGGCTGATGCGCGGTTCCGGCATTGGCGGGCTGGCCGGCATTCCCGCCGAGCGCCCGCTGGGAACGCTGACGCTGCTGCGTCCGCTGCTCGGCCGACCGAAGGCTGAACTGGTCGCGCTCTGCCAGGCGGCCGGCGTCGGCTGTGCCGAGGACCCCTCGAACAGCAATCCGCGCTTTGCCCGGGTGCGCCTGCGGGCGCTGCTGCCCTTGCTGGCGGCGGAAGGCCTTGATGCCGCCGCCGTGGAGCGCCTGGCGCGCCGCATGGCCCGGGCCGAGGCGGCGCTGGAGGCGGCGACAGACGCCGCCGCTGCCGCTCTCTGGCCGGCATGGCGCGACGGGGAGGAGCCGCTGGCTTTTCCCCGCGCCGGGCTTGCCGCCCTTCCCGAGGAGATCGCCCTGCGCCTGCTCGGGCGGGCGGTCGCGGCGGTGGGCACGGGGGCGGTGGAGCTTGGCAAGCTGGAGGCGCTGCTGGCTTTTATCGCCGGGCTGGGGCGAGACGAGCAGGGCGCCCGCACCCTCGCTGGGGCGGTGGTGCGGGTGAACCGGCGGAGTGTCACACTGGCTCCCGCGCCCGCACGGCGACCCTCCGGTTCCGCCCGGTGACGCCGATTTGCGCGGAAGGTCGCAGGTGCCTTGCTCCCGGCATCTTGGCAATTACCCCTGCGCCACCTAAATTACGGAGCGACAAGGGAGGGCCGCCAGCGCCGGCGGTGCCCGCGCGTCGGTCAAATCCGACGCCGAAAGGGACATGATGAACGCCAATATCAGGAATTTCGCCCTCTGGGTGATCATCGTTCTTCTGCTTCTGGCGCTGTTTTCGCTGTTCCAGAATCCGGCGCAGCGTCAGGCGACGAACGATGTCAGCTTCTCGCAGCTGCTCAATGAGGTCGATCAGGGCCGCGTGCGCGACGTGGTGATCCAGGGGCCGGAGATTACCGGCACCTTCACCGACGGGCGCACCTTCCAGACCTATTCGCCCAATGATCCCTCGCTGATCCAGCGTCTGTACGGCAAGGGCGTGTCGATCACCGCCAAGCCGCTGACTGACAATGTGCCGTGGTTCGTCAGCCTGCTGATCTCCTGGCTCCCCTTCATCGCGCTGATCGGCGTCTGGATCTTCCTGTCGCGGCAGATGCAGGGCGGCGCGGGCGGCAAGGCGATGGGCTTCGGCAAGAGCCGCGCCAAGCTGCTGACCGAGGCGCATGGCCGCGTGACCTTCGAGGACGTGGCCGGCATCGACGAGGCCAAGAGCGACCTCACCGAGATCGTCGACTTCCTGCGTGACCCGCAGAAGTTCCAGCGGCTCGGCGGACGCATTCCGCGCGGCGTGCTGCTGGTCGGCCCGCCCGGCACCGGCAAGACGCTGCTCGCCCGTGCCATCGCGGGTGAGGCGAATGTGCCGTTCTTCACCATTTCCGGTTCCGACTTCGTCGAGATGTTCGTCGGCGTCGGCGCCAGCCGCGTGCGCGACATGTTCGAGCAGGCGAAGAAGAACGCGCCCTGCATCATCTTCATCGACGAAATCGACGCGGTCGGCCGCCATCGTGGCGCCGGCCTCGGCGGTGGCAATGATGAGCGCGAGCAGACGCTGAACCAGCTCCTCGTCGAGATGGATGGCTTCGAGGCCAATGAGGGAATCATCCTCATTGCCGCGACCAACCGTCCGGACGTGCTCGACCCGGCGCTGCTGCGTCCCGGCCGCTTCGACCGTCAGGTCGTGGTGCCGAACCCGGACGTGGTCGGCCGCGAGCAGATCCTCAAGGTGCATGCCCGCAAGATCCCGGTCGCGCCTGACGTGAACCTCAAGGTGATCGCCCGCGGCACGCCCGGCTTCTCCGGTGCCGATCTCGCCAACCTCTGCAACGAAGCCGCCCTCATGGCCGCGCGCCGCAACAAGCGCATGGTCACGATGAGCGACTTCGAGGACGCCAAGGACAAGGTGATGATGGGTGCGGAACGCCGCTCGCTCGTCATGACCGAGGACGAGAAGATGCTGACCGCCTATCACGAGGGCGGCCATGCCATCGTCGCGCTGAAGGTTCCGGCGACCGATCCGGTGCACAAGGCCACGATCATCCCGCGCGGGCGTGCGCTCGGCATGGTGATGCAGCTGCCGGAGCGCGACAAGCTCTCCATGTCCTATGAGCAGATGACCTCGCGCCTCGCCATCATGATGGGTGGTCGCGTCGCCGAGGAGCTGATCTTCGGCCCCGAGAAGGTGACGTCAGGCGCGGCTTCCGACATCGAGCAGGCCACCCGCCTCGCCCGCATGATGGTGACGCGCTGGGGCTTCTCGGACAAGCTGGGCAATGTCGCCTATGGCGAGAACAATGACGAGGTGTTCCTCGGCATGTCGATGCAGCGCCAGCAGAACGTTTCCGAAGCCACGGCGCAGACCATCGACAGCGAGGTGCGTCGGCTGGTGGACGAAGGCTATGCCGAGGCCAAGCGCATCCTGACCGAGAGCAAGGACGGGCTGGAAATCCTGGCGCGCGGCCTGCTCGAATATGAGACGCTGTCCGGTGACGAAATCATCGGCCTGCTCGACGGCAATGCGCC
Organism: Xanthobacteraceae bacterium 501b; assembly: GCA_000378025.1. Classification (GTDB taxonomy): domain Bacteria; phylum Pseudomonadota; class Alphaproteobacteria; order Rhizobiales; family Xanthobacteraceae; genus Ancylobacter. The sequence continues at coordinate 4,963,145 of KB899087.1, forward strand.
GGTGCGCGACACCACCATCGAGCCCGCCAATACGCGCGGTTCGGTGGTGCCGAGCGCCGGCAAGAACCGCCCGCCGCGCCCGGATGCCGGCATGGAGCCGCAGCCGCAGGCGTGATCCCCGTCGCGGGGTTAATTGAGGGGAAGGTCTGCGCAAGCAGATCTTCCCTTTTTATTTGTCGGCGACCGCGCCGAGCGGCAGGCGGGCGAAGTATCCCGCGAGATAAGATCGCGTGATCCTGGTCGCGCCGGCGTCAAGCGGCGTCTTTGACGGCCGGGCCGGCGCCGCAATGAACGCTTACACTTTGTGAAACCCTTGCGTGTAGGCTCGATGATAGAGAAGAGTAAGAACCGACGCGCCGATGGCGCACCGGGACGGCGTCGATTCGCATGAGGCAGGGCATGGCACGCACATTATTCGGCACCGACGGGATTCGCGGCCGGGCCAACGGCATCATCACGCCGGAACTCGCGCTGCGGGTCGGCATGGCCGCCGGGCTGGTGTTCCAGCGCGGCGACCACCGCCACCGTGTCGTCATCGGCAAGGACACGCGCCTTTCCGGCTACATGATCGAGAACGCGCTGGTCGCCGGCTTTACCGCCGTCGGCATGGATGTGCTGCTGCTCGGCCCGATGCCGACCCCGGCGGTGGCGATGCTCACCCATTCCATGCGCGCCGATCTCGGGGTGATGATCTCCGCCTCGCACAACCCCTATGACGATAACGGCATCAAGCTGTTCGGCCCCGACGGCTACAAGCTGTCCGACGAGCTGGAAACCCGGATCGAGGCGCTGATCAGCGGCGACATGGGCAGCATGCTCGCCCAGCCCGCCGATATGGGCCGCGCCAAGCGCATCGAAAGCGTGCACGCCCGCTATATCGAGTTCGCCAAGCGCACCTTGCCGCGCAACCAGTCCTTTGACGGCCTGAGGGTGGTGGTCGACTGCGCCAATGGCGCGGCCTATCGCGTCGCCCCGGAAGCGCTGTGGGAACTCGGCTGCGAGGTCATCACCATTGGCGACCAACCGGACGGCTTCAACATCAACCGCGATGTCGGCTCCACCGCGCCCGAGGCCTTGGCGGCCAAGGTGCGGGAAGTGCGGGCCGATATCGGCATTGCGCTGGATGGCGACGCCGACCGGGTGCTGATTGTCGACGAGAAGGGGCGGCTGGTGGATGGCGACCAGCTGATGGCCGTGGTGGCCGAGAGCTTCCACGAGGATGGGCGGCTTTCGCGCAACGGCATCGTCGCCACCGTGATGTCCAATCTCGGCCTGGAGCGCCATCTGGCCGATCTCGGCCTGACGCTCGCCCGCACGCCGGTGGGCGACCGCTATGTGCTGGAGCACATGCGCGCCCACGGCTTCAATGTCGGCGGCGAGCAGTCCGGCCACATCATCCTGTCGGATTATTCGACCACCGGCGATGGCCTGGTGGCGGCGCTGCAGGTGCTCGCCATGGTGCAGCGCCGGCAGCGGCCGGTTTCGGAGGTGTGCCACCGCTTCGAGCCGCTGCCGCAGATCCTGCGCAATGTGCGCTACAAGAGCGGCCGGCCGCTGGAGAATGACGGCGTGCTCAAGGCGATCGCCGCCGCCGAGCTCAAGCTCAACAGCCATGGCCGGCTGCTGATCCGCCCCTCCGGCACCGAGCCGGTGATCCGGGTGATGGCCGAAGGCGACAATCGCGACCTGGTCGAGGCCGTGGTCAACGACGTGGTGGAAGCGGTCGGGCTGGCGGCGGCGTAGGGCCGTTCGCTTGCCGAGAACCGTCGCCCATTAATTCCCCTCGCGCCGTCATGGCCGGGCTTGTCCCGGCCATCCACGATTCCTGATGAGGTGAAGGCGTGGATCCCCGGGTCGCGCCCGGGGATGACGGCCGGTTGCGCATCCGGCATGATGCTTGAGGCTATCGCGGCAGCGCGATGTTCCCGCTCCCGTCGGGGGAGAGGGCCTTGCCCCTCAGCCGTCCAGCCTTCTGAGCAATCCGCGATAGATCTCGTCATCGTCGCACAGGCCGGCGAGGCGGCCGAGGCTGTCGACAAGCAGGATCGGCAGGTCGGTGTGGCGCTTCAGCTCGATCGCCGCCTTCAGCTTGAGGTCGACCGGGGCGACGATGCAGTCGGCATCATGCGCCAGCTTGTCGTCGATCAGGCCGGCCTCGCCATCGGCCGAGGCGAGCACGCCCTGGCGGCCGTCGAGATCGAGCGAGATGGGCCGCCCTTCGGCGTCCACCTTCACCTTCACCCGTCCGCCCTTGTCGAGCACCACCTCGTCGCCCTGGCGGGCGAGGCTGGCGGCCGGGCGCATCACAGCCGTGCCGCGCAGCACGTTCAGCGGGTTCATGTGCTTGACGAATTCGGCGACATAGGCGGTGGCCGGGCGCAGCAATATGTCCTCCGCCGTGCCGGCCTGGACGATGCGTCCGCCCTCCATGATGGCGATCTTGTTGCCGAGCTTCAGCGCCTCGTCGAGATCGTGGCTGACGAAGACGATGGTCTTCTGAATGCGCCGCTGCAGATCGAGAAGCTCGTCCTGCAGTTTGTCGCGGATCAGCGGATCCAGCGCGGAGAACGGCTCGTCCATCAGCAATATGTCGGCATCGGTGGCGAAGGCGCGGGCGAGGCCGACGCGCTGCTGCATGCCGCCGGAGAGCTCGTTGGTGTATTTCTCGGCCCAGTTGGTCAGGCCGACCATGGCCAGCTTCTCGTCGACGATGCGGTTGCGCTCGGCCGCGCTCATGCCGCCGCGCAGTTCCAGCCCGAAGCCGACATTGTCGCGCACGGTGCGCCAGGGCAGCAGGCCGAACTGCTGGAACACCATGGACACGGTGTGCATGCGGATGTCGCGCAGCGTGTCCTCACTGCAGCGGGCGACGTCGATGGCGGCGCCGTTATGCTCGACCAGCACCTCGCCGCGGGCCACCTCGTTCAGCCGGTTGATGGCGCGCAGGATGGTGGACTTGCCGGAGCCGGAGAGGCCCATGAGCACGCAGATCTCGCCACGCTCAATGGCCAGGCTCACCCCCGCCGCGCCGAGCACGGCCCCGGTGGCGGCGAGGATCTCGTCGCGTGAGCGGCCCTCGTCGATCAGCCTCAAGGCGTTCTTCTGGTCGGCGCCGAAGACGATGTCGATGTTGCGGAATTCAACGGCGGGCATGGCTCAACCCTTTCGCGAGCGCCGCTCGGGCCGCTTGCAGACGCGGTCGAGCACGATGGCGAGGACGACGATGGCGAGGCCAGCCTCGAAGCCCATGGCGATGTTCACCGAATTCAGCGCCCGCACCACCGGCTTGCCGAGGCCGTCGGCGCCGACCAGAGCGGCGATGACCACCATGGACAGGCTGAGCATGATGCACTGGGTGATGCCGGCCATGATGGTGGGCAGCGCATAGGGCAGCTCCACCTTGAACAGCAGCTGGGTCTTGGTGGCGCCGAAGGCCTTGCCGGCTTCATAGAGCGCCGGCGGCACCGAGGAGATGCCGAGATGGGTGAGGCGGATCGGGGCGGGAATGGAGAAGATGACGGTCGAGATCAGCCCCGGCACCGCGCCCAGCCCGAAAAGCACAAGCGTGGGAATGAGATAGACGAAGGTCGGGATGGTCTGCATCAAATCGAGGATCGGCCGGATGGCGGTGTAGAGCCAGGGCCGGTGCGCGGCGGCGATGCCGATCGGGACGCCGACGACGACGCAGACCAGCGTGGCGCAGATGACCAGTGAGAGCGTCTCCATCGTCGCCGACCAGTAGCCGAGATTGGTGACGAGGAGCAGCGCGCCGACGATGAACACCACCAGCCCGATGGAGCGGTGCACCAGCCAGGCGGCGAGGCCGAACAGCGCGATGAGGAGCAGCGGCGGCACCCAGAGCAGCGCTTCGGTGAAGCCGCCGATCAGCGCGCCCAGCACCAGCGAGACGAAATCAAAGAAGCCCTGACCATGGGTGGTGAGCAGGTCGACGAAGTCGCGGAGCCAGAGTCCCAGCGGAATCTTGTGCTCGGTCAGCCAGTCATACATCGGTTGCGTCCCCCCGCGGCGATGAGCAAATTTATCTCGCCGTGGCCGAGCGGACCTCCGGCGTTGCTATCCCTCGTCATGGCCGGGCTTGACCCGGCCAACTCAGTCGTTCGCGTTGCTCGCCCTCAGGCCGAAGGCTGTCATCCCGGGGCGAGGCCCGGGGATGACGGCCTGACGTGGCTCCCTCGCGCGCGGAGGGGAGCCATCATGTGCTCAGAGCTTGAGCGCGGCCTTCACCGCCGGGACGGCGGGCTTGCCGTCGATGGTGGTGACGCCGGCGAGCCAGGGCTCCCACACGGTCGGGTTGGCCTTCAGCCACTTGTCGGCCGCCTTAGCGGGCTCCATGCCGTCGAGCAGGATATAGCCCATCACCACATTCTCGGTGTCGAGCGAGAATTTCAGGTTCTTGATCAGCGTGCCGACATTCGGGCATTCACTGGTATAGCCGGTGCGGGTATTGGTATAAATGGTCGCGCCGCCATAATTCGGGCCGAACACATCGTCGCCGCCGGTGAGATAGCTCATCTTGTACTTGGCGTTCATCGGGTGCGGTTCCCAGCCGAGGAAGACGATGGCTTCCTTGCGGCGGGACGCCCGCTCGACCTGGGCGAGCATGCCCTGCTCGCTGGATTCAACGAGGTCGAAGCCCTTCAGGCCGTATTTGTCGTCCTTGATCATGTCGAGGATCAGACGGTTGCCGTCATTGCCCGGCTCGATGCCGTAGATCTTGCCGCCGAGCTTGTCCTTGAACTTGGCGATATCGGCGAAGGACTTGAGGCCTTCGTCGTAGAGGTAGGTCGGCACCGCCAGCGTGTACTTGGCGCCTTCCAGATTAACGCCGATGACCTCGACGCTCTTGTCGTCGCGATAGGGCTTCAGATCGGCTTCCATGGTTGGCATCCAATTGCCGAGGAAGACATCGATATCCTTGGTCTGCATGGATTTATACGTCACCGGCACCGAAAGAACCTGCGTCTTCGGGGTGTAGCCGAGGGCTTCCAGGATCGAAGAGGCGAGGGCGGTGGTGGCGGTGATGTCGGTCCAGCCGACATCGGCGAAGCGGACCGTCTTGCAGGCCGCCGGCTCGGCGGCCTGGGCCTCGTCGCGGGGCTGGGGAGCGAGGCCGAGCGCCAATCCTAGGGCGGCGGCGGCCATGAAATTGAGCATGCGCATCATTGTTGTTCCCGTTGGCATCCTGGCAGGATCATGGAACCGGCATGGCCTAACGCCAAGCCCGGTACGGCCGGAATCGACAAGTCGGGGACGGCGGGGTGTCTCGGTACCCTTTAGGGCCCTGCCCGCTCCGCCCGGATGCGGCCTCTGGAGGCTTCTTTTGAACAGCTATTCAAAACGCGATCGGACCATTTGTCACGCGCAATCTTTGCCCAGAAACGACGAATTTACGCCGCTTTTCACGGCGTTTGCCAAATTGCGCCACGGCCGCAGAAGCATTGCGACGCGCCCGTCGCCGGTATTCCATGCCGGGCCGGGCGGGGATTGCCGGCACGTTTGATCCATGTATTGTACGATCATTCAATAGCTCCCTTCGCGTCGATCAGGAGGTGCCGGTGGCCCGGGCGAATGCGCAGGTGCAGAAGCCTCAGGCGCGGTTCGATGAGGTGGACGATCAGGCCAGTGAGTCGCGTGTGGACGACACCCGCCGGCGCGCGCCGGAAGATGTGCGCCGTCGCCAGCTGATCGACGCCACCATCGAATCGCTCGCGGAAATCGGCTTCAACGCTTCGACCCTGGCGCAGATCGCCCGGCGGGCCGGTGTCTCCCCCGGGCTGGTGGCGCATTATTTCGGCGACAAGGACGGGTTGCTGGAGGCGACGCTGCGTCACCTCTCGCTGCGGTTGTGCCGGGCCACGGCGCAGCGGCTCGGCGCCGCGTCGACCCCCCGCGCCCGGGTGCAGGCGCTGATCGACGCCAATCTGGCGCCGGAGGAGTTTGACCAGCGCACCTCAAGCGTCTGGCTCGCCTTCTGGGGGCAGGTGCTGCATTCCGAGCGGCTGCGCCGGGTGCAGCGCATCTATCAGGCCCGCATGCTGGCCAATCTGCGCCACGATCTGCGCGGGCTGGTCGCGCCCGGTGATGTCCACCGCATCGCCATCACCATCGCCGCCATCATCGACGGGCTGTGGCTGCGCTCCTCGCTTTCCGCCGCCGGCGAGACCGATTCGGTCAGCGCCCGGCAGGTCGCCTCGCTTTTCGTCGATGCCCAGATTGCCGCCGCCGCGCCGGCGCCCCCCACCAACGGACCCGCGACCATGACCAGCCGTCCTCCCCTGCACGCCAACCATATTGGCGGGCAGTACCGCCCGCATGGCGGCGCCACCTTCACCACCGCCAACCCCGCCACCGGCGAGGTGCTGGCGGAAATCGAGATTGCCGGCGAGGCAGAGGTCGAGGCGGCGGTCGTTGCCGCGCGCAAGGGCCAGAAGATCTGGGGCGCGATGACCGGGGCCGAGCGCGGCCGCGTGCTCAAGCGCGCGGTGGACCTGCTGCGCGCCCGCAATGACGAGCTGGCGCATCTGGAGACGCTCGACACCGGCAAGCCGATCCAGGAAACCAGCGTGGTCGACGTGCTCTCGGGCGCCGACTGCCTCGAATATTACGCCGGGCTCGCCGCCGGCCTCTCGGGCGAGCATGTGGATCTGGGCCCCAGCGCCTTCGGCTATACCCGCCGCGAGCCGCTGGGCATCGTCGCCGGCATCGGCGCGTGGAACTATCCCCTGCAGATCGCCTGCTGGAAATCCGCCCCGGCGCTCGCCTGCGGTAATGCGATGATCTTCAAGCCGGCGGAACTGACCCCGCTCACCGCGCTGAAGCTGGCCGAAATCTATGCCGAGGCCGGCGTGCCGGAGGGCGTGTTCAGCGTGGTGCAGGGCTTTGCCGATACCGGCCGCCTGCTCACCCGCCACCCCGCCATCGCCAAGGTCTCGCTCACCGGCGAGGTCGGCACCGGCAGACGTGTGATGGCGGATGCCGCCGGCACGCTGAAATATGTGACGCTGGAACTCGGCGGAAAATCGCCGCTGATCGTGTTCGAGGATGCCGATCTCGACGACGCGGTATCGGGCGCGCTGCTGGCGAATTTCTATTCCGCTGGCGAGGTCTGTTCCAACGGCACCCGCGTCTTCGTGCACGAGAGCGTGCGCGCCGCCTTCCTCGAAAAGCTCACCGCGCGCATGGCGAAGATGGTGGTCGGCGACCCGCTCGACCCGGCCACCCATGTCGGCGCGCTGATCTCGCCCGAGCACATGGAAAAGGTGCTCCGCTACATTGCCAAGGGCAAAGCCGAGGGCGCGACGCTGCTGGTGGGCGGCCACCGTGTCACGACGGGCGCGCTGGCCAAGGGCTGCTTCATAGCCCCCACCGTGTTCGATGGCTGCACCGAGGCGATGAGCATCGTGCGCGAGGAAATCTTCGGGCCGGTCATGGCCGTGCTGTCCTTCACCGGGGAGGACGAGGTGATCGCCCGGGCCAACGACACCGAGTTCGGTCTCGCCGCCGGCGTGTTCACCAGGGATCTGGCGCGCGGGCACCGGGTGATCGCGCAGTTGCAGGCCGGCACCTGCTGGATCAACGCCTACAACATCACGCCGATCGAACTGCCCTTTGGCGGCGCCAAGCAGTCCGGCCTCGGGCGCGAGAACGGCAAGGCGGCGATCGAGCACTACACCCAGCTGAAGAGCGTCTATGTCAATCTCGGCCGCGTCGAGGCGCCTTACTGATGCAGAGCGGCGCGCACGACCTCTATGACTTTGTCATCATCGGCGCCGGCTCGGCCGGCTGCGTGCTGGCCGACCGGCTGAGCGCGGACGGAAGCAACCGCGTTCTCGTGCTGGAATATGGCGGCTCCGACCGTTCCGTGTTCATCCAGATGCCGAGCGCGCTCTCCATCCCGATGAACATGAAGAAATACAACTGGATGTATGAGACCGAGCCCGAGCCGGGCCTGGGCGGGCGGCGGATGCACTGCCCGCGCGGCAAGGTGCTCGGCGGCTCGTCCTCGATCAACGGCCTCGTCTATATGCGCGGCGCGCCGGCGGATTTCGACCGCTGGCAGCAGGAGGGGGCGCAGGGCTGGTCCTATGCCGATGTGCTGCCCTATTTCAAAAGGGCGGAAAGCCGACGCGAGGGCGGGGATGAATATCGCGGCAGCGATGGCCCGCTCGCCACCCGCTACGGCACGCTGGAAAACCCGCTCTACCGGGCGTTCATCGAGGCGGCGCAGCAGGCCGGCTATCCCGCCAGCGAGGACGTGAACGGCTTTCAACAGGAAGGCTTCGGCCGCATGGACATGACCGTCAAGGACGGGGTGCGCTGGTCGGCGGCCAATGCCTATCTCAAACCCGCGATGAAGCGGGCGAACCTGAAGGTCGAGACCCATGCGCGGGTCGAGCGCATATTGTTCGAGGGGCGCCGCGCGGTCGGCGTGCGCTGGTCGCGCGGCGGGCAGCACTATCAGGTGCGGGCGGCGCGCGAGGTGATCCTGTCGGGCGGCTCGATCAATTCACCGCAGCTGCTCAAGCTCTCCGGCATCGGCAGCGCCGATGAATTGCTCCCGCTCGGCATCGAGATGGTGGCGCACCGGCCGGGGGTGGGGGAGAATCTGCAGGATCATCTGGAGATCTATTTCCAGCAGGCCTGCACCCAGCCGATCACGCTCTACGCGAAAATGGGGCTGATCCCGCGCGGGCTGATCGGCGCGCGCTGGCTCTTGAAGAAAGACGGGCTCGGGGCCACCAACCATTTCGAGGCGTGCGGCTTCATCCGCTCACGCCCCGGCGTCGCCTCGCCGGACATCCAGTATCATTTCCTCCCCTTAGCCGTGACCTATGACGGGCAGGGGCTGGCCAGCGAGCATGGCTACCAGGCCCATGTCGGGCCGATGCGCTCGAAGAGCCGGGGCTGGGTGCGGCTCAAATCGGCCGATCCGGCGGAGGCGCCGCGCATAAGGTTCAACTACCTCTCCCATCCCGACGACCGCAGCGAGTTCCGCGCCGCCGTGCGGCTCACCCGCGAGATCTTCGCGCAGTCAGCGTTCGCGCCCTATCGCGGGCGGGAAATCCAGCCGGGAGCGGGGGTGGTCAGCGACGAGGCGATCGACGCCTTTGTCGAGGAAAAGGTGGAGAGCGCCTATCACCCCTCCTGCACCTGCCGGATGGGGGCGGTCTCCGACCCCTTCGCGGTGCTCGATCCGCAGATGCGGGTGATCGGGGTGGAGGGGCTGCGTGTGGTGGATTCCTCCGCCATGCCCTCCATCACCAACGCGAACCTGAACGCGCCGACCATCATGCTGGCGGAGAAGGCGGCGGACCATATTCTCGGCCGGCCGCTGCTGGCGCCGTCCAACGCGCCGGTCTATGCCGCGCCGAACTGGCAGAGCGCGCAGCGCTAGGCGCCACCCGCCGCTCAGGACAGGTTCGGGCCGGCCGGCGTGCCGGCGCCGGGCGCCGGAGCGCCGTTCGCTGCGTCGCGGGCGGCGGCCCGGGCGGCGGCGCCGGGATGGACCGAACGCTCGGCGCGGCGCAGGCTGCGGATGCCGCGCCACGCGGCGACCGCCTGCCGCCCGATCCAGCCGCGAAGCGCGGCGCGGTCATCGGCCCAGCGATAGCCGAGCGCGGTCAGCCGCGTCTCCAGCGCCGCATCGGACAGGGTGTTGCGATAGCGCACGAAGATGAGGTGATGCAGCACTGCGGCCAGGATCAGCATCAGCCCGACCGAGATCAGCACGTCGGACAGGAAATGCCCGCCAAAGGCGATGCGGTTCAGCCCGACCGCGGCGACGAACAGCCCGATCAGCACGCCGACCGGCCCGCGCCATTCGCGCGGCAGGAACAGGATCAGTGGCAGCAGGCAGGCGGTGAACGCGGCCTCGCCGGAGGAGAAGGAGTGGTTGCCCAGCCCCTGCGGGCCGATCATCCACGGGTTCCCGAACGGCCAGGTGCCGCCGAATTCGGTGATGTTGATCGGGCGCGGGCGGCCCCAATAGGGCTTGAGGATGCCGTTCACCAAGAGGCCCGGGCCGAGCAGGAACAGCGGAATGAAGAACAGCGCCAGGCGCGGCGGCAGCAGGCTCGTCTTCGCGGGGAAGGAGAGCTTCAGGACCAGGCACACCAGCACCAGCAGCGGCAGAAACAGCGAGACATTGGAGGCGAAGGTGCGGAAATCCTGCAGCAGCGGGATATGGGCGGCGGGAAACCCCTTGCCGGGCTCATGGAACAGCCCGGCGACGGTAAGGTCGATCTGCGGGAACAGATAGAACAGGAACGAGATCGCAGCGGTGGCGAGGATGGCCGTCGTCAGCGGCGCGCGCGCGAAGAAGGAGGCCCTGGCGCGCGAAGTTTCGTTCGGATCGGACATGTTCAGTCGGTCTGTCTCAGCGAGGAATCACGGGAAGACGCAGGCGGCCCGGCCTTGGCGGCTCAGCGCGCCGTAGGGCCGTCTGCCGTAACGGCAGGTGCGGGGCGGGTACCGGCGGTCTCACGTGTTTCTGGCATGATCGGTTCCCTCTCGCGCATGCGTCGCCGGGCCCCCGGGAAGCGGTAGGTTGTTAGCCGCTCTTCGTGGCAAATGCATGGGAAAAGGCGCGGGGCCGCCCGGCAAAATCGGCCGCTTGCCGCTGAGGCGAGCCGGCTTCAGCGCCCGGCCCGCAGGCCGAGCACGCGCAGATGCGCCAGAATCTCCCGCGCCGCCTCTTCGGGCGCCGGATCGACCAGCAGCCGGCCGCCGCCGCTGGCGGCCTCGGTGGCGGCGCGCAGCCGCTCCAGCGCGCTGGCCCCGGCCGCCGCCTTGGCGATCAGCTTCGGGCGGGGGCGATAGGCGCGCTCCTCGATCTCAGGCGCGGGGGCGGGCAGACCCTCGCGCGTCTCCACCTCGCGAATCTCCACCCGTCCCCGCCGCATTCCGGCAAAGGCGAAGGGCAGCGGCGGCGGCGCGGCGGGGTGGACGGTGACGAGCGCCGGCAGCCGCACCACCAGACGCCGCCGGGCGCCACGCGCCAGCGCCTGCTCGATGGCGAGCGTGCCCGGCGCCTCTCCGGGCCCCAGAGCGGCGGCATCGGCGAGGATCGGCCGGCCAAGCGCGCGCGCCAGCGTGTAGGGCAGCAGGCCGGAATCCTCTCCGCCCTGTCCGGCGCGGCCGGCGAGGATGAGATCATAGCCACCCGCCGCCAGAGCCGCGGCAAGGGCGGGGACGGGGTCCGCCGCGCCATCCCCGCGCAGATGGATGAGATGGGCGAGGCCATGGCCGAGCGCGTCGTTAAGCGGGCCGAGCTCCGGGCCGGCATGCAGGCCGGTGACCTCCGCACCGAGATCCACCGCCAGCCGCAGCGCCTGCAGTTCCACCGGCACCGGGGCGGGGCGGCCGGACACGCTGTGCCGGCCAGCGGACAGCAGAACCGCGATCTTCATGAGGCGCGCTCCTGCTGCAGCAGCGCCAGCAGCGCCGGCATCACTTTCTGCGCGTCCGCGACGATGGCGAGGCCGGCGCGCTCGATCATCGCGGCGTGCAGGTCGGTGTTGACGGCGATCACCTGCTCGCATTTCGTCACGCCCTGCAGATGCTGCGGCGCGCCGGCGATGCCGAGGGCGACATAGACCCGCGCGTCCAGCACCGTGCCGGAGGCGCCGACTTGGGCACTGCGCGGCATCAGCCCGGCATCGCACAGCATGCGGCTGGCGCCCGGCGTGGCGCCGAGCGCCGTCACCAGCGCGCGGAAGGCCTCGAGATCGCTCACGCCATTGCCGGCGGAGACGACGAAATCAGCCTCCGCCAGCGACACCTTCGCCGGATCGGCCGGGATGAACTGCGCGGAAAGGATGGCGCCGCCGGCGGGCTGCGGGAAGGCGAACTCCACCGGCAGCGCCTCGTGCAGGCTGCCCGCATGCGGGGCGACGGCGTCCGGGGCCAGACTGAGAAGGCGCGGCGGCGCGCGGCGCTGTTCCACTCGCCGGCCACGCGCGGCGCGGGTGACGGCCTTGGGGCTGAGGCTCTCCGCACCGGCGAAGAACGGCTCGCCCGACAGGGCCGCGAGCCGGCGGGCGAGGTCGCCGCCCTCCGCGCTTTCCGGGAACAGCACATGGCGCAGGTCGAGCGCGGCAAGCGCGGCGTTCAGCGCCAGCGCCTTGGTCTCGGGGTCGTAGCCGGAGACGGGCAGGGCCAGCACGCGGTCAGCCCCCGCCGGGCCGAGTTCCTCGCCCGGCTGCTCGACAAAAGCGAGCACCGCCCCGCCGCCTTCATCGGCCAGCAGCCGCGCGGCGCCGAAGAGCTGGCGGTCATGGGCGGAGAGCCGCCCGCCCGGCGCATCCGGCACCAGGGCGACGAGAAAGGCCGGCTCGGTGATCACCACGTGGCGCGGGGCGGCTTCGACAGGCGCGGCGAGGGTGGGCGCGGCGGCCGGGACGGTGGCGAGGCGCTGGGCGCGGTCGAGCCGGCGGCGCAGCGTGCCGGGCACCAAAGCGAGGCGTTCTTCCGCGCGCGGGTCGCGGCGCGGGCGGCCGGTGGCGGCGGGCAGGGCGGCGAGATCGAAGCGCGGCCGGGCGCCGCCGGCGACAAGATGGGCGGCACGGGCGGCGCGGGGGTCCTTGCGCGGGCGGCTCATGCCGGCACCTGCGCCGGGCGGGCCGGCGTGGTGCCGGCCTTTTCCACCGCCATCAGCACCAGCTCGGCGATGTCGTGCACCGCCGGGCGCGCGCCAGTGACGCCTTCCAGCATGGCGGAGCATTGCGGGCAGGCCACCGCGACGATGCCGGCGCCGGTCGCGCTCGCCTGCGCCATCCTGATGTCGGGAATGCGCCGCTCGCCCTCGATGTCGGACACTGGCGCGCCGCCGCCGCCGCCGCAGCACATGGAGCGCTTGCCCGAACGCTCCATCTCCCGCCGTTCAATGCCGAGCCGGTCGAGCAGGCGGCGCGGGGCGTCCACCTCGCCATTGTAGCGGCCGAGATAGCAGGGGTCGTGATAGGTGACACGCGCCTCACCTAGCGTGCCGAAATCGAGCCGTCCCGCCGCCGCCAGCTCGTCGAGAAAGGCGGTGTGATGGATCACCTCGTAGGTGCCGCCGAAGTCGCGATATTCGTTGCGCAGCGCGTGCAGCGCGTGCGGGTCGGCGGTGAGGATGCGGGCGAAGCGGTAGCGCGACAGGGTGGCGATGTTCGCGCGGGCGAGGCGCTGGAAGCCGGCCTCGTCGCCGAGCCGGCGGGCGAGGTCGCCGCAGTCGCGCTCCTCCGCGCCGAGCACGGCGAAATCGACCCCGGCCTTCTGCAGCAGGGTGACAAGGGCACGCAGCGTGCGGCCATAGCGCAGCTCATAGGCGCCCTCGCCGAGCCAGAGCAGAATCTCCGCCTCGCCCTTGTCGGACATCAGCGGCAGGGTCAGGCCGGCGGCGAAATCGGTGCGGGAGGCCAGCGGGCGTCCGCCCGGCTCGTCGGCGTAACGCAGCTCCATCAGCGGCGCGGCGGCCCGGGCCGGAACAGCGCCGAGTTCCAGCGTCTGGAAGCGGCGCAGATCGAGGATGGCGTCGACATGCTCGATCATCATCGGGCATTCCTCGACGCAGGCGCGGCAGGTGGTGCAGGACCACAGCGTGTCCGGGTGGATCATCGCCCCTTCGCCGACGATCGGCAGGCCCGGCCCGCCAATGCCGGCCACGGGGCGGGCGTTCGGGTAGGGGCTGCCGGCATAGGCCGCGTTGGTGGCGCCGGGCTGCAGGCTGGCGGCGAGGTCCTGGATCAGTCGCTTCGGATTCAGCGGCTGGCCGGCGGCGAAGGCCGGGCACGCCACTTCGCAGCGCCCGCACTGGATGCAGGCATCGAAGCCGATCAGCCGGTTGAAGGCGAAATCCTCCGGCGTCGCCACGCCGAGGCGGGGCGCGTCGAGGTCGAGCGGGGCGAGCGCGGTGGCACGCTCCCCGTTGAAACGGCCGGGGCGGGGATGGGCGACAAGATGGGCGGCGCCGGCAAAGGCGTGGCGCATCGGGCCACGGTCGATCTGCCACGCAAGGCCGATGCCGCCCACCGCCGCGAAGGCGAGGCCGAGCAGGCCGAGCAGCCACAGCGCCCCGCCGAGCGAGGCGTCCAGCGCGACGAGGAAGCCGCCGCCGGTATAGGCGGCGAGCAGGAAGGGCAGCAGCTGAAACCGCCCGCCGGAGAGCCGCGCCGGCTTGTTCGGGTAGCGCCGCCGCCCGACCATCGCCCCGCCGGCAAAGGCGGCGGCGAAGGTGAGCGCGGTGAGCCACCAGAACAGCCTGTTATCGCCGAGCGCGGGGATGAGGCCGAGGAGCGCGAGGGCCGAGCCGGCCAGCAGCCCGCCGGCCGCCAGCGCGTGCATGCGCGCGGCATAAGGATCGCGCCCCACCACATGGTGGACATCGACGAGGTAGCGCTTGGGCAAGGCGAGGAGCCCGGCGGCCCAGTCCACCTTCGCCGCGCGACCAATGCGCCACAGAAGCGCGCGGCGCATGGCGAGCGCGCCGGCGAGGAGCAGCATGGCGAGGACGGTGAGGGAGAGGAGGAGCGCGAGGTCCGTCATGAGGCGCCGCCGTCACTCGCTTCCCCGGGGATGACGGTGCTCATGATCGCCCTCACAGATCCTTGCAGAGCCGGAGCGAATCATAGAGCGCGGCGTGGATGTTGCGCCCGGTCCAGGCGTCGCCGACGCGGTAGAGCGCAAAGCCGGGCTGGCCGGTCCAGCGCGGCGGGCGGCCTTCGATGAGCGCGTCGAGGTCGGTCTCGCCATCATTGACGGAAGCACCGCGCAGCGCCTCGAACACAGCGTCCACGGGCAGCGTGCCGTAATCGACCACGACACGGTCGACCACGCGCTCCTCCTCCGCCTCGGTCATGGTGTTGCGCAGGGCGGCGATGAGGCGGTTGCCCTCGGGGTAGATCTCGATCAGCTCGGTGTTGGGGGTCATCACCACGCCGAGCTTGTAGAGCTCGCGCAGATGCACCGGCTTGTTGGTGGTGCCGACCTCCTGCGCGATCTGCACGTCGTGCGTCACCATCTCGACCAGGCAGCCCTTCTTGGCCAGTGCCTCGGCGGTGGAGGCGGCGTTGTGGCCGCCGATCTCGTCGAACAGCAGCACCGAGCCAGTGGGCTCGACCCGGCCGGTGAGGATGTCCCAGGTGGAGACGGCGTGCTCGTGCCCCTTGGCATGGCCGAGATTGGGCACGCCGCCGGTGGCCATGATCACCACATCAGGCGCCTCGGCGGTGATGTCAGCCGCGCTCGCCTCGCGGCCGAGGCGGATGTCGACGCCCTTCTTCTGGACCTGTCCGTAGAGCCAGCGCGGAATGCCGGACAGCGCCTCGCGCCAGGTGGCCTTGGCGGCGATGTTGACCTGGCCGCCGACGACGGCCTCCTTCTCGAACAGCACCACGGAGTGGCCGCGCTCGGCGCAGACGCGGGCGGCTTCCAGCCCGGCCGGGCCGGCGCCGACCACCACCACCTTGCGCGCCACCTCCGCCTTGGCGATGACGTGCGGCATGGTCGCCTCGCGGCCGGTCGCCGCGTTCTGCAGGCACAGCGCGTCGCCGCCGACATAGATGCGGTCGATGCAATAGCCGGCGCCTACGCATTGGCGGATATCGTCGTCGCGGCCTTCCATCAGCTTCTTGACGAGGTGCGGATCGGCGATGTGGGCGCGGGTCATGGCGATCATGTCGACATGGCCCTCGGCGACGGCGCGGGCGCCGGTGGCCAGATCCGTCACGCGCTGGGCGTGGAACACGGCGACGTCGACCTCGCGCTTGATGGCGCTCGGCAGATAGAGGAAGGGCGCGACCGGAAAGGACATGTTGGGCAGGGAAAGGGCATGGGCCATCTCGTCCCGCGCCTGCCCACCGACCACGTTGAGGAAGTCGACCAGGCCCGCCCGCGCATATTCGGTGGCGATGGCGAGGCAATCCTCATGGTTCAGCCCGTCGGCGATCAGCTCGTCGCCGGACATGCGCATGCCGATGACATAGTCGTCGCCGGTGGCCTCGCGCATGGCGGTGAGCACTTCCTTGCCGAAGCGCATGCGGTTTTCCAGGCTGCCGCCATATTCATCCGTGCGCTGGTTGACGGAAGGGCTCCAGAACTGGTCGACCAGATGGCCATGGGCGGCGGAAATCTCGCAGCCATCCAGCCCGCCCTCCTTGCAGCGGCGGGCGGCGTCGGCGAAGGCCTTCACCACGCGGCGAATGTCGTGCTTGTCCATCGCGCGGGGAATGGTGCGCGAGGCCGGCTCGCGCCGCACCGAGGCGGAGAGCGTCGGCAGCCAGTTCTCCGTGTCCCACTTCGTGCGCCGGCCCATATGGGTGAGCTGGATCATCAGCTTGGCGCCGTGGGCGTGCACGCGCTCGGCAAATTGCTGGAAATAGGGGATGACGCTGTCGTCGGTGACGGAGATCTGGTTCCACGGCGCGGCGGGGCTGTCGATGGCGACCGAGGAGGAGCCGCCGAACATGGTGAGCCCGATGCCGCCCTTGGCCTTTTCCATGTGGTAGAGCTGATAGCGCTCCTGCGGCTTGCCGTCCTTGCCATAGCCCGGCGCATGGGAGGTCGACATCACCCGGTTGCGGATGGTGAGCCCCTTGATGGTCAAGGGTTTGAGAAGTGCCTCGGCATTGGCGATCATGATGGTCGGCGCGCTCCTTCGCCTACGCATTCTAAACCCTGTCCTGACACGATAGGTCGCATGCGCCTATGCCGGACAGAAGATTTGCGCCATCGCGCCGGTAGCGTTGCGACCGAGCCGTTCAGCGCAGCAGGATGCGCAGCGCCGAAGGGCCGGCCAGCGCCAGCACCAGCAGCGCCAGCGGCACCGCGAAGACGAAGCCGACATAGTTGAAGCCGACCGCGCCGACCACGCCACCGCCGAAGAAGGCGGCGAGGAAATAGCACAGCAGCTTGAGCTTATCGCGGTCGGCCAGCACCAGCGGGCCGCTCGCGCCGCCCCGGCGGCGGTTGGAATAGAACAGCTTGCCCAGCTCGATGCCGATATCGGTGACGATGCCGGTCATGTGGGTGGTGCGGATCTTGGCGCCCGACATCTTGGTGACGGTGGCGTTCTGCAGACCCATGATGAAGCACAGCACCGCCACGGCGAGGCCGAGCATGAGGCCGGAGGTGCGGGTGAACGGGCCGATGGCGGCGAAGGCCAGCAGCAGCAGCGCCTCCAGCGTCAGGGGCAGCGAATATTCGCGGCCGGCGACATGCAGGCGCCCCCAGTTCACCAGCAGCGACGAGACGGCGGCACCCACGACGAAGGCGGTGAGCGCGCCCGCTGCGGCGAGAACAAGGTCCATCGCCCCCAGCACGGCGTAATCGGCGGCCGAGGAGATGATGCCGGACATGTGCGAGGTGTACTGGCCCACCGCCAGCAGCCCGCCGGCATTGGTGGCGCCGGCGACGAAGGTCATCGGCAGGCCGAGCCAGGCATCGGCGAGCGGTGTGCGCTCGGGCGCCAGCATGCCCGTCGTCAGGTCGCTGTAGCGTGCGGCCAGCTTGCGATAGCCGGTCGGGTTCACGGGCGCATTCATGGGCGCATTCATGGGCGCGTTCATCCGGCGCAGTCAGGACCGCACGCGGCTGGGGCCGCGTTCCGGTGGATGGGGGGCATTAGCCCTGTGTAATTAATACCACGAGCCGGCCGGCGCCAGAGCGCAGAAGTGCGTGCGGCGTGTCGCGGCCCGCTCAGGCGTTTGGGCGCGTCGGCGCGTGCGGCAGCGCCTCGCGCCGCTCGCGGCTGGGCGGGCGGCCGAAATGGCGGGCATAGGCGGTGGAGAAATGCGCCGCCGACTGGAAGCCGCAGGCGAGGCCGACATCGGTGACCGGCAGCGGCGAGAGCCGCAGCAATTCGCGCGCCCGCTCCAGCCGCAGCCGCAGCTGATAGGCCGCCGGGGCAACGCCGAGATGGCGCTGGAACAGCCGCTCCAGCTGGCGGGCGGACACGCCGAGCCGGTTGGCGATGCCGGAGACCCCGAGCGGCTGCTCGATGGCGGCCTCCATCAGCCGCACCGCGCGGGCGAGCGTCGGGTCCGGCAGCAGCGGGCGCGGGCGGGCGGCCACCTTTTCCACCCGGCGCGGGGCGCGGTCGACGATGAACTGCTCCGACACCTTGTCGGCCAGCGCGCGGCCGCCCTTGGCCTCGATCAGCGTCAGCATCATTTCCAGCGGCGCCACGCCGCCGGTGCAGGTGAGCCGGTCGCGGTCGATGGCGAAGGCCTCCTCGACGAAATCGACGCGGGGGAATTCCTCGCGCAGCGCCGGCAGGTTCTCCCAATGGACGGCGCAGCGGTAGAAATCCAGCAGCCCGGCCTCGGCGAGGACGAAGCTGCCGGTGCACAGCGCGCCCAGCGCGACGCCGCGCCGGGCGAGGCGGCGCAGCGCGTCGGCGATGGCGGGGGTGGCGGCGTGGCGCACATCAATGCCGCCGCACACCAGCAGCAGGTCGAGCGGGCCGGCCTCGGCCAAGGCGTGGGTGGGCGACAGGCTCAGGCCATTGCTGGCGACGGCGGGCGTGCCGTCCATGGTGAGGATACGCCAGGAATAAAGCTCGCCCTCGGTCACGTAATTGGCCATGCGCAGCGCCTCCAGCGCGTTGGCGCAGGCGATCATCGAATGGTTCGGCAGTGTGAGGAAGCCGATGCGGGTGAGGGAGGCGGTGTCGCGCACGTGGGAGGCACCCGGGGAATGGCTTTCCCAATGTTGCTGAGGATGATGTTCGGAAAGCGGCGCGCAGGATTACCTCGGCTTCGTCACCGGGCGGCGCCAATCATGCCGCAAAATGGTCGCCAAAACAGGGGGAAATGCGACGAGATAACGGGGGATTCCTTCCATGCGGCCGATGATGCATTCGCGCTCCACCTTCCAGTCCTGGCTGCCCGGCCGCATCATGCTGCCGGTCGGCTTCGCGCTTGCCATCGCCGCCGGCACCTATGTGATCGCCGAGAGCAATGGCTATGCCCGCGGCAAGGCGGACGAGGCCGGCGCGCAGCAGGCGCAGGAGAGCGTGAAGACGCTGGCCCGCCTCGTGGCCCAGCCGGTCGATCTCGCCGAGGAGCCAACCGACAAGGGCGACCA
Organism: Xanthobacteraceae bacterium 501b; assembly: GCA_000378025.1. Lineage (GTDB taxonomy): Bacteria > Pseudomonadota > Alphaproteobacteria > Rhizobiales > Xanthobacteraceae > Ancylobacter. Next base: position 4,982,231 of record KB899087.1, read on the forward strand.
GCTCGATATTCCCACCATGATCCGCGCCATCGAGCCCGGCGCGGTCTACAAGCCGCCGCAGAAGGCCGCCGCCAAGCCGGCCGCCCCGCGCGTGACCACTGGCGAGGCGCCGCTGTCCAGCGACATCACGGTGGCCTCGCTGCCGGCCGGGGTGGAGCGCTTCGACCAATGCGGCGCGCGCTGCGACAGCCGCGACCCGATGGTGACGCACGCGGAGGCGCCGCTGGTCGTCGGCGCGCAGCCGCTGCCGCCCGAGCCTGCCGCCGCTGCCGCGCCGGCCGTTGCTGCCGTGCCGGTCGGCGTGCCGCGCGACCTGGCGGCCGCTCCGGTCGTCGTGCCGCCGGCGCCCGTTATCGCGCGGGTGGAAGAGCCCAAGGAGGGCTTTCTCGGCCTGCCGCCGATCCCCACCGCGAGCGAAATCGTCGACCGGACGGTGGAGGGCACCAACCGCGCCTATGACGGCATGAAGCAGGCAGTGAACGGCGCGCTCGACCTCTGGCGCTGAGGCGCTACCTCAGCGATCCACGACAAGGTTGCTGGTCGGCTTCGAGCAGCACAGCAGCGCCATGCCGGCATCGATCTCGCGCTGGCGGATGCCGCCGCCATGCTTCATCTCTACCGTGCCGTCGATCAGCTTCGACTTGCAGGTGCCGCACAGCCCCTTCGAGCAGGAGGAGGGCAGGCGCACCCCGGCGCGGCGGGCGGCGTCCAGCACGAACATGTCGGAGCGGCACTCGATGCTCCGCTTCTGCTTGGCGAATTCGACCGTGTAGGTGACGACCGGCGCCTCCAGCGCCTCGGGAATCGCCTGCAGCAGCTCGGCCGACACGACTTCCGCCGCCACGTCAGGCTCGGCTTTGGCCAGCTCGGCGAAGTCGAAGCTTTCCTCATGGTGGCGCGCCATGTCGAAGCCGGCGCCCTTCAGCATCTCGCGCACCGCCTTCATGAAGGGCGCCGGGCCGCAGACGAAGATTTCGCGCTCGGCATAGTCGGGCGCGACATGTTCAAGCACGCCAAGGCTGACCCGTCCGCGCAGGCCGTGCCAGGGCGCGCGGGGGCTGTCGGCCTCGCAGACCGGGGCGAAGCGGAAGGCGCCCGGCTGGTTGCGCGCCATCAACTCCAGCTCGTCGCGGAAGATGATGTCAGCCGGCGAGCGGGCGGCATGGACGAAGACGATGTCGCGCGGCGTGCCGAGATCATGGAAGGTGCGGGCCATCGACATCACGGGGGTGATGCCGCTGCCGCCCGACAGGAACAGATATTTCGGCGCCGGGGAGGGCGTGCCCTGCGTGAAGCAGGAGAACTCGCCCATCGGCCCGACGGCGCGCAGGGTGGAGCCGACCTTGATGTGGTCGTGCAGATGGTTCGACACCGGACCGCCGGGCACGCGCTTCACCGTGATGGCGAGCGTGTGCGGGCGCGTCGGCGCCGAGGCGATGGTGTAGCAGCGATTGATCGTCTCGCCGCCGATCTCCAGCTCCAGAGTGAGGAACTGGCCGGGCTGGTAGTGGAAGACGCACGGCTGCTGCGGCGCCAGCACGAAGGTCTTCACATCAGCCGTCTCCTCGCGGATGGCGAGGACGGTGAGCGCATCGTCGGCCTCCGGGTTCCACTCGGCCAGCGCGCCGGTCAGGCGCAGCGCGGCGGGGTCTGGCAGGACGGTGGGGGTGGGCGCGTGCATGGGGGCGGTGCCTGACAGTTTCATGGTTTAACGTGCAACGTCATCCTGAGCTGCCCGGCACCGCCGGGCCTCGAAGGATGGGGTGCTTTGCTTCAACATCCTTCGAGGCTCGCTGCGCTCGCACCTCAGGATGACCGTCTTACCGGGCTCGACGCCGAGACGTGGCCGAGACGTGGATCCCCGGGCCAAGCCCGGGGATGACGGTGTGCGTCACCCCGGGGATGACGGTGTGCGTCACCCCGGGGATGACGGTGTAAGTGCGGCGCCGACACCTCACGTGGCGGGGCCGAGGCGCCGCTGCCCTCAGCGCCCCAGATGCGCGTTCATCCGGTTGATGTACCAGTTGCAGAACTTGTCCACGAGCATCTCGGTGTGCGGGGAGTAAGGGCCGGGCTCATAGGCCGGGCTGCGGGCGCCGTCCTGGCAATAGCCGACCAGTTCCGAATCCTGGTCATTGGTGGCGTCCCACACGCCGGTGAGGTTCTCGATCGTGTAGTCGACCCCCTCGACCGCGTCCTTGTGCACCAGCCATTTGGTGCGCAGCAGCGAGCGCTCGGCATCCAGCGGCAGCACCGAGAACACCACCGCGTGGTCGGACATGAAGTGGTGCCAGGAATTCGGCTGGGTCCAGAAATGCAGCGCGCCGTGCTTGGGATCGTTGATGCGGCCGAGCAGCTTCTTGCACGCCGCCTTGGTGTCGTTGGTGTGGCTCTCGCCATCGCCGGCCAGCGGCAGGCGCTCGGTGCGGAAGCCGGTCGCCATGTCGTCGAGATGCTCCATCAGCGTGGAGGGGAAGCCGCAGCTTTCCCATTCGCGATGGCTGGATTTCAGCAGCTTGTCGTAATCCTCGGCCTCCTTGCGCTCATGCTCGTCGAGCTCCTCGGGCGCGAAGCCGAAGCCATAGGCGAAGAGCGGCACGGTCAGCTCGGGATGGTTGCCCGCGCAGTGATAGCACTCGCGGTTGTTCTCCATGGTGAGCTTCCAGTTGCCCGGCTCGATGATGTCCTTCTCGAAGGCGACCTTGGCGTTCTTCAGATCGTGCGGGGCGAGATAGGGCGCCATCTTCGCCGCCATCACCTCGAAATCTTCCGGCGGCTCGTCGGCCAGGCACACAAAGAGCAGCCCTTCCAGCGAGCGCACATGCACCGGCTTCAGGCCATGGCAGGAGGCGTCGAAGCCCTCGCCCATATGCGAGGCGGCCAGCAGCTTGCCGTCGAGGCCATAGGTCCAGGAATGGTAGCGGCAGACCAGGTTGCCGACCGTGGTCTTGTAGTCGTGCACGATCGGCGCGCCGCGGTGGCGGCACACATTGTGGAAGGCGCGGACCTCGCCATCATCGTCGCGCACCAAGAAGATGCTGGCCTTGCCGATCTCGAGCGTCATGGCGTCGCCCGGCTCAGGAATGTCGGGGTCGACGCCGACGAACAGCCAGTGATGGCCGAAGATCACGTCCATGTCGGCCGCGAAGATCTCGGGGCTGGTGTAGAACGGCGCCTCCAGGCTGTAGCCCGGCTTGCGGCGGCGCAGCAGCGCCTTCAGCGGCGTGGCGGTCGAATCCAGCATCGTCTGTTCTCCCTCGCGCGGGTTCCCGGCCCCGCTTGTCGTCTGGAATTGTTCGACGGAAGCGCGGCGCTGACTTTGCTGGAAGCGACAGGCAATTCTCTGGACGCGACATTCCCACGGCCCGCGCAACGCCAAGAGGACGGCGCGTCGCCGCGCCGCCCTCGCCGTGGTTGGCAGGAGGTGGAAAGGTTCACATCGCCGGCAGGATGGCGATGTCGTGCACCGTGCCCGCGACCCCGGCGATCTTGCCCGCCGCGGTGGCCTTGCCGGTGGCGAGATCAACCGCATAGAGCGTGTCGCCGGCCATCAGCCAGCCCTCATTGGCGCCGGCCGGGGTGGTGACGATGTCGAAGGCATAGGTGTCGCCGGTGACGCCGAGCTTGCCGACGGAATTGAGCACGCCATCATTGGGCGGGGCCTGCTTGACCAGTGTGCCGGCGGTGGCGTCGATGTCGTAGAGCGCGGTCTCCTTCGCGCCCTTCACCGAGTTGGTGTAGGCGCCGGCGACGACCTTCGAGGCCTTGCCCTTGTGCATGTCGCCCTCGGCATAGTTCAGCACGCCGTCCGTGGTCACCTTGCCGTCGTCGACATTGGCCCGCAGATTGGTGCCGTCGCTGCCGATCACCCGCAGCCGGTCGGCCACCGGGTTGAAGTCGACCGTGGCCATGGAGCCGGCCGGCAGCATGGTGGAGAGCTTCGACTTCGCCATCGCCTTGCCGCTGGCGGGGTCGATGGTGACGACGGTGCCATCGGCGAACAGGCCGTAGAGCAGGCCGTCGGCCGGGCGCACATCGATGCCGACGAGCGTGCCTTCGCCGGCGACCGTCATCGGGGTGCCGGCCTTGGCGGCCTTCACATCGACGAGGACGATGCGGTTGCCGTCGAGCAGGGCGGCGACGGACTGCGCCTGCGCGCCGGTGGTGGCGAAGGCGAGGCCGGTGAAGGTGAACGCGCTGAAGGTGAGGGCGATCATCGAGCTTTTCATGGTGGCGAACTCCGTTTCGCGCCGAACCCGTGTCGGCTGGGACAGAGCGGCTACACGCGGGAATCGCCGGCGGATGCAGCGACACGCGAAAAAATCTGTTGCCGTTGCATCCGAAACCGCCGGCGCGGCGTAAGAGTACCAAGCCTTACTTTGCGGGAGCCGCCCGATGACGACCCTGCTGCCAGCCCTTGAGGGCGCCGCCGAGGACGTGCTCGCCGAGGACGCGCTCGCCGAGGCGCTGCGCGGCTGCGCGCGCGGCGATCGCGCCGGGCTGCAGCTTCTCTATGACCGGCTGGCACCAAAGATGACCGGCGTCGCGCTGCGCATGCTGCGCCGGCGCGATCTCGCCGACGAGGTGGTGCACGACACCTTTCTGCGGATCTGGGAAAAGGCCGACAGCTTCGACCCGGCGCGCGGCCGGCCGACCTCCTGGGCCTTCGCCATCCTGCGCAACACCGCGCTCAACGCCCTGCGCGGCGAAGGGCGGATGGAGCTGGTCGGCGATTTCGAGGCGATCGAGCCGGCCAGCGAGGAGGCCGACGCCGAGACGCTTGTCATGGCGCTCTCCGAGGCCAGCGCGCTCAGGCGCTGCCTCGACCGGCTGGAGCCGGCGCGGCGCCGGGCGATCCTGCTCGCCTACATGCGCGGGCTGACCCATGGCGAGCTGGCGGGAAGGCTCGGCGTGCCGCTCGGCACCGCCAAGGCGTGGATACGCCGCAGCCTGCTCACCCTGCGGGAGTGCATGACATGAGCGCGGATGAGCGCGACCGGCTGGCGAGCGAATATGTGCTCGGCCTGCTCGATATGGAGGAAATGCGCCGCTGCGAGGAAAGGCTGGCGCGCGATGCCGGGCTCGCCCTGCAGGTGGAGCTGTGGCGGGCGCGTCTCGCCGAACTCGACGCCACTGCCGCCCCGGTGACGCCCGATCCGGCGCTGTGGCCGCGCATCGAAGCGGCGCTCGGGCCGGTGGCGCCCGCGACGCCGCGCCGGGTCGCGCGGCCCTCCCGGCTGGCGACATGGTGGGAGAGCCTGAGCCTGTGGCGCGGCTACGGGCTGGCGGCCTCGGCCGCGCTGGTGCTGCTGGCCTTCGGCACGGCGCAGCTGGCGCGGCAGGCGGCGCAGGCGCCGGTGCTGGTGGCGGTGCTGCTCTCGGACCAGAACCAGCCGGCGGCGGTGGTCAACGCCTTCCGCGATGGGCGCACCGAGCTTCTCGCCCTGAGCGCACTCAAGGCGCCGGAAGGCAAGTCGCTGCAGGTGTGGACGCTGTGGGACCGCGAGCGCGGGCCGGTCTCGGTCGGCCTCTTGGAGGCGATGCGCAATGTGGAATTGAGCGTCGAAGGCCTGCCGCGCCCCGCCGCCGCGCAGCTCTATGAGGTGACGCTGGAGCCGGCGGGCGGCTCGCCCACCGGGCGCCCGACCGGGCCGATCCTGATGAAGGGCAATGCCAGCCCGACCGAGACCGGGATCTAATAAGTGCGCGCTACTCGAACAGCCGCTGCGCCGCCATGCTCTGCACCGCCACCGGGGCGCGGGCGCGGGCATCGGACGGGGTGAAACCGTGCTGCGCCTTGAACTGGCGGGAGAAATGCGCGCAATCGGAGAAGCCGGCTTCCAGCGCGATGTCCGTCACCGAGCGCACGGTGGTATCGAGCAGGAAACGGGCATAGCGCAGCCGCAGCCGGCGGTAGAACTCCGCCGGGCGCTGGCCCATCACGGTCTGGAACAGCCGTTCCAGCTGGCGGGTGGAAAGCTGCAGCCGGCGGGCGATGTCGGCGATGGGCAGCGGGTCGGCGAGGTGCTGTTCCATCATCAGCAGCGCGCGGCGCACGCGGTCATCCGCCACCAGATCGGCGATCGGCGGGTGCGGCTGGGATTCGGTGCCGGGGCGCTGGCGGTCCAGCAGCAGCACATGCCGGCTCTTCTGGGCGATGGAGCGGCCCAAGAACTTCTCCACCAGCGCGGTGGCGAGATCGGCCGCGCCGCCGCCGCCGGCGCAGGTGATGCGGTCGCCATCGATGACATAGAGCCGGTCCGCCACCGGGGTGTGGTGGGGGAATTCCTCCATGAAGTCCTGGTAGTGATACCAGGAGACGCAGCAGCGCCGCCCGGTCATCAGCCCGGCGCGGGCCAGCACGAACGAGCCGGTGCACACGCCGACCAGCGGCACCCCGGCGCGGGCGGCGCGCTTCAAATAAGCGATGCTCTCCTCGTCGAGCTGCTGGCCGCCATGCAGCAGGCCGCCGACGACGATGATGTAGGCGAAATTCGCCGGGTCGGTGAACGGGCCGGAGGGCGCCACCGTGATGCCGCAGCTGGCGCGGATCGGCTCCTGCTTTGAGGACATCACCTGCCAGCGGGCGAGGATGGGGCGCGAGCGGTCGCCATCATCGGCGGCGAGGCGGAACTGGTCGACCATCAGCGAGAAGGCGGAGAGGGTGAAATTATCGGCGAGGATGAAGCCGACATTCAGCGCCGGCGCCGCCGCGTGCGCGGGGTGCGCCATGCCGGGAGAGGTGGGTCGCTGCTGGTTCATGGCCTGCTCCTGAAGGTAGCATAGCAAATTTGCCGCCCCAGGTCGCAAGCGGGTTGCAGTTTCGCGGTTGCCGCGCAGGCGTTCAGCATTCCGGCAGGTTCACGGCGAGGCCGCCCAGCGAGGTTTCCTTGTATTTCGAGGCCATGTCGCGGCCGGTCTCGCGCATGGTGACGATCACCTTGTCGAGCGAGACGATGTGGGTGCCGTCGCCATGCAGCGCCAGCGAGGCGGCGTTGACCGCGCTGATGGCGCCAAAGGCGTTGCGCTCGATGCAGGGCACCTGCACCAGCCCGCCAATCGGATCGCAGGTCATGCCGAGATGATGCTCCATGCCGATCTCGGCGGCGTTCTCCACCTGCGCCGGCGTGCCGCCCAGCGCGGCGGCGAGCCCGCCCGCCGCCATCGAGCAGGCCACCCCAACCTCGCCCTGGCAGCCGACCTCGGCGCCTGAAATCGAGGCGTTGATCTTGAACAGCGCGCCGATGGCGGTGGCGGTGAGCAGGAACACATGCAGCCCGGCCCGGTCGGCGCCGGGGCAATGGTCGCGATAATAGCGCAGCGTCGCCGGCACCACCCCGGCCGCGCCATTGGTCGGGGCGGTGACGACGCGGCCGCCGGCGGCGTTCTCCTCGTTCACCGCGATGGCGTAGAGGCTGACCCAGTCCATGATCTCGTGCGGGGTGGGGGCGTTGCGGGCGAGGAGTGCGTCGCGGATCGCCTTGGCCCGGCGCTTGACGTGCAGCCCGCCGGGCAATTCGCCCGAGGTGGCAAGGCCGCGGTCGATGCAGGCCATCATCGCCTCGACCACGCCATCGAGCCGCGCCTCCACCTCGGCGTGCGGACGGCGCACGTGCTCATTGGCGAGGACAAGCTCGGCGATGGAGCAATTTTCGCGCGCCGCATAGGCCAGCAACTCGCGGGCGTTGCGGAAGGGATAGGGCAGGGCGGCCTCATCGGCTGCCGGCGGCTGGCCGACCTCGTGTTCGGGCACCACGAAGCCACCGCCGATCGAGCACCAGCGCGCCTCATTGAGCAGCCCGCCATCGCCGGCGAAGGCGCGGAAGGCCAGCGTGTTCGGGTGCTGCGGGGTGGGCGAGACGCCATCGAAGACGATGTCGCGGGCGACATCGAAACCGATGCCATGAGTGCCGCCGAGCGGCAGGCGGCCATCCTCTGCCACGCCGGCGATGAGCGCGTCGGCCTGGTCGGGGTCGACATTGCGCGGATGGTTGCCGGCGAGGCCGAGCATGACAGCCTTGTCGGTGCCGTGGCCCTTGCCGGTCCAGGCGAGCGAGCCATAGAGCGTCACCTCGACCCGGGCGGTGCGGGCCAGAAGCCCGTCCGCCGTGAGGCCCTCAGTGAAGCGCAAGGCCGCCAGCATCGGCCCCACCGTGTGCGAGGAGGACGGGCCGATGCCGATCTTGAAGAGCTCGAAGGCGCTGAACATGGACGCTTAACCCGGTGGGACGATAAGGCCGCAGAGTCTTTGCTGGGTCCCGGCTCAGCGCTGCACAGGGTGCAGCTTGGCCGGGACACCGGGTCGGTCAGCTCGTCTTTCGTATCCCGGCCCAGCGGAGGCGCAGCCGAGGCGCCGCGCCGGGACCCAGGAGAAAACCTGCGTCTCGGCTTCGTCGTCGCTCGGTCAACGCCGCCGGGCTTTCGGCAAATCTCAGGCCAGCTCGCGGCGGGCGTCTTCCAGCAGTTCCCAGACATAGGGCGCGAAGGAACGCCAGACATCAATGTGGAACACGTCCGGGGCGTGGCGCACCAGCACGATTTCCGCCTTGTGGAAGATGGTGCGGGTGCACATGCCCACCGGGAACGCGCCCAGCGACAGGTCCAGCGGGTTGCCCTGGTTCAGCACGAAGGCGGCCTTTTCGCCCGCCACCTCAATGCCGGTGCTGCGCGCCGAGACATCGACCAGCGAGTGCGGCAGGCCTGTTGTGGCCGCCTCGATCGCGGCGAAGAGCGGGGCGGGCTCGGCTCCGGGGGCCAGCAGCAGCCACTCATCCGGGCCGAGCCAGAAGGCGAAGCGGCCACCCGCGGCATTGAAGCGGCAGGCCTCGCGCGGCAGGGCGACGCCGAACGCCTCCCCCGCCGGGCCGATCGCCGCCTCGCGGCCGCGAAACACCAGCCGCGCCGCCGGGCCGAGCGCGACAAGTCGCGCGGATGCGACAGCGCGCGAGACGGCCGCCAGCGCGGTGAGAGGGCTGGCGGGGGCCAGGGGCGTGGTCGAAGGCATGTTTACGCTCGGGCTCTCAACCATTGAGGCGTTCCCCCTTGGGATCGTAGAAGACCGGCTCGACCACCTCGACCTCGATGGCGTGGGTCGGCATCGGCACCATGAGCTTCTGGCCGATGCGGGCGCGCCCGCCCTTCACCATCGCCAGCGCGATCGAGCGGCCGAGAACGGCGCTGTGATAGGAGGAGGTGACGAAGCCGAGCATCGGCACCGGAACGGGGGCGGCAGGGTCGGTGACGATCTGCGCGCCTTCCTCCAGCACGATTTTGGGGTCGGTGGTCTTCAGCCCGACCAGTTGCCGGCGGTCCGGCGCCGACATGGCGTCGCGAGCGAGCGAGCGCTTGCCGACGAAATCCTTCTTCGCCTTGCCGACCGCCCAGCCGAGATTGGCGTCGTCAGGCGTCGCGGTGCCGTCCGTCTCCTGGCCGACGATGATGTAGCCCTTCTCGGCGCGCAGCACATGCATGGTCTCGGTGCCGTAGGGCGTGATGCCGAAGCGCTCGCCCGCCGCATAGACCGCTTCCCACACCGCCCTTCCATAGGCGGAGGGCACGTTGATCTCGAAGCCGAGTTCGCCGGTGAAGGAGACGCTGAACAGCCGCGTCGGCACGCCGAGGATGGTGCCCTCGCGCACGCACATATGCGGGAAGGCTTCCTTGGAGAGGTCGATACCCTCGATCAGCGGGGCGATCACCTCGCGGGCCTTGGGCCCCTGCACGGCGATAACAGACCATTGCTCTGTCGTGGAGGTGAGCCACACGTCGAGGTCCGGCCATTCGGTCTGGAGGTAGTCCTCCATATGCGCCAGCACGCGCGGGGCGCCGCCCGTGGTGGTGGTGACGTGGAAGCGGTCCGCCGCCATGCGGCCGACCACGCCGTCATCCATGACGAAGCCGTCCTCGCGCAGCATGACGCCGTAGCGCAGCCGGCCGGGTTCCAGCTTGGCCCAGGCATTGGTGTACATGCGGTTCATGAACTCGGCGGCGTCCGGTCCGACGATCTCGATCTTGCCGAGGGTGGAGGCGTCGAACATGCCGACGCTGGCGCGCACCGCCTTGCATTCGCGGGCGACGGCGGCGTGCATGTCTTCCATGCGTCCGCCTGCGCCGGCACGCGGGAAATAATGCGCGCGCTTCCAGTTGCCGACATCCTCGAAGGCCGCGCCGTGTTCGGCCGCCCAGTCGTGAATGGCGGTCTTGCGCAGCGGATCGAACACATCGCCGCGTGCCGCCCCGGCGAACAGGCCGAAGGTGGTGGGGGTGAAGGGCGGGCGGAAGGTGGTGAGCCCGATCTTCGGCACCGGCGTATCAAGCGCCTCGGACACGATGCCGAGGGTGTTCATGTTCGACGTCTTGCCCTGGTCGGTCGCCATGCCCGTGGTGGTGTAGCGCTTCACATGCTCGATGGAGCGCATGCCCTCGCGTGTGGCGAGCAGGATGTCCTTGGAGGTGACGTCGTTCTGCCAGTCGACAAAGGCCTTGGCCAGCGCCGGGTTGCGCCCGTGCGGGGTGGCGCCGATGAAGCCGGCGCTGCCGAGGTCTTCCGCGCTGGCGGGGATGGCGCGCGAGGGCGTGGCCGGGGCCGGGGTGGCGCCGCGCGCGGGGGAGGCGTGGTCGCGGGAGGCGAGGGCAGCCGCCTCGCCCTGGGCATAGCCGTCTTCCAGCACGCGCTGCAGGCCATGGACGCCCCGGCAGGCGCCGGCCGAGCGTTCGCGTTCCACCGAGGTGCCGGGGAGGTAGGCGCCGGCCGCGCCGTCCCAGATGAGCTTGCCGCGCGACTGCGAGAACAAATGTACGCTCGGCGTGAAGCCGCCTGATATCAGCACGCTGTCGCAGGCAATCGTCTCAGCGGGGCCGACCGCGCCATTCTTCACCTTGGCGAGCTGGGCGGAGGAAACCCGCAGCCGGCCCTTGGTGCCCACAAGCACGGTGGAGGGGCGCACATCGATGCCCGCCGCGAGCGCCCGGGCGGGGAGTTCGCCTGACACCTCAGTGCGCAGATCGGCGATGGCGGCGATGCTGACGCCGGCGGCCTTGAGGTCGAGCGCGGCGCGGTAGCCGGCATCGCAGGCGGTGAAGATCACCGCGCGCTCGCCGACCTTGGCGCCATAGCGGTTGGCGTAGGTGCGGGCGGAATCGGCCAGCAGCACGCCCGGCCGGTCGTTTTCGGGGAACACCAGCGGGCGCTCCAGCGCGCCGGCGGCGATCACCACTTCTGTCGCTCGCACCTGCCACAGCCGCTCGCGCGGCAAGTCGGCGCCGGGGGTGGCGAGATGATCGGTGACGCGCTCGGCCAGCGCGATGAGGTTATGCGGGAAATAGCCGAAGGCGGTGGTGCGCGGCATCAGCGTGACGTTGTCGCGCGCCGCCAGGCTCGCCAGCGTGGCCGCCAGCCACTCGGCCGCCGGCCTGCCCTCGATGGTGGCCGAGACTTCCGAGAGCAGCGAGCCGCCGAGTTCGGCCTGCTCGTCGCAGAGGATCACCCGCGCCCCGCTTTCGGCGGCGGCCAGCGCGGCGGCAAGGCCGGCCGGGCCGGCGCCGACGACGAGCACGTCGCAATGGGCGTGGTTCTGGGTGTAGCGGTCCGGGTCCGGCAGCTCAGGGGCGACGCCGAGGCCGGCCATGGCGCGGATCTTCGGCTCGTAGAAGCGCTTCCAGGCGCCTGCCGGCCACATGAAGGTCTTGTAGTAGAAGCCCGAGGGCAGGAAGGGCGAGGCGAGGTCGTTGACCGCGCCGGCGTCAAAAGAGAGCGAGGGCCAGCGGTTCTGGCTCTGCGCCTTCAGCCCCTCATGCAGCTCCACCTGGGTGGCGCGCAGGTTCGGCGCGGCGCGGGCGGCGTCGCGGGCGACATTGACCAGCGCGTTCGGCTCGTCCGAGCCGGCGGAGAGGAAACCGCGCGGGCGGTGATATTTGAACGAGCGGCCAATGAGGTGCACGCCATTGGCGATCAGCGCCGAGGCCAGCGTGTCGCCCTTGAAGCCGGAGAAGGTCTGCCCGTCGAAGCGGAAGGACAGCGGTGCGGCGCGGTCGATGCGCCCGCCCGAGGCGGTGCGGAAGCGGTTGGTCATGTCACTTGCTCCCGCCGCTGGAGGCGTCGACATCCGGGCGCGCTTCGCCGGCCTTGTAGGTGGTGACGAAGAAGTCGCTCACCGTGTCGCGCAGCGCGTTGAAATAGCGGCCGCAGCCATGGATGTGGCGCCAGCGCTCGGCGTGCAGGCCCTTGGGATTGGTGCGGTTGTAGAGGAAATCCGCCCATTCCTGGTCGGTGAGGGCGGAGGGGTCGGCCGGGCGGGCGATATGCGCCTCGCCGCCATAGCGGAATTCGACTTCCGGCCGGGCGCCGCACCAGGGGCAGGTGATGATGAGCATGGCTCAAATCCTCAGTGCGCGACGGCGGCGGCGGCCGCTTCGTCGATCAGGAAACCATCGCGGAAACGCTCCAGCGTGAAGGGCGCGTTGATGGCGTGCGGGGCGTCCCTGGCGATGGTGTGGGCGAAGACATGGCCCGAGCCCGGGGTCGCCTTGAAGCCGCCGGTGCCCCAGCCGCAATTCACATAGAGGCCCGGCACCGGGGTTTTCGCGATGATCGGCGAGCGGTCCGGCGTCACGTCGACGATGCCGCCCCAGTTGCGCAGCATGCGCAGGCGCCGGAACTGCGGCACCAATTCGCAGATCGCGTCCAGCGTGTGCGAGGCGATGTGCAGCGCGCCGCGCTGGGAATAGGAGGTGTAGGCGTCGGTGCCGGCGCCGATCACCATCTCGCCCTTGTCGGATTGCGAGATATAGGCGTGGATCGTGTTGCTCATCACCACGGTGGGGAAAGCGGGCTTCACCGGCTCGGACACCAGCGCCTGCAGCGGATAGCTCTCCAGCGGCATGCGCAGCCCGGCCATCGCCATGACCACGCTGGTGTGGCCGGCGGCGGACACGCCGACCTTCTTCGCCCGGATGAAGCCGCGCGAGGTTTCCACCCCTTCCACCGCGCCGGCGGCGTTGCGGCGGATGCCGGTGACTTCGCAGTTCTGGATGATGTCGACGCCGCGCGAATCCGCCGCGCGGGCATAGCCCCAGGCCACCGCATCGTGGCGGGCGGTGCCGCCGCGCCGCTGCAGCGCGCCGCCGATGATGGGGTAGCGCATGCTCTTGATGTTGAGCGGCGGGCAGAATTCCTTCACCTGCTCGGCGTTCAGCCATTCATTGTCGACGCCGTTCAGCCGGTTGGCGTGGACATGGCGCTTGAAGCTGATCTCGTCATGATGGTTATGCGCCAGCATGAGCACGCCGCGCGCCGAATACATCACGTTGTAGTTGAGGTCCTGCGACAGGCCCTCCCACAGCTTCACCGCGTGCTCGTACAGCGCGGCGCTTTCGTCGAACAGATAGTTCGAGCGCACGATGGTGGTGTTGCGCCCGGTATTGCCGCCGCCGAGCCAGCCACGCTCGATGACAGCGACATTGGCGATGCCGTGTTCCTTGGCGAGGTAATAGGCCGCCGCCAGCCCATGCCCGCCGGCGCCGACGATGATGACATCGTACTCGGCCTTCGGCTCGGGATTGCGCCACTGGGGCTGCCAGCTCTTGTGGCCGCCAAAGGCGCGGCGGAACAGCTCGAAGCCGGAGAATTTCTGCACATTCGCCTCCGACGGAAGATAGACGCCTGCGGTGCGCGGACCGCCGTGAACCTGAGCCGCATGGTTGCGCGGCGCCCCGCGCAAGGCGAGCATTGTTTCGGCGCTGGCGTTGAACGGATGCGACATTGGATGCGACATCGCCGCGTGAGGGCCGAAGCCCCCGGCGCGTTCACGCGCTGGTGATGGGCGCGGAGCGGGTTTCCTTGCGGAAGCCATGATCGCTCCCTACCTCCCAGCGCAGACAGCAACACGGGATGCACCATGTTCAACAGCGGTAGTTTCGACGCCAAGCGGCTGCTCGACCAGTTCCTCACGCCGCAGGCGGGCACGCAGGCGGGCACGCAGGGCGGTGTTCCCGCGACGCAGAATTCGCTGGGTGGCCTCCTCGGCGGGCTGACCGGCGGCCTTTCCGGCATCACCGGCAGCGCCAACGCCCAGCCCCCCGGGGCCGGCGCGCCCGGCGCGGCCTCCGGCGCCGGCGACCTGATGGGGCGGGCCAAGGACTATCTCGGCAATAATGGCGGCTCGCTCGCCTCCGGCGCGGCAGCCGGGGCGCTGGTGTCGCTGGTGCTCGGCAGCAAGGGCGGGCGCAAAATGGCCGGCAGCGCCATGAAGCTGGGCGGCCTCGCCCTGGTCGGCACGCTCGCCTACAAGGCCTACCAGAACTACCAGCAGGGCCAGCAGCCGCAGCAGACGGCGGCCGAACCGGTGCCGAGCCAGCTTCCCCCGGCGCAGTCGCCCTTCCACCCCGCGCAGGCCGAGCGCAGCCATTTCGACGTGACGCTGCTGCGCACCATGATCGCCGCCTCGCTGGCGGATGGCCATGTCGACGAGACCGAGCGCGCCGCCATCTCCGCCAAGCTGGGCGGCGCCCAGCTCGACGAAGCCGAGCGCTTCCTGACGCAGGAGCTTGGCGCGCCGGCTTCGCCCGAGGCGCTGGCGGGCGAAGCCACCTCGCCCGAGCAGGCGGCCGAGGTCTACATGACCGCGCTGCTCGCCATCGACGCCGACACCACTTCCGAGCGGGTGTTTCTCGCCCGGCTGGCGACGGCGCTGAAGCTCGACCCGGCGCTGGTGCAGCATCTGGAAGCCAGCGCCCGCGCCGCGCGCGCGGGGTGATCGCTGTCTTGTAAATTGACAGCGGGCCGTCATTCCGGCCGCCGCCGCAGGCGGAGTGCCGGGATCGCGCGCCGGAATTTCGGAGCGATCCCGGACAGGGCCTGCGGCCCTTCCGGGATGACGGAGAGGGGGCGGCAGGAACTTCGTTCCGCCTGAGGCAAAGCCCTATGGGATTGCCTGAGGCAGGACCAAGGGGGCCACCTGGGCAAAGCCGTTCCGGCTTGCCTGACGGCAGAACCTTCGGTTCGCCTGATGTAATCAAGGTTAAGCGTTAAGGTTAAGCCCCTCTTAATCACTCGCGGGCACAGTGCAGCCGTCGAAGAGCGCCGGGAATCTCCCGGCTCATCCGGGATGGTTGCATGCGTGATTTCGGGGCGTTGAAGCGTGGGGCGGGCCTGCGCGGGAAAGGCCGGCTTCTGGCGGCGGCGCTGGCGGTGATGCTGCTCGGCGCCGGCGGCGCGGCGCGGGCGGCGGACCCGATCGACGGGATGGGCGCCGACGATCTGCTGGCCGACGACCTGCTCGCGATGGCGCCTGAGATCGAGGAATCCCGCTTCTGGTATCTGCGCGGCGATATCGGCTACGTCTTCAACGATTCCGCCGATGCCGGGGCGGCTGGCCACATCCCTCTCAAGGATGCCGGCGTTTTCGGCCTCGGTGTCGGCGCGCGGCTCAGCGACCTGGTGCGGGTCGACCTCACGGCCGACTACCGCAGCCCGGCGGATTTTTCCGCGCGTGGGTGGAGCGGCGAGGCCAGCGCGACCACGCTGCTGGCCAATCTCTATCTCGATCTCGGCACCTGGCACGGGCTCACCCCCTATGTCGGGGCGGGCCTTGGCGCCAGCCATCTCGCGCTCTCGGGCGTCGCCGATGCCGAGGGATGGGGCCTCGCCTGGGCGGTGATGGCCGGCGGCACGGTGACGCTGGCGCCGAACTGGCAGCTCGATCTCGGCTATCGCTATCTCAGCATCGAAAACGCCGCTATGGGCGGCGTGCTGTCGGGCATCAGCCAGGCGGCGCATGAGGTGCGGCTCGGCGTGCGCTACCTGTTCGACTGAGGCCGCCGTCAGACGTTCGCGCCGTCAGAAGGTCTCGTCGGGATAAACGCCCCAGAGCCGCGCCTGCTTGACGAAACCGTCGAGGCCGTGGCCCGTCACCTCCACCGCGCACCACCCGCCCGAGCAGCTTTTCGGGCGCACCAGCACATGGGCCGCGAGATAGGCGATGATGGCCGCCTCCGCCTCGGGAGCGGCGCGCAGGGCGACATTGTCACCATCGCGCGTGCGGATCGACGCCGCCCGGCGCACCGTAAGCAGCGCGCTGTGCACCCAGCCGACATCGCCGGTATTGTCACGGATGCGGCGCCAGTTGCCGTAGCGGTTGACCACCTCGACCGGCCAGCCGCGCTGATGGAACACCCAGTGCACGCGATAGGCGACGCCCGGCCCGACGCGCACATTCGTCACTGCGTTCCTGAGCGTGGCGAAATAGGGAAGCGCGCGCTCGGCAAGCGCCGGCCCGCCGGACAGGAAGAGGGTCGCGAGGACGAAAAGCGCCGTGGCTCCCTTCTTCCTCACGATCCTGCTCCCTGTTTGTCCCTGCAGTGCCGGTCCGCCTTTCAGCGGCAGCCCGAGAGGATGCGGTCGGTGGCGGCGGTGACGCCGTTGAGCGAGAACACGTAGCTCGTGTCGTTGCCGCGCGCCGAGGTGGCGCTGATGTTCATCTGGCTGCCGCCGCGCAGGGCTTCGAGAAAGGCCGGTTCGCGCTCGGCCCGCCGCAGCCAGGCGCTGCTGCCCTCGGTCATGAGCGTGAACTTGTCGTCGCCGATGCTGGCGACCACCTGTGAGCCGGCGGCAAAATTGTAGCCGGTCTGGAAACTCACCTCGGTGCGCTGCGCGGTGTCGGGCAGTGCGGTGACAAAGAATGTCACATCGCCATGGGCGAGCTGCTCGGGCCTAGCCGAGGTCGGCATGCTGATCGTGTAGCATTGCGGCTTGCCGTTGGCGTTGAAGCGCCAGGCGCTCCAGTCCTTGTACTCGCCCATTGCTGTCGGCTTGGCAGCCATGGCGCCAGTTGTGGCAAGGAACATCACACTCAGTGCGATGGCGGTCCGTCCAATCATCGGGGGAAGCCTCCTCTCGTCTGTGGTTCAGCGCAGGAGACTTGTCGGTCAGCGTTAAGACAGCGTTAAGGCACGGGGCGAAAGCGCGATCACAATGTGGACAGGGGCGGAAATGCGGTAACGAACAGCCATCCTGCGCCCCTCTCGCTCGTCATCCGACACCAAGCCTGCTACCAGATACCTGCGGGAGAAACGCGGGAACCCATTCGTGATCGTCACCACCTGTTTCGAGAATTGGCAGACATGGGAAACCCAGGACGGCGCCATTCACTGGCGCGGCGCGCTCTATGATGACGCCGGAAGTCGGCTCGACCCCGCCAGCCTTATACCGCTCGGCCTAAGCGACATCCGGGACGTGGTCGAGTCCCACTACGGATTCTTTGCGTTCATCATGGAAAAGAAAGGATCGATCATTGCATGTGTCGATCCGATACGATCGATCCCGATCTTTTACATTGACGATGTCGTCATCAGCGACAGCGCTGAACATGTGAGGACCTGCCGGCCTGCCGCAGCGATGGATGCCGAAGCGCGGGCGGAATTTCTCCTTGCCGGCTATGTTACGGGTAATCGAGCCCTTTGGTCTGATATAAAGCAGCTATGCGCAGGAGAGATCGCCGTCTTTTCAGGCGGAGGCGTGAATCGGCAGCGCTACATCGAGTTCGACCACAGATCGGTAGCAGCTTTAAGTCACGAAGAATTCCGCTCGCGCCTCGATCGTGTTCTCGACCATATGTTCCGGCGGCTTATAGCGCATGCGGGTGGTCGCCAGATTGTCGTGCCGCTCAGCGGGGGCTATGACTCGCGGCTTGTCGTGACCATGCTGAAAAAGCTCGGATACACCAATGTTCTTTGCTTCAGTTATGGTGTTGACGGAAACGAGGAGTCAGCGGTCAGTAAATCGGTCGCCGAAGTGCTCGGCTTTCCATGGATATTTGTTCCCTATCGCAACGAGGACTGGCGGAGATCCTGGCGTTCCGACAGTGCCGCGTCGTACCGTTCCTTTGCCTCCGGCAGCTGCTCCTTGCCGCACATGCAGGATTGGCTGGCGGTAGAAAAACTCGGCGCGGAGCGGAAAATCGAATCGGATTGCATTTTCGTTCCCGGCCACGCTGGTGATTTTATCGAAGGTGGGTACATCACAGAGAATTTTCTGCACCCGCTGAATTTATCCAAGAACAGAATTATTGACTTCATCATCGCCTCTCATTTTTCCGCCGCACCGTCACGCGCGCGCGCGGAGATGGCGCGACTGCGACGTCGGCTGAGTGATGCGCTTGGAGATGGGCCATTCTGCAGTGAAGCCGACGCAGCAAACGCTTATGAACGCTGGGTGTGGGAAGAGCGGCAGGCAAAATACACGGCGAATTCACTCAGGGTCTATGATCATTTCAAGATCGACTGGTGGATGCCGCTCTGGGATCAGCAATTTATCCATTACTGGAACGCTGTGCCACTCGAACTCCGGATCGAGAGGAGGTTTGCCGTCGGCTATATCGAGGCCCTCTATCGCACGGTCGCCGGCTCGGCCGACCCAGCCCCTCGCGTCGATCTACAACGTCGGCGACCGGGGCTTCGATACACGCTCAAACTTGCGGTTCCGCGGTGGAAGTCGCAGGCGATTTCGCGACTGCTGCAAAAGCGTCGACTGCGGGCGACGTATAAGCGGATCGAGAATCATCCGCTCGGCTTTGCGTCTCTGGTGCCGCGAGAGCGTCTTCGGCCCTTGGTGCGCGAAGGCTACAACGTGATCGGCATTTATTCGAAGCTCTATCTTGAAGGGAGCTGGGGCGACCTTCGGTAGGCTGGCGGCCCGCGCCAGCGCGGAGGAGCCGGCGCGGAAGCCGGGGGAGCTCTGCCCCGTCTTTGCCCTTGCGTTCCCCCCGCGGCCGGAGTATCTCCGTTCCCGGGCTACCCTTCCCCACCGAAGGGCTCCCATCTGGAAGGATGGCTATCATGACGAATACCGCGCAGCCGGCTGTGAAGCCGGCCAATTCCAATTTTTCGTCCGGCCCCTGTGCCAAGCGCCCCGGTTGGACGCTTGAGGCCTTGAGCGATGCTCCGCTCGGCCGCTCGCACCGTGCCAAGGTCGGCAAGGCGAAGCTGAAGCTCGCCATCGACCTCACCCGCGAAATTCTCCAAATCCCCGCCGACTATCGCATCGGCATTGTTCCCGCCTCCGACACCGGCGCGGTCGAGATGGCGCTGTGGTCGCTGCTCGGCGCCCGCCCGGTCGACCTGCTGGCGTGGGAGAGCTTCGGCGAAGGCTGGGTGACGGATGTCGTCAAGCAGCTCAAGCTCAAGGATGCCCGCATCCTGAAGGCCGGCTATGGCGAGCTGCCGGATCTCGCGCAGATCAATTTCGACCATGACGTGGTGTTCACCTGGAACGGCACCACCTCGGGCGTGCGGGTGCCGAGCGCCGATTTCATCCCCACCGACCGGCAGGGCCTGACCATCTGCGACGCCACCTCGGCGGTGTTCGCGCAGGATCTCGACTGGGCCAAGCTCGATGTCGTGACCTATAGCTGGCAGAAGGTGCTGGGCGGGGAAGCCGCGCATGGCATGCTCATCCTCTCGCCGCGCGCGGTCGAGCGGCTGGAGAGCTATGTGCCGGCCTGGCCGCTGCCGAAGATCTTCCGCCTCACCAAGGGCGGCAAGCTGATCGAAGGCACGTTCGAGGGCGAGACGATCAACACCCCGTCCATGCTCTGCGTCGAGGACTATATCGACGCGCTGAACTGGTCGAAGCAGGTCGGCGGGCTCACGGGCCTTCAGGCGCGCTCGGATGCCAATTTCAAGGTGCTCGCCGACTATGTCGCCAGGACGCCCTGGATCGACTTCCTCGCCACGGTGCCGGAAACCCGTTCCAACACCAGCGTGTGCCTCGTGGTCGCCGACCCCGAGGTGAAGGCGCTGGCGCCGGACGCGCAGGCGGCCTTCGCCAAGGCGCTGGCGGCGTCGCTGGAAAAGGCCGGCGTCGCCTATGACATCGGCGCCTATCGCGACGCGCCGGCGGGCCTGCGCATCTGGGCGGGTGCCACCGTCGAGGCGTCCGATCTCGAAGCGCTGCTGCCCTGGCTCGACTGGGCCTTCGCCAGCGCCAAGGCGGGCCTCAAGCAGGCCGCCTGATCCCTCGCGCCTCCCCGCCGCTGACGCAAGGGGACGGCGAAGGGGCCGCGTGCGGCTCAAGGGCGAATGGCTCCTCTCCCGGCCGCGTTTCGCCCTCGACGCCTTCCCGCGTGCGCCCGACGAACGCTTCGTCGTCTCCTCCCGCCAGCGGCGGGACATTCCTTCCGCCCGCGTTGCGGGTCGACGTTCCCCCTTTTCCGAACAGGATGAAGCCCATGGCTCCCCGCGTTCTCATTTCCGACGCGCTTTCCCCCGCCGCCGTGCAGATCTTCAAGGACCGCGGCATCGAGGTCGATTTCCAGCCGGCGCTGGGCAAGGACAAGGACAAGCTGGCTGAGATCATCGGCAATTATGATGGCCTCGCCATCCGCTCGGCCACCAAGGTGACGCCGAAGATCCTCGCCAATGCCACGCGGCTGAAAGTGGTCGGGCGCGCCGGCATCGGCGTCGACAATGTCGACATCCCGGCCGCCACCGCCAAGGGCGTGATCGTGATGAACACGCCGTTCGGCAATTCCATCACCACCGCCGAGCACGCCATCGCCATGATGTTCGCGCTGGCCCGCGAAATCCCCGCTGCCGACGCCTCCACCCAGGCCGGCAAGTGGGAGAAGAACCGCTTCATGGGCGTGGAACTGACCGCCAAGACGCTCGGCATCATCGGCTGCGGCAATATCGGTTCCATCGTCGCCGACCGCGCCATCGGCCTGAAGATGAAGGTCATCGCCTTCGATCCTTTCCTCAGCCCTGAGCGCGCCAAGGACATCGGCGTCGAGAAGGTGGAACTGGACGACCTGCTCGCCCGCGCCGACGTCATCACCCTGCACACGCCGCTGACCGACAAGACCCGCAACGTGCTCTCGGCCGAGGCGATCGCCAAGACCAAGAAGGGCGTGCGCATCGTCAATTGCGCGCGTGGTGGGCTGGTCGACGAGGCGGCGCTGGCGGCGGCGCTGGAGAGCGGGCATGTCGCGGGCGCGGCCTTCGACGTGTTCATCACCGAGCCGGCGACCGAGAACCCGCTTTTCGGCCATCCCAATGTGATCTGCACCCCGCATCTGGGCGCGTCCACCACCGAGGCGCAGGAGAATGTCGCGCTGCAGGTGGCCGAGCAGATGAGCGACTATCTGCTGCGCGGCGCCATTTCCAACGCGGTGAACTTCCCCTCGATCACGGCGGAGGAAGCCCCGAAGCTGAAGCCGTTCATCGAACTCGCCGAAAAGCTCGGCTCCTTCGCCGGCCAGCTCACCGACACCGACATCCAGACCGTGCGCATCACCTATGACGGTGCGGTGGCCAGCCTGAAGATCAAGGCGCTGACCTCGGCGGCGGTGGCCGGCCTGCTGCGCCCGGCGCTGGCCGACATCAATGTCGTCTCGGCGCCGAGCATCGCCAAGGAGCGCGGCATCGTGGTGGAGGAGACCACCCGCGAGATCGCCGGCGATTATGAGAGCCTGATCACGCTGACCGTCATCACCGAGAAGATGGAGCGTTCGATCTCCGGCACGGTGTTCGCGGACGGGCGCCCGCGCATCGTCGACATCAAGGGCATCAAGGTGGACGCCGAGTTCGCGCCCTCCATGCTCTACGTCACCAATGAGGACAAGCCGGGCTTCGTCGGCCGCTTCGCCAGCCTGCTCGGCGATGCCGGGCTGAACATCGCCACTTTCGCGCTCGGCCGTGACCGGCAGGGCGGCGATGCCATCGCGCTGGTGGAAGTGGACGGCACGGTGCCGGGCGAACTTCTCGCCAAGGTGCAGCAGCTGCCCTCCGTGAAGCAGGCCAAGCCGCTGGTGTTCTGAGGCCGGAAGCAGACGCGACAAGAAAAAGGCCCCCGGAGAACCCGGGGGCCTTTTGCGTTGGAAACGGCCCGCTCAGAGCGGGAAGGAAGCCCGGTGCAGCTTGGCGGCGGCCTTGGCCAGCGCGACGATCTGCTCCCAGTCGCCCATCGTGACGGCGTCATTCGGCGCCACCCAGGAGCCGCCGACCGCGAGCACGTTGGGCTGGGCGAGGTAGGAGCCGACATTGGCCGGGCCGATGCCGCCGGTCGGGCAGAAGCGCAGGTCCGGCAGTGGGCCGGCCAGCGACTTCAGCAGATTGACGCCGCCCACCGCCTCGGCCGGGAACAGCTTCAGCACCGGAAAGCCCATGGCGTGCAGCGCCATCGCCTCGGTGGCGGTGGCGCAGCCGGGCATCACGGGCACCGGCGCCTCGGCCAGCGCTTCCGCCAAAGCCGGCGGGCAGCCGGGGCTGACCAGGAAGCGGGCGCCGGCATCGATGCATTTCTGGATCAGGTCGGGCCGCGTCACCGTGCCGGCGCCGACAATGGCGTCCGGCACCTCGGCGGCGATGGCGGCGATGGCTTCCAGCGCCGCTGGCGTGCGCAGCGTCACCTCGATCAGCGGCAGCCCGCCCTCGGCCAGCGCCCGCGCCAGCTTCACGCCGGCGGCGACACTCGGCACGGTGACGACGGGTACGACGGGAGCGCGGGCGAGCAGCAGGCTGGGATCGGGAAGCGACATCGGGCACCTTGCGAGATCTATGCGGGAGTTCCTGGCGACATGAAGACCGCCGGGGGGCGGCTTGTCGAGAGGCTCGGCCAAGTTTTGTGCAGTGCGGGGGGCGCATCCCGCGCACCGCGCCTGCGCGCCCCGGCGGCGGGCGCTCCGGTCAGGCCGCGAAGCTGGTCGAGCGGGAGAGGCTTTCCCAGGCGGTGATCTCGGCTTTCATCTGGCCCAGCTTCTGCGTCACAAGCTCAAGCGCGTCCTCGCCGAGAAAGAGGCGCGTTGGCGGATGATCGGCCGCGACGAGCTTAAGCAGGGCCTGCGCCGCCTTTTCAGGATCGCCGGGCTGGTTGCCGCTCTTGGTCTGACGCGCCACGCGCAGCGGGTCCATGACCGCATCGTAGTCGCTTAGGCTGCGCGGCGTGCGCTCCATCGACCGCCCGGCCCAGTCCGTGCGGAACTGGCCCGGCGCCAGTGCGGTGACGTGGATGCCGAAGGGAGCCACCTCCTTGCCGAGGGATTCGGAGATGCCCTCCAGCGCGAACTTGCTGCCGCAATAGAACGCGATGCCGGGCATGGTGATGAAGCCGCCCATGGAGGTGACATTGACGATGTGCCCGCGGCGGCGGGCGCGCATGCCCGGCAGCACCGCCTTGATCATCGCGACCGGGCCGAACACGTTGGCGGCGAACTGACGCTGAAGGTCGTCGATCGACGCCTCTTCGACAATACCCTCGTGGCCATAGCCGGCATTGTTCACCAGCACATCCACCGGTCCGACGGCCCGCTCGGCGGCGTGGACGGCTTCGGGAATGGCCGCGTAGTCCGTCACATCCAGCAGCAGCGGAAAGGCGCGCTCCGACGTGCCGAAGGCGTGCGCGTCGGCCGCCCGGCGCACGGTGCCGATCACCCGATGACCATCAGCGAGGGCGGCGGCGGCAAAGGCCCGTCCGAGACCGGAGGCGACGCCGGTGATAAGGAAGGTTCTGGAATGGGTCATGGGAGGTTCCTGCTGTTGAACAGAGCTAAATTTATATCATGATATAATTCCGAGATGGATCAAGACAAGCCCCGGCCCGCGCGGCCGAAGCAAACGACGCGCGCGCGCATTCTGGACGCCGCCGAGCGCCTGCTCGGGCAGGGCGACGCCGGCTTTTCGATGCGCGAGCTCGCCGAGGAAGCGGGGGTGAGCTTCGCGACGCCGTTCAACCAGTTCGGCAGCAAGGCCGGGATCATGCTCGCCCTGTCGGAGCGCCGCATCGACGCCATGCGGGACCGGCTTGCCCGTGCGGCGCTTCCGGCCACGGCGGTCGCGCGCGTGCTCGTGGCGGTCGATATTGCGACGGCGGTCATGCTGGGCGCGCCGGCGGTCAATCGTGCGGTCATGGCGGCGGTCAGCGCGCCGAACGATCCACCCGGCAATGTAGCCGGGCGCTCAGCCGCGTGGTGGGCTGAGGCGCTTGGTTCCGGCGCCGAACTCCCGGCTGCGACGCGCTCCCTCGCACTCACCGTGCTGCCCCATCAACTGGCCATCGCCTTTCGCGGCGTTCTGTCCTTCTGGACGGCGGGCGAACTTGCCGACGAAGGGCTCAGCCGGCAGGCGCGCGCGGCGGCGGCCGGGGTTCTGCTGGGCTTCAGCGGAGCTGAGGACCGGGCGAGGCTTATGGCGCTTCTTGAGGCGGGCAGCGGTCGAAGCTGAGCCCTATGAACGGCGAGCGTGCCGCAGGAATTGGTGTGGCCAGCTGCGCCTAGCCGCTTGAGCGCTCATGGCATAGCCTGATCCGGACGACACCGCCGCACCCGAGTGAGCCATGTTCCGAATCGATTCCCCCTATCCCCGCGACATGGTTGGCTATGGCCGCACCCCGCCGGACCCGAAATGGCCGGGCGGCGCCCGGATCGCGGTGCAGTTCGTCATCAATTACGAGGAGGGCGGCGAGAACTGCATCCTGCATGGCGATGCCGCCTCCGAGGCGTTTCTGTCGGAGATCGTCGGCGCCCAGCCCTGGCCGGGGCAGCGGCACATGAACATGGAGTCGATCTACGAATATGGTTCGCGCGCCGGCTTCTGGCGGCTCTGGCGGCTGTTCACCTCGCGCGGCCTTCCGGTCACGGTCTATGGGGTGGCGACCGCGCTGGCGCGTAACCCGGAAGCCGTCGCCGCCATGAAGGAGGCCGAGTGGGAGATCGCCAGCCACGGGCTGAAATGGATCGACTACCGCAACCATTCCTATGCGGCGGAGAAGGCCGATTTCGAGACCGCGCTACGCCTGCACACCGAGATCACCGGCGAGCGCCCGCTCGGCTGGTACACCGGGCGCACTTCCGAGCATACGCGCCGCATCGTCATGGAGGAGGGCGGCTTCCTCTATGATTCCGACATCTATTCCGATGATTTGCCGTTCTGGGTCGAGGGGCCGCGCGGGCCGCATCTGTCCATTCCCTACACGCTCGACGCCAATGACATGCGCTTCGCCATCCCCGCCGGCTTCGACCATGGCGAGCCGTTCTTCGCCTATCTGCGCGACAGTTTCGACGTGCTCTACGCCGAGGGGGCCGACGCGCCGAAGATGATGAGCGTCGGCCTGCATTGCCGTCTCGCCGGGCGGCCGGGGCGGTTTCTCGCGCTGCAGCGCTTCCTCGACCACATCGCCCGCCACGACCATGTGTGGGTGCCGCGACGGATCGACATCGCCCGGCACTGGCACCAACATCACAAGCCGTCCCCAAAGCCGGAGTGAGGCCATGACACCGCGCAACGCCTTCCTTGCCGCCCTCGTGCTCGCCGCGCTGCCCTGCGCCGCGCAGGCGGACCAGATCGTCCTTCCGCTGCCGAAGGGAGCAAAGGCGGAGACGATCCGCGTCGCCTATGACTGCGGCGCCTTCGGCCCTGTCGCGGCGCGCTATTTCAACGCGCCACCGGTGGCGCTGGCGAGCCTGTCGTTCAAGGGCGAGTTCCTGGTGGTGTCGAATGTCATCGCCGCCTCGGGCGCGCGCTACGCCGGCGGAAAATACATCTGGTGGACCAAGGGCAACAGCGCCGACCTCTATGACGTGACCTTGGGCGAGGACGCGGCGCCGGTGGCCTCCTGCACCTCCTCGTGAGCGGGCTCCTCATGGTGTGGAGCCCGCTTGCGCGGCGGACGGCGCACTTCAGGCAAATGCTGCTGGATTACCAGTAACAGCAGCGCGGTGGTCCAGCCGAACATCATGATGCCGCTGCCCGCCGTCATCGGGCCGATCAGGCGCGTCGCGGTCTGCTGCCCGGCATCGCCGAAGCCGAGGGCGGTGTAATTGACGAAGGCGGAGTAGTAGGCGTCGTTGTGGTCTGAAACGAGACCCTTGGACGCATAGACGACGGCCCAGATGCCGACCTCGATGAGATGGGCGCCGAGCAGCAGGATGTTGGCGACGAGGAGCGCCAGCAGCAGCCGCAGCCGGGGATGACGCTTGAACACCTGCTCATAGGCATCCGCGCAATCGAGGAGGATATAGGTGGCCATCAGATGAACCAGCATCACCAGCAGCATCATGGAGATGCCGAGGCCGATTTCCTCGAAGATCATCGTCGTCTCCCGGGGGCGGAGGAGGAGTGGAATGCCGGCAGATATAAGCATTCGCGCGCTTAACAGGGCGGAAATCGGGCTGACGGTGCAATGGGCGGCGGCCGAGGGCTGGAATCCCGGCCACGCCGACGCCGCCTGCTTCGCCACGGTGGACGCGGGCGGGTTTCTGCTGGCGGAACTGGACGGCGCGCCGGCGGCGGTGATCTCGGTGGTCAATTACGACGCGCGCTTTGCCTTTCTCGGCTTCTACATCGTGCGGCCGGATCTGCGCGGGCAGGGCATCGGCCTGCGCCTCTGGCAGGCGGGCCTCGCCCATGCCGGGGAGCGCACCATCGGGCTCGATGGCGTGCCGGCGCAGCAGGCCAATTATAGCAGGCAGGGCTTCGTCTTCGCCCATCGCAACATCCGCTTCGCCGGCACGCCGGAGGCCGGTGAGGCCGGCGACACGGTGGACCTCGCCAGCGTTGCGTTCGAGGCGGTGGCGATGAGCGACGCGCGGGTGTTTCCCGCCCCCCGCGCCGGCTTTCTCAAGGCCTGGCTCACCGCCCCCGGCCATGCCGGGCGGGCAGTGTGGCGCGAGGGGCGGCTCAAAGGGTGGGGCGTGGTGCGCCCGGCGCAGGCCGGGTGGAAGATCGGCCCGCTGATCGCCGAGGATCCGGAGACGGCGGACGTGCTGTTTCGGGCGCTGCGGGCGGCGGCGGGGAGCGAGGCCATCGTGCTCGACGTGCCCGAGCCGAATGCGGCGGCGCTGGCGCTGGCGCGGCGGCACGGCCTTTCCCCGGTTTTCGAGACCGCGCGGATGTACCGCGGCTCACTCCGCCCGGCGACGCTGCAGCCCCTCTTCGGCGTCACCAGCTTCGAGCTCGGCTGAGGCCGGGCCGACCCTCGGCCGGCCGGTTTTCGGCGCCCACAGCGTGGCGATGACGACGCCCGCCAGCACCAGGCCATAGCCGGCCGCGTGGTAGAGATGCGGGCGCTCGCCCAGAAACACGATGGCCAGCGCCGAGCCGAACACTGGCATCAGGTGAAAGAACGGCGCGGCGCGGTTCGGCCCGACCAGCTGGATGCCGCGATTGAAGAACAGATAGGCCAGCACCGAGGGGAACAGCGCGACATAGACGATGGCGGTGAGTGCCTTGGCATCGAAGACGAGCGGGGGGCTCACAAGACGCTCGGCGACGAAGAGCGGGGTCAGCATCACCACGCCGAGGCTGAGGCTGAAGCCGAGGAAACCCAGCTGGGAAAAGGCCGGCCGGCGCGCCAGCAGCGAGGAATAGGCGCCGTAGATGACCATCGCGGCGATGAGCCAGAGATCGCCCTCGTTGAACTCGATATTCACCAGGACCGCCGGATCGCCCCGGCAGATGATGGTGAGCACGCCGAGCAGCGACAGGAAGATGCCGCCCGCCTGGCCTATTGAGAGCCGCTCGCCATTGAGGATGAGCGACCAGAAGGCGATGAGCAGCGGCCCGGTCGACTGGATCAGCAGGGCGTTGAGCGCCGGGGTGAACTCCAGCGCGTGGTATTGCATGGTGTTGAAGACGGTGATGCCGGCCAGCGACAGCAGGCCGACCAGCTTCCAGTGCCGGCGCATCAGCGGCCAGTCCGCCCGCATGTCCCGCCACGCGAAGGGCAGGAGAATCAGCACCGCCAGCGCCCAGCGCATCCAGCCCAAGCTCGCCGGCGGCACATGCCCGGCGACATGGCGGCCCATCACGATGTTGCCCGCCCAGAACAGCGAGACGAGGGTGAGCAGCAGATAGGGCGCGTCGAACAGGCGGCGGAACATGAGCGGGGCCGGGTACGGAACGGGTGGCCCGCCCAGCCTCTAAAGCAATTCAGCCGCCCTGACGCCGCCGGATCGGCGGCGCGTCCATGAAATCTTCTGATCCATCCCCGCGCCTCGTCGATGCGTCGAGGCGATCCGTGGCGAGGGGCGGGGCGGCCTTCACGCCCCGGCGCGCAGGTGCAGCCTTGTGCCCCAGGGATCGGCGACCGCGAAGCCCTGCGTCAGCGGCGTGAGCGCCGCGCCGGCTGCCGCCAGCCGCGCCCGCACCGCCTCGACCGCCGCTGCATCCGGCAGCAGCACCTCGAAGGCCACCAGGCCGGTGCTGCCCGAGGGGGCCGGGCCACCGCCCCGGCTCTGCCAGATGTTCAGCCCCAGATGGTGGTGATAGCCCCCGGCGCTGACGAACAGCGCGCCGGGATAGCGATCGGTCGTCACCGCGAAGCCGAGCTCGTCGACATAGAAGCGGCGGGCGCCGGCGAGATCGCCGACCTGCAGATGCACATGGCCGACGCGCGTGCCCTCCGGCATGGGCGCGTCGAGCGGCACACCCTCGGGGGTGTCGGCCAGCAGCTTGCGCAGGTCGAGCGGCTGGGTCGCCATCTCGACCGTCAGTTTATCCCAGCGCCAGTCGCTTTCCGGGCGATCGCGGTAGATCTCGATGCCGTTGCCGTCGGGATCGTCGAGATAGAGCGCCTCGCTCACCAGATGATCGGAGGCGCCGAGCCGCACGCCCTGCGCGACCAGCCGGCGCAGCACGATGGCGAGGGCCGGGCGGTCGGGAACAAGGAGGGCGACGTGGAACAGGCCGGCGGTGCCGCGCGGGCGCAGGCTGGCGTCGGGCGCGCCGACCAGTTCGATCAGCGTTTCGGCGCCGACGCCGAGGCGCAGGCTGCCATCGGCATTGGTGCCGAGTGGCGAAAGCCCCACCGTGCCGGTGTAGAAGGCGGCAGAGCGCGCCGCGTCACGTACGCGCAGGCGCACCGCGCCCATGCGCAGGCCGGCCGGCAGGGTGGGCGCGGGGCTGGCGGAGGCGGGCGGGGCGATGGCGGTGCTGGTCATGACGGTTCCTCACGGCGGCGGCGTTCGATGCTGCTAAGGTCGTGCAGCGCCCGCGCGCCCGCAATCGGCAGATGATTGCAGGCGCGCAATACCGCCCTGCCATTGCCGCCCGGCGGGCCGCGACTTGTGCACCGCATCGTTGAAGGTGCCGGCGTTCTTGCCTCTCCCTGTGTCATCCCTTAAGACGATGCAGCCCCGGTCGGACGTTTCGCCGGGGCTTTGTCTGTGCGCGGGCACGGCACGCCGCCGCACCCCGCCTCGCAATGCAGGAGCGTGGCTCGTGGCGAATGTGGTCGTCGTCGGTTCCCAGTGGGGCGACGAGGGTAAGGGCAAGATTGTCGATTGGCTCAGCGAGCAGGCGGACGTCGTCGTCCGCTTTCAGGGCGGGCACAATGCCGGCCATACGCTGGTCGTCGGCAACACCACCTACAAGCTCTCTCTTTTGCCCTCCGGTCTGGTGCGCGGCGCGCGTCTGTCGGTGATCGGCAATGGCGTGGTGCTTGATCCCTGGGCGCTGGTTGACGAGATCACTCGCATAACCGGGCAGGGCATCGAGGTGACGCCCGAGCGTCTGCGCGTGGCCGAGACGGTCGCCCTCATCCTGCCGCTGCACCGCGAACTGGACGCCATCCGCGAGAACGCGGCCGCCTCCGGCACGAAGATCGGCACCACCAAGCGCGGCATCGGCCCGTCCTATGAGGACAAGGTCGGACGGCGCGCCATCCGCCTTGTCGACCTCGCCTCGCCGGCGACGCTCGACGCCAAGATCGAGCGGCTGCTGGCGCACCACAATCCGCTGCGGCGTGGCCTTGGCATCGAGGAAGTCGACGCCGGCAAGCTGCGCGCCGAGCTGATCGAGATCGCGCCGAAGGTTCTGCCCTATATGGACCGCGTCTGGTCTCTGCTCGACGATGAGCGTCGGCACGGCTCCAAAATCCTGTTCGAGGGCGCGCAGGGCGCGCTGCTCGATGTCGACCACGGCACCTATCCCTTCGTCACCTCGTCCAACACGGTGGCGGCGCAGGCGGCCACCGGCTCCGGCCTCGGCCCGGGCGCGATCGGCTATGTGCTGGGCATCACCAAGGCCTACACCACTCGCGTCGGCGAGGGGCCGTTCCCTTCGGAGCTGCATGACGAGGTCGGCCGCCGGATCGGCGAGCGTGGCCATGAATTCGGCACCGTCACCGGCCGTCCGCGCCGTTGCGGCTGGTTCGACGCGGTGCTGGTGCGCCAGACCGTGCGCACGTCAGGCATCAATGGCATCGCGCTGACCAAGCTCGACGTGCTCGACGGCTTCGACGAGCTGAAGATCTGCACGCGCTACCGCCTCGATGGGCAGGAGATCGACTATTTCCCCGCCGGGCAGGATGCCCAGGCGCGGGTGGAGCCGGTCTATGTGACCATAGCGGGCTGGAGCGAATCCACCGCCGGTGGCCGCTCCTGGGCCGACCTGCCGGCCGAGGCGGTCAAGTATGTGCGCCTGATCGAGGAACTGATCGGCTGCCCGGTGGCTTTGCTGTCCACCAGCCCCGAGCGGGATGATACGATTCTCGTGCAGAACCCCTTCGAATCCTGACGTTCCACCCCGGACCCGATCGCTCCCCATGGCCGATTACTACCCGCTCATCGCCCGCGCCATTGGCGGCCTCCCCGACAAGACCGGGGAGGCCCGCAAGGCTGTCTATGAGCGGGCAAGGCGGGCGCTTCTCGCCCAGCTGACCGCCGTCGACCCGCCGCTCTCCGAGCCCGATGTCGCCCGCGAGCAGCAGGCGCTGGAAACGGCGATCGGCCGGGTGGAGGCCGAATACGGCACTGCGACGCCGCCGGCGGCCAGCCAGCCGCCGGCCCGGCCCCCGAGCCCACCGCCGGCCGCGCCGCCACCGGCCGCATCCGCGCCGGTTCCCCCGCCGCCAGTGCCGCCGGTGCCCGCGCCTCCCGTTGCCCGGGCGCCGCTGACGGCCTCGCCTCTGCCGCCGCCTTCGAACTTTCCCGCTGCCGCGCCCCCGGCCGCCGCTTACGCGCGCGCCCCGGAACGGCCGCTGGAGCGTGCCGCCGACCCGGCAACGGGTTTCCATCCGACGGAGGCCGAAGCGGTCGCCGCCGGGCTGGAGCCTCCGCGCAGCGCCGGCGGTCCGTCCGACTGGCGCCGCGAAGCCACCCGGCTGGTGCGCGAGCGGGAAGCCGAGGAAGCCGCCCATCAGGGCGAGGAGCTTCCGGCCGAAATGCCCCCCGCCGCCGAAGCGCCGCCCGCGCAAGGCGGACGCGGCCGTCTGGTGGCCGTGCTTGTCTTCGTTCTGCTGCTGATCGCCGGTGGTGTCGTCGGCTATACCCAGCGTGAAACCATTGTCGGGCTGATCAATGGGGCAGGCAGCGGCACGTCCTCGCCCTCGGCCAAGGCCCCGGCGACCCCCGCGCCCAGCGATGCGCCCAAATCGACCGACCGGATCGTTCAGGCGGACGATGCTGCCGCTCCGGCAGCGTCGAGCGCGGCACCCGCCGCCAGCAGCGCCGCCGGCGACGCCTCCATCGGCGCCGACCAGCGCGCCGTGCTGTTCGAGGAGAGCCCGGGCGGCGGCGAGCAGGGCCTGCAGCAATATGTCGGCACGGTCGAGTGGAGCACGGAGAGCGCCAGCGCCAGCGACGGCCAGCCGGCCGATATCGGCGTGCGGGCGGAAATCTCGATCCCGGCCCGCAATGTCAGCGCTATCCTGACCTTCCGCCGCAATCAGGACCCCTCGATTCCGGCCTCGCACATTCTCGAAGTGCAGTTCAAGCTGCCGCCCGGCTTCGATCTCGGCAATATTTCCAGCGTGCCGGGCATGCGGGCCAAGGCCTCTGAAGGCGCGCAGGGCGCGCCGCTGGTCGGCCTCGCCGTGCGGGTGGCACCGAACTATTTCCTGGTCGGCCTGTCCTCGCTGCCGACGGATGTGCAGCGCAATCTCGGCTTCATCATCACCCGCAACTGGCTCGACCTGCCGCTGGTGTTCGAGAATGGCCGCCGCGCCATTCTGGTGCTGGAAAAGGGCCGCGACGGCGATGAGGCGTTCCGCGAGGCATTCTCGGCCTGGGGCCTGCCGGTCGGCCCGGCGCAGAAGGCCAACTGACGGTCCACGCCTCATTTTCCGCACGGCTTGTCAGGGGGAGCGCCACGCTCCCCCTTTTTGTTGTGCCCGGTGCTGGGGCACGGCCGGCGGTCCGCCCTTCCGCTGGGGTAATGTCATGCGCCCGATGCAAGGGTGGTATTTGGCATTAGGTATACCAGAAGCATCAACCCCTTCGTATGTTGCGTCGCAGCAAATTCGATCGGAGACGGCGCATGTTGCAGTCGGTTTACCCCCTCCTGCCGCTTCTCATCCTCGGCCACGCCCTAATCACCATCCTGGCCGTGGAACTGCTCGGCGAGGAAGAGACGGCGGCACTGGCGCCGGAATGCTACCCGGCCTGACATGAAAAAGCCCCGTGGCATCGCTGCCACGGGGCTGTGTCGTTTTCTGCCGGACGGCAGGATCAGGCGGCAGCGCGGCCCTTCAGGACCTCGACCAGCGTCTTGCCGAGGCGCGCGGGGGAGGGGGAGACCACGATTCCGGCCTCTTCCATCGCCGCGATCTTGTCCTCGGCGCCGCCCTTGCCGCCTGAGATGATGGCGCCGGCATGGCCCATGCGGCGGCCGGGGGGAGCCGTGCGGCCGGCGATGAAGCCGACCATGGGCTTCTTGCGGCCGCGCTTGGCCTCGTCCTTGATGAACTGGGCCGCTTCTTCCTCGGCCGAGCCGCCGATCTCGCCGATCATGACGATCGATTCGGTGGCGTCATCGGCCAGGAACATCTCCAGCATGTCGATGAACTCGGTGCCCTTGACCGGATCGCCGCCAATGCCGACGGCGGTGGTCTGGCCCAGGCCCTCCTGCGAGGTCTGGAACACCGCCTCATAGGTCAGCGTGCCGGAGCGCGAGACGACGCCGACCGAGCCCTTCTTGAAGATGTTGGCCGGCATGATGCCGATCTTGCACTCGCCGGCGGTGACGATGCCGGGGCAGTTGGGGCCGACGAGACGGGACTTGGAACCGTCCAGCGCCCGGCGCACCTTCACCATGTCGAGCACCGGAATGCCCTCGGTGATGCAGACAATGAGCGGGATTTCCGCCGCGATCGCCTCGCAGATGGCATCCGCCGCGCCCGGGGGCGGGACATAGATCACCGAGGCATCGGCGCCGGTCTTGTCGCGCGCCTCGGCGACGGTGTCGAACACCGGCAGGCCGAGATGGACCGAGCCGCCCTTGCCCGGCGAAGTGCCGCCGACCACCTGCGAGCCATAGGCCATGGCCTGCTCGGAGTGGAAGGTGCCGTTCTTGCCGGTGAAGCCCTGGGTGATGATCTTGGTGTTCTTGTTGATGAGAATGGACATCAGGCGGCTCCCTGCACAGCCTTGACGATCTTCTGGGCGGCGTCGTCGAGGTCGTCCGCCGGAATGACGTTCAGGCCGCTCTCGCGGATGATGGTCTTGCCTTCCTCGACATTGGTGCCTTCCAGGCGCACCACCAGCGGAACCTTGAGCCCGACCGTCTTCACCGCGGCGATGACGCCGCGCGCGATGACGTCGCACTTCATGATGCCGCCGAAGATGTTGACCAGAATGCCCTTCACGCTCGGGTCCGAGGTGATGATCTGGAACGCCGCCGTCACCTTCTCTTCCGTGGCGCCGCCGCCGACGTCGAGGAAGTTGGCGGGCTCTTCGCCGTAGAGCTTGATGATGTCGAGCGTGGCCATGGCGAGGCCGGCGCCGTTGACCATGCAGCCGATCGAGCCGTCGAGCGCGATATAGGCGAGGTCATATTTCGACGCTTCGATTTCCTTGGCGTCTTCCTCGGTCTCGTCGCGCAGGGCGACGATTTCCGCATGGCGGTAGAGCGAGTTGGAATCGAAGGAGATCTTGGCGTCGAGGCACTTCAGCTTGCCGTCCTTGGTGACGACCAGCGGGTTGATCTCCAGCATCGCCATGTCCTTGCCGATGAAGGCGGCATAGAGCTTGGAGACGATGTCGCCCGCCTGCTTGGCAAGGTCGCCGGAGAGGCCGAGCGCCTGGGCGACGGTGCGGCCGTGATGGGGCATCACGCCGGTGGCCGGGTCGATCGAGAAGGTGTGGATCTTCTCAGGGGTCGAGTGGGCGACTTCCTCGATGTCCATGCCGCCTTCGGTGGACACGACGAAGGCGACGCGCGAGGTGGCGCGGTCGACCAGGGCGGAGAGGTAGAACTCCTTCTCGATTTCGGAGCCTTCCTCGATATAGACCCGGTTGACCTGCTTGCCGGCCGGGCCGGTCTGGATGGTCACGAGGGTCTTGCCGAGAATCTGCTTGGCGTTGGCGGCGGCCTCGGCGGCGGACTTGACGACGCGCACGCCGCCCTTCTCGCCCGCGTCGGCTTCCTTGAACTTGCCCTTGCCGCGCCCGCCGGCGTGGATCTGGCTCTTCACCACCCAGACGGGGCCGGCGACCTTGGCCGCGGCGGCTTCCGCCTCGGAGCCGTCGAGAATGGCGACGCCATTCGGCACCGGAACCCCATACTCGCGCAGGACTCCCTTGGCCTGATATTCATGGATGTTCATTAAATCCGCTCCTCCACAACCGGACGGTCGGGAGAGCTGCCGAAGGCTCTCCCGTCGATTGGCGTATCCTATTTCCCTATAGGCGCAGACGCGCCAAGACGCTACTGCGCCGAAACGCAGACACCCTATGCCGCTACTGCACGAATGTGTTGCTGAGCGTCCCGATGCCCTCGATCACGATGTCCACCGTGTTGGTCGGGGCCTTCATCACGCCGACTCCCACCGACGTGCCGCAGCAGATGATGTCGCCGGGGTTCAGCGTCATATCGTGCGAAATGCGGCTCACCAGTTGGTGCGCCGAGAACACCATGTCGCTGATCGGGTAGCGCTGGCGCTCGTCGCCATTGAGCACGGTGCAGACGACGAGACTGGCCGGATCGACCTCGGTCGCCACCACGGGCCCGAACGGGCCGAAGCCGTCGAAGCTCTTGGCCCGCACCCATTGGGCGAAGGTGGCGTCCTTGTTGATGATGTCGGCGGCGGTGATGTCGTTCACGCAGGTGTAGCCGAAGATGTACGCGCCCGCCTCGTCCTCGGAGACGGCAGTCGCCTTCTTGCCGATGACGATGCCGAGTTCGCCCTCATAGACGACCTTGCCGTCATAGGAGGCCGGCCGGTGCACGGTGGCGCCGGGATTGGTGAGGCAGGAGCCGGCTTTCAGCAGATAAAGCGGATCAGCCGGAACGGGCGAATTGAGCTTCGCCGCCAGGGCATGGAAGTTGTTCCACAGCGCGATGATCTTGGTCGGCTCCGTCGGGGCGAGGAGATCGACCTCGGAGAGCGCGATGCGCTCTCCGGTCGGCGTGGCGCCATTGAACATGTCGCCGCTATGGACGGTGATGGTGTTGCCCTCAAGCGTGCCGAAGCCGGCCGCGCCCGAGCGCTGGTAACGAACCCAGTGTGCCATGTGTCGCCGAACTCAGTTGTAGCAGCCGGCGATCTGCGCGCGCTGGCGAACCAGGGCGAGCACGACGTCGAGGGTCGGGGTCGGGATTCCGGCGAGGCGGCCCATTTCCTGGACCACCGTGACCAGCGCGTCGATCTCCATGGCGCGGGAGCGTTCGAGATCCTGCAGCATCGAGGTCTTGTGCGCGCCGACCGCGCCCGCGCCATCGATGCGGCGCTCCACGCCGACGCGGAAGTTCACGCCGGACTGGACGGCGATTTCCTGCGCCTCAAGCATCATCGCCTTGGCCACGGCACGGGTGCCGGGATCGGAGGCGATCACGTCGAGCGTGGCGTGGGTGAGGGCGCTGATCGGGTTGAAGCAGAGATTGCCCCACAGCTTCAGCCACAGTTCGTCGCGGATATTGGGCAGGACGGGCGCGCGCATGCCGCCGGCCGCGAAGGCTTCCGAGAGCTTGGTGGCGCGCTCGGTGATCTCGCCCGAGGGCTCGCCCAGCGGGAACTTGTCGCCATAGACGTGCTTGATGACGCCCGGCTCGACCACTTCGGTGGCGGGATAGACGATGCAGCCAATGGCGCGCTCGGGCCGCAGGCCCGCCCACTGCTTGCCACCGGGATCGACGCTCTCCAGCGTCTTGTTCTCCAGATGGTCGCCATGCTTGTAGTAGTACCAGTAGGGCACGCCGTTGACGGCAGTGACCAC
This sequence comes from Xanthobacteraceae bacterium 501b, assembly GCA_000378025.1. GTDB lineage: Bacteria > Pseudomonadota > Alphaproteobacteria > Rhizobiales > Xanthobacteraceae > Ancylobacter. The sequence goes on from KB899087.1 coordinate 5,018,368, forward strand.
GGCGGTGTCGTTACCCAGCAGCGGCTGCATGGCATCGACCACGCCCGGCACCGAATGGGCCTTCAGGGCGACGATGACATAGTCCTGCGGGCCAAGCTCGGCCGGGTTGTCGGAGCAGGGAATGTGCTCGACACGCTCCTCGCCGTCGATGAGCAGCTTGAGGCCGTTCTTCTTCATGGCTTCGAGATGGGCGCCACGGGCAACGAGGCTGACATCGACGCCCGCCCGCTTGAGCTGAACACCGACATAACCGCCGATCGCGCCGGCACCATAGATGCAGACCTTCATGGGACTCCCTCCTATATCCAGGCTACCCCCGCGGTGCCCGGATTTTGTTTGGTATTTTGTATGCCATGATTAGGTGCGATGAGCCCCTAGTCAAGAGCGAAGGCACGGGCGTGATAAAACGTCGCGCATGTTTAGCCGCTTCGCATTTCCTGGCGGGGCGTGTTTGCGACGTGTCACTTAAGTTACTTCGCGAGGGACCGGCTTGTCCACGGTGTATAGGCCAGAACAATTGTCTGAATGAATACGCAAAAGACGGCGCGGGGTGCCGCGTTTCACTGGCCGGACAGCAATGCTTACTTTTCTCGCCACAAACAGTTCGGGGGCGCCAAGCGCCCCCGAAGGTCGTACTGAATTATGAATTCAGATGGTGTCAGGCGTCCGGCGCGACGGTGTGATTTGCCATCAATTCCAGAGCCTTGACCAGGGCGGAGTGATCCCAGGCCGAGCCGCCATTGGCGGCGCAGGTGCTGAAAAGCTGCTGCGCCAGCGCGGTCGAGGGAAGCGCCATCTGCATCTGACGCGCGCCGTTCAGGGCGAGGTTCAGGTCCTTCTGGTGCAGCTCGATGCGGAAGCCCGGGTTGAAGGTGCGGTTGATCATCCGCTCGCCATGGACTTCCAGAATGCGCGAATTGGCAAATCCGCCCATCAGCGCCTGGCGCACCTTGGCCGGATCGGCGCCCGCCTTGGAGGCGAACAGCAGCGCCTCGCCGACGGCGAGGATGTTCAGCGCGACGATGATCTGGTTGGCGACCTTGGTGGTCTGGCCATCGCCATTGCCACCGACGAGGGTGATGTTCTTGCCCATCTTCTCGAACAGCGGCTTCACCGTGGCGAAGGCGCCCTCCGGACCGCCGACCATGATGGTGAGCGAGGCGGCCTTGGCGCCGACTTCGCCACCCGACACCGGGGCGTCGAGATAGTCGCAGCCGAGCTCGTTGATCTTCTTGGCGAACTCCTTCGTCTCGACCGGAGCGATCGAGCTCATGTCGACGACGATCTTGCCGGCCGAGAGGCCCGCCGCGATGCCGTTCTCGCCGAACAGGGCGGCGGCGACATGCGGGGTATCCGGCACCATGGTGATGATGATGTCGGCGTTCTTGGCGACTTCCGTGCCGCTGGCGCAGGCGACGCCGCCCTTGCCCGTCAGCTCGGCCGGGACCGGCTTGACGTCATAGAGATAGAGCGTGTGGCCGGCGTCGATGAGATGACCGGCCATGGGCGCGCCCATGATGCCGAGACCGACAAATCCAACATTCGCCATCGTCTTATCCTCGTTTTCCCAGACGTATTCGGTTTCTTGACCGCCGTGGCCTCACGCCACGCCGGCGAGTTCCTTGAGCCAGCCGAGGCCTGCCCCGGTTTCGCCCTTCGGCTTGTATTCGCAGCCCACCCAGCCCTCGTAGCCGATGGCGTCGAGATGGCGGAACAGGAAGGGGTAGTTGATCTCGCCGGTGCCGGGCTCGTTGCGGCCGGGATTGTCGGCGAGCTGGATATGCGCGATCTGGGCGAGGTTCGCCTCGATGGTGCGGGCGAGATCGCCCTCCATGATCTGCATGTGGTAGATGTCGTACTGGATGAAGAGGTTGTCGGAGCCGACCTCTTCGATGATCGCCTTCGCCTGCTTCGTGTAGTTGAGGAAGAAGCCGGGAATGTCGCGGGTGTTGATCGGCTCGATCAGCAGCTTGAGGCCGGCTTCCTTGATCTTCGGCGCGGCGAACTTCAGGTTGTTGACGAAGGTGTTGTGCAGCACTTCGCGATCGGCCCCGGCGGGCACGATGCCGGCGAGGATGTTGACCTGCGGGCAGCCCAAAGCGGTGGCGTACTCGATCGCCTTGTCGACGCCGGCGCGGAACTCGTCGACCCGCTCGGGCAGGATCGCGATGCCGCGCTCGCCGCCGCCCCAATTGCCGGCCGGCAGATTGTGCAGGACCTGCTGAAGATTATTGGCCTTCAGCTTGGCGACCAGTTCCTCGACCGGAAAGTCGTAGGGGAACAGGTATTCGACGCCGGTAAAGCCGGCGGCGGCGGCCTTCTCGAAACGATCGAGGAAGGGCACCTCGTTGAACAGCATGGTGAGATTGGCGGCAAAACGGGGCATGGACCGCTCCTAGGGCATTCGGAAGATGGACTGGCCCCCTCTCCCCGGCGGGGAGAGGGGTGGGGTGAGGGGGGCTACCGCAGGGCGGAGGCTTTCCCCTCACCCGCCGCTACGCGGCGACCTCTCCCCAACGGGGAGAGGAAAGTAAAGCTATTTGGCGCGCGAATGAGCGCGAAACCGCTCTCACGCCTTGGCGGCGCCTTCCAGCGGCAGGTCGAGCACGTCTTCGAACTCGTTCACCGCGTCGATCTCGGTGCCCATGGCGATGTTGGTGACGCGCTCAAGGATGAACTCCATCACAACAGGCACCTGGTGCTCCTGCATCAGCGCCTTGGCGCGGACGAAGGCGTCCTTGAACTCGTTCGGCGAGGAGACACGGACCGCCTTGCAGCCAAGGCCCTCGGCCACTGCCACATGGTCGACGCCGTAGCCGGCATTTTCCTCGGCATTGATGTTGTCGAAGGCGAGCGAGACTTCAAAATCCATGTTGAAGCCGCGCTGCGCCTGACGGATCAGCCCGAGATAGGAGTTGTTCACCACCACATGGATGTAGGGCAGCTTGTGCTGGGCGCCCACCGCCAGCTCCTCGATGAGGAACTGGAAGTCATAATCGCCCGACAGCGCCACGATCTCCGCGTCCGGGTCCGCCGCGCGCACGCCGAGCGCCGCCGGCAGGGTCCAGCCGAGCGGGCCGGCCTGGCCGCAATTGATCCAGTTGCGCGGCTTGTAGACATGCAGCATCTGCGCGCCGGCGATCTGGCTGAGGCCGATGGTCGAGACATAGCGGGTGTCGCGGCCGAAGGCCTCGTTCATCTCTTCATAGACGCGCTGGGGCTTCAGCGGCACATTGTCGAAATGCGTCTTGCGCAGCATGGTCTTCTTGCGGTCGAGGCATTCCTTGGCCCAGGCGGAGCGGTCCTTCAGCTTGCCGGCGGCCTTGTATTCGCGCGCCACGTCGAGGAACAGGTCGAGCGCGGCGCCGGCATCGGAGACGATGCCGAGATCGGGGCCAAAGACGCGGCCGATCTGGGTCGGCTCGATGTCGACGTGAATGAACTTGCGGCCCTTGGTGTAGACCTCGACCGAGCCGGTGTGGCGGTTCGCCCAGCGATTGCCGATGCCGAACACGAAGTCCGAGGCCAGCATGTTGGCATTGCCATAGCGGTGCGAGGTCTGCAGGCCGCACATGCCGGCCATCAGGTCGTGGTCGTCAGGGATGGTGCCCCAGCCCATCAGGGTGGGGATGACAGGCACGCCGGTCAGTTCGGCGAATTCGACCAGCTTGTCGGAAGCGTCCGCATTGATGATGCCGCCGCCGGAGACGATGAGCGGGCGCTCGGCCTCGTTCAGCATGGCGATGGCCTTCTCGGCCTGCTTGCGCGTCGCCTTGGGCTTGTAGACTTCGAGCGGGGAATAGGTCTCCTCGTCGAACTCGATCTCGGCCAGCTGGACGTCGATCGGCAGGTCGATCAGCACCGGGCCGGGGCGGCCCGAGCGCATGACGTGGAAGGCCTGCTGGAACACCATCGGCACCAGCGCCGGCTCACGCACCAGCACCGCCCATTTGGCGACCGGCTTGGCGATGGATTCGATGTCGACCGCCTGGAAGTCTTCCTTGTAGAGCCGCGCGCGCGGGGCCTGGCCGGTGATGCACAGGATCGGGATCGAATCGGCCGAGGCGGAATAGAGGCCGGTGATCATGTCGGTGCCGGCGGGGCCTGACGTGCCGATGCACACGCCGATATTGCCGGCCTTGGCGCGGGTGTAGCCTTCGGCCATGTGCGAGGCGGCCTCGACATGGCGCGCCAGGATGTGGCGCGTCTGGCCATAGGCGCGCATCGCGGAATAGAGCGGATTGATCGCGGCACCGGGCACGCCGAAGGCGGTGGTGACGCCTTCCATTGCGAGAATCCGGATCGCGGCATCGACGGCACGCATCTTGGCCATGGCAGTTCCTCCTCGTGTCGTCGGCTGGTGGGGGCTCGCCCCTCACGGGGCTGGCGGCGCCCGGCACCGGCCTTTCCGACCTGTTCAAAACGTTTGTCCGGCTGCCGCGCGCCTCATCCAGCGCCGGGTTCAGGCAACCGGGCGCATGCTGCGGAGCGGCATCATTCTTTCCGCAGTGCGGAATGAATTTCCGAAATCGCGGAAAACATGCCACGCCGGAGCTATTTCCGCAATACGGGATGTATTTCTGGTTTGCGAAAAATAAGCGGATGCGCCTTTATGCGGAGACGCGACGCGGCCGGGCGGTGGCATAAGATGGGTCGCTTGGGCAGTTGGGGTAGGGTGGAGCGTTCGCGCCCGCCATTTTCGGAGGTGATCTGCGGATGAACCAGGACGTCCCGACCGTGCGCCGCCGTGGCCGCCCTTCCTCCGCCACCGGCACCGAGGGCGGCGGCGAGGTGCAGTCGCTCGACCGCGCCATCGCGCTCTTGGAAGTGCTGGCGCTCTCCGACGGGCTGACGCTGAGCGAGGTGGCGCGCGCCGCCGAACTGCCGACCTCCACCGTGCATCGGCTGCTGACCACGCTGGAGCGGCGTGGGCTGGTCGGCCATGACGCGGCGACCGGGCTGTGGATGGTCGGCATCGGGCTGTTCCGCGTCGGCTCGGCCTATTTGCGCATCCGCAAGCTGCCCGAGATCGCCCGCTCGCTGCTGCGCGAGCTCTCGCACGGGGTGAACGAGACGGTGAACCTGTCGCTGATCGAGGGGCCGCATCTGGTCTGCGTGGCGCAGGTGGAAAGCCATGCGGCGGTGCGGGCGTTCTTCCGCATCGGCGGCGATCTGCCGATCCACGCCTCGGGCGGCGGCAAGGCCATCCTCTCCGCGATGAACCCGGAGGCGCGGCGCGCCTGGCTGGGCGGCGACCAGCTGCAGCGCTTCACCGAGCATACCCATGTTAGCCGGCGCGCCTTGCAGGCGGACCTCGCCGAGATCGCCGAGCGCGGCTTTTCCATCGACGATGAGGAGCACACGCCGGGCATGCGCTGCGTCGCGGCGGCGGTGCTGGACGAATGGCGCGAGCCGGTGGGGGCGATCTCGATCTCCGCCCCGACCGTGCGGATGCTCCCTGAGCGCATCGCCGACCTCGGCGCCCGCGTGCGCGAGGCCGCGCGGCGGCTGACGACGCAGTATTCCGGGCGGTAAGGTTCGCTACGGGCCGTCGTCATCCCGGACGAAGGCGCAGCCTTCGAGCCGGATGGTTTCAACGCGCCTGTGTTTCACGATCCCGGAGAGGGCTTACAGGCCCTTCCCGGATGACGCCCTTCCCGGATGACGACTTGCGTGCCGACAAAAAAAAAGCCGGCGCGGGATGCGCCGGCATTAGTCGCCTAGGAGGAACCGAACGTTGGGAAAACCCTTCGTCCTGCTCCGGGAGGCTCGTTGGCTGTTCCCCACCGCCACACAGAACCGCGCGGCGTGACGGGGAAGGCCGATTGGGTCCCGCACGTTGCGGGCAAGGAGCGGCGCGGGCGCCGCTCCGACAGCTCATTAGACCGAGGTGATCAGACCGCCTTGGCGTCGTGCAGGGCGACGATTTCTTCCTGCGAGTAGCCGAGATCGGCGAGCACTTCATTGGTGTGCTGGCCGAGCAGCGGCGAGGCGGTGATCTCGACTTCGACGTCCGAGAACTTGATCGGCGAACCGACGGTCAGATACTTGCCGAGCTTGGGGTGATCGACCTCGACCACGGTGCCGCTCTTGCGCAGCGACGGGTCGTTGGCGATTTCCTTCATCGACAGCACCGGCGCGCAGGGGATGTCGAACTTGCGCAGGATGTCGATGGCCTCGAACTTCGTCTTGTCGGCGAGCCAGGACTCGATGAAGGCGAAGATGTCGAAGATCTTGTCCTGACGGGCTTCGGCGGTGTTGTAGGCCGCGTCGTCGATCCACTCCGGCTTGCCCAGCGCCTTGCAGATCGGCGCCCAGGCATGGCCCTGGATGGTGAAGTAGATATAGGCGTTGGGATCGGTCTCCCAGCCCTTGCACTTCAGCACCCAGCCCGGCTGGCCACCGCCGCCGGCATTGCCGCCGCGCGGAACCACGTCCGAGAACTCGCCATGCGGGTACTGGGGGTATTCTTCGAGATAGCCGAGAGCGTCGAGGCGCTGCTGGTCGCGCAGCTTGACGCGGCAGAGGTTGAGCACCGAATCCTGCATCGACACGGCGACCTTCTGGCCCTTGCCGGTCTTCACCTTCTGGTGCAGCGCGGTCAGGATGCCGATGGCGAGGTGCATGCCGGTGTTCGAGTCGCCGAGAGCGGCGGCCGACACGGTGGGGGGGCCATCCCAGAAGCCGGTGGTGGAGGCGGCGCCGCCCGCGCACTGCGCGACGTTCTCGTAGACCTTCAGGTCCTCATAGGCGTGGCCTTCCGAGAAGCCCTTCACCGAGGCGAGGATCATGCCGGGGTTGAGCGACTGGATGTGCTCCCAGGTGAAGCCCATGCGGTCGAGCGCGCCGGGGCCGAAATTCTCGACCATCACGTCCGATTCCTTGATCAGCTTGGTCAGGACTTCCTTGCCCTGCGCCGTCTTGGTGTCGAGCGTCAGCGAACGCTTGTTGGAGTTCAGCATGGTGAAATACAGCGCGTCGGCGTCCTTGACATGACGCAGCTGCGAGCGCGTGACGTCGCCCGCGCCGGGGCGCTCGACCTTGATCACGTCGGCGCCGAACCAGGCAAGAAGCTGCGTGCAGGCCGGACCGGCCTGAACGTGCGTGAAATCGATGATCTTAATACCTTCGAGGGGCTTAGACATTGTAGTCGACTTCCCTTTTAGCGTTAACAGTCCGGACGGAGGCTCACCCTGCCGCCGGATTGAGATTTCCCATCCCTCGCGGATGGAAACCGTACTTCTCCCCATGCGCCCCGGCACTGTTACGGCGCCGGCTTGCATCTCCCAGGGGGTGATCGACTTCGGAACGACTCACGACTTCTTTTCGTCCACCCTGGCCTCACACTCCGCCAGGCGCCGGCGCAGATCGCGCTCCTCGGCCCAGCGGACTGTCTCGTCACGGATCACCGCCACGATCTCCCGCGCGGTGCCCGTCTCGTCCGTCAGAAGGGCGACCGTGAACGCGATGGACAGCGTCCGCCCTTCCTTGTGCAGTGCCGGCACGCGCAGGAGCTGCGTGCCGTATTTGGTCTGCCCCGACCGCATCGTCTCGGCGTAACCGTCCCAGTGCCGCTTGCGCTGGCGCTCCGGCACGATCAGGTCCAACGACTGGCCGAGGGCCTCGTCCTCAGAGAAGCCGAACATGTGCTCGGCTGCCGCATTCCAGAGCGTGATCCGTCCCTCGGCATCCGACACCACGACGGCGTCACCGATGGAGGCCACGAGCTGGGTACAGTCGACCTTGCTCCGCATGGCTCTTCGTCACTTTCCACCTCCCGCCGCCGGGAGGTTCCTGCCACGCGCGGCCGCCAAAGTGCCGGCCGCGAATCCGTCATGTCCTCCGAAACGGCCGCCGCCCGGGGCGGCCGCCCTCACGCGGACAGGCTCACTCGGCCGCCAACCGCACCGGCTCGCCGACCGCGCCTGAGGCCTTGATGCGGGCGATCTCGTCGCCACCCAGGCCGAGGACACCGGCGAGAATTTCCTCGGTGTGCTCGCCCAGCAGCGGCGAGCGCTCGACCTCGACGTCGTTGTCCGACAGCTTGATCGGGTTGCCGACGGTCAGGTACTTGCCGCGCGTGGGGTGGTCGATCTCCACCAGCGTGCCGGTCGCGTAGAGCGACTGGTCCTCGGCGATCTCCTTCATCGAGAGCACCGGGCCGCAGGGAATGTCGACCTTGTTGAGGATTTCCATCGCCTCGAACTTGGTGTGGGCCATGGTCCACGATTCGACGCGGTGGAAGATCTCGTTGAGATGGGGCAGGCGCGCCGCCGGCGTGGCGTAGTTCGGATCGGTCTTCCAGTCCGGCTCGCCGATGACGTCGCAAATCTTCCCCCAGACCGGGGCCTGGGTGATGAAATAGATATAGGCGTTGGGATCGGTCTCCCAGCCCTTGCACTTCAGGATGCGCCCGGGCTGACCGCCACCGGAATCATTACCGGCGCGCGGCACCGAATCGCCGAAGGGCAGGCCCTCGCCGAACTGGCTGTATTCGCGCAGCGGGCCGCGCTCCAGGCGCTGCTGGTCGCGCATCTTCACGCGGCAGAAATTCAGCACCGCGTCCTGCATGGCGCAGAGCACCTTCTGGCCGCGGCCGGTCAGCGTGCGCTGGTAGAGCGCCGTGACGATGCCGAGGGCGAGGTGCAGGCCGGTGCCGCTGTCGCCGATCTGGGCGGCGGTGACGAGCGGCAGGCCGTCGCGGAAACCCGTGGTCGAGGCCGAGCCGCCGGTGCACTGGGCGACGTTCTCATAGACCTTGCAATCCTCGAACGGGCCGGGGCCGAAGCCCTTCACCGAGGCGAGGATGATGCGCGGGTTGAGCTCCTGGATGCGCTCCCAGGTGAAGCCCATGCGGTCGAGCGCGCCGGGGGCGAAATTCTCGACCATCACGTCGCAGATCTTCACCAGCTCCTCGAGGACCTTCTTGCCCTCGGGGTTCTTGGTGTCGAGCGTGATGGAGCGCTTGTTGGAGTTCAGCATCGTGAAGTAGAGGCTGTCCGCATTGGGGACATCGCGCAGCTGGGCGCGGGTGACATCACCCTCGCCGGGACGCTCTACCTTGATCACATCGGCCCCGAACCACGCGAGAAGCTGCGTGCAGGTGGGGCCGGACTGAACATGGGTGAAATCGAGGACGCGAACGCCGTCCAATGCCTTGCCCATGGGGTTCCTCTCAAGATGACCCGGCTTTTCGCCGTTGTGTCGTTGTTACTTAGGGGATGGGACGGGTGGGGAAATTGCCGCTCCCCACCCGTCCCGGTTTGACTTACTTCTTCTTCACGACGCTCTGCGGGTTGAGGCTGCCGATATTGCCGCTCTCGCTGCCGGCGGCCGGGTCGATCACGGCGTTGATGAGGGTCGGCTTGCCGCTGTCCATCGCCTCGTCCACGGCGCGCTTGAGCTCGTCCGGGGTGGTGACGTGGACGCCGACGCCGCCGAAGGCTTCCATCATCTTGTCGTAGCGCGAGTCGGCGACGAAGACGGTGGTGCCGGGGTCGCGACCGGTCGGGTCGGTGTCGGTGCCGCGATAGATGCCGTTATTGTTGAAGATAACGACGCAGACCGGCAGGTTGTAGCGGCAGATGGTCTCGACTTCCATGCCGGAGAAGCCGAAGGCGCTGTCGCCCTCGACCGCCAGCACCGGCTTGCCGGTTTCCACCGCCGCGCCGATGGCGAAGCCCATGCCGATGCCCATCACGCCCCAGGTGCCGACGTCCAGGCGCTTGCGCGGCTGGTACATGTCGATCACGCCGCGGGCGAGGTCGAGCGTGTTGGCGCCCTCATTGACGAGGATCGCGTCCGGACGCTCCTTGATGACCTGCTTGAGAGCGCCGAGCGCCGAATGGAAATCCATCGGCGTGGAGTTCTTCAGCAGGCGCTGGGCCATCTTGCCGATATTGACTTCCTTGCGGGCGTTGATCGCGTCGATCCACTCGGCCGCAGGCGCCTTCCAGCCGGTCTTGATGCCCTCGTTCAGGGCCTCGATGACCGAACCGATGTCGCCGACCAGCGGCGCCGCGATCTCGACATTCGAGTCCATTTCCTTGGGCTCGATGTCGATCTGGATGAACTTCTTCGGGGCGTCGCCCCAGGTCTTGCCCTTGCCGTGCGACAGCAGCCAGTTGAGGCGCGCGCCGACGAGGACGACGACGTCCGAATCCTTCAGCACCGTCGAACGGGCGGCGCCGGCCGAGAGCGGATGGTTGTCGGGCAGCAGGCCCTTGGCCATCGACATCGGCAGGAAGGGGATGCCCGAGGTTTCGATGAAGGAGCGGATCTCCGCATCGGCCTGCGCGTAAGCGGCGCCCTTGCCGAGGATGATCAGCGGCTTCTTGGCCGACTTCAGCACGTCGAGCGCGCGGGTGACGGCGGAGGGGGAGGGGAGCTGCGCCGGGGCGGCGTCGATCACCTTGACCAGCGACTTGGCGCCGGCATCGGCATCCATCACCTGCGAGAACAGCTTTGCCGGCAGGTCGAGATAGACGCCGCCGGGACGGCCGGAGACCGCCGCGCGGATGGCGCGGGCGACGCCGATGCCGATATCGGCCGCGTGCAGCACGCGGAAGGCCGCCTTGCAGAGCGGCTTGGCAATGGCGAGCTGGTCCATCTCCTCATAGTCGCCCTGCTGGAGGTCGACGATCTCGCGCTCGGACGAGCCGGAGATGAGGATCATGGGGAAGCAGTTGGTGGTGGCGTTCGCCAGGGCGGTGAGGCCGTTGAGGAACCCCGGCGCCGAGACGGTGAGGCACACGCCCGGCTTCTTGGTCAGAAAGCCGGCGATGGCGGCGGCGTTGCCTGCGTTCTGCTCATGGCGGAACGAGACGACGCGGATGCCTTCGGCCTGCGCCATGCGACCCAGATCCGTAATCGGGATCCCGGGTACGCCGTAAATGGTGTCGATATCGTTCAGTTTGAGCGCATCGATGACCAGGTGGAAGCCGTCCGTGAGCTCCTGCTCGGTCTCGGCGGCGGCATTCACGTCAATAACCTGTGCGACTGCGGACATCCCGTATTCCCTCCCAAACGTCCTTCGGCGGGTTCATGCCGCCCTAATCTAGGTCTACGTGGTTCTCGACATGCTCAGCGAGCCGGATCGTATGGTCTCTGACCAGACGTTCGGCGCGGTCCGCGTCCCGCGCCTCGAGAGCAAGAATGATCTCCAGATGGTCGGATGCCGAACGCTGCGCCCGGTCCATCTCAAAGATCGTGCGGTGGCGGATGGCCCGTACATGGAAGAACAGGTTTTCCGTCATCGCCACGAGCAGCGAAGAGCCGCTCAGCCGGATCAGCGCCTGGTGAAACGCGATATTCGCACTGGAATATTCGTCGCACCGGTCGCGCTCGATCCGCGCCAGATCGAACTTCTTGAACAACGTCCTAAGCTCGGCGATCGCCTCGTCGCTTGCGCGCTGCGTGGCGAGGCGGGCCGCCATGCTTTCCAGCGCCGCCCAGGCCTCGATCATCTCGATGATCTCGGCCTTGGAACGGCGAACAACCATAATTCCCCGCCGGGGTACGGCGCGGAGCAGGCCCTCCTGCTCCAGCATCGCGACCGCCTCGCGGATCGGCGTCCGGCTTGCGCCGAGACGCTCGGAAATATCCCGCTCGTCGAGCAGCATCGGCTCGCTCGAGCCGTAGATGTTCATGTGCGTGATGGCTTCCTTGAGAGCGGCATAGGCCTTGCTCTTGAAGCTCTCCTTGGCCGGCAGGCGCTCGATGGTCAGGCCATTCTCACCGCTTTGCCAGTGCTTGCTCACAACTGCCTTGCTGTTCACGGAAGCGTCCTCTGCGGAAAACCCACAGCGGATTTCCGAAAAAGTGGCATACCAAATACCAACATGTCAATTCGCTTGTCCCCGTCGCGGGGCTGCCTCCGGCTCCTTTTCCTCACCTTCGCCGTGCGCTTTCTCAGCTCGTCCTGACCTTCAGTAAGGAGGGTGGAACGCACTTGCGTATGCAATATACCACGGTCGATCGGGCATGGCGAGGGCGCCGGAACACTTTGCGGCGTCCCGCAGTCAAAAGTTCGCTCCATTCTGGCAGGGGCTTGCGACCAGCGGCGGGCGAATCAATACCAAGGCCTTGAAAAGAAAAGGCCCGCCGCCGGATGGCGAGGGGCCTGAAGGGTGCGTCGCGCCCATGCTAGCGGCCCTGCGCCGGCCAGAAATGGCTGGCAAGCAGGGTCAGGAGGGGAATTTGCCGTGCTTCTCGACATGGGCGGCGAGGCCCAGCGTGTGCTCGCGCACCAGCCGCTCGGCCAGATCGGCGTCGCGGGCGACCAGGGCGGCGATGATGCCGCGATGCTCCTGCAGCGAGCGCTCGGAGCGGTTCTCCTGGCGCACCGACACGGCGCGGATGCCGCGAATGTGGATGAACAGGTTTTCCGTCATCTCGGCGATCATCTCGCAGCCGCCGAGCCGGATGATGTTCTGGTGAAAGCGGATATTGGCGTTGGAATATTCGTTCATGTGGTCGGCGGGCGCTTCGCCCTCGAAATCGTGGAAAAGCTCCCGCAGTTCCGCCAGCTCGCGGTCGGTGGCCCGGCTGGCCGCGAGCCGGGCGGCCATGCTCTCCAGCGCCGCCCAGACGACGATCATGTCGATGATCTCGCGCTTCGACTTGCGCACCACGAAGATGCCGCGGCGCGGCACCGAGCGCACGAAGCCTTCCTGCTCAAGGACGGTGAGGGCCTCGCGGATCGGCGTGCGGCTCACGCCGAGATCGTGCGAGAGCTGCCGCTCGTCGAGCCGGATCTCGCTCTCCTGCCCATACATGTCCATCTCGGTGATGGCCTTCTTGATGGCGTCATAGGCCAGGGTCCGAAGGCTGGTATTGGCGGCGAGAGGCGCGATGTTCAGCCTCGTCTGGGTGTCGGCGCTTTCCACGGGCGGTTTCCTCGTCAGTTGCTGAAGAAGTTGTTCTTGTTGTTGTCCGCTGCAGTTTTCCTGCAGGGCGGCCGGTTTCGCCCGGCCATTACGCGGTCCTGCCCCGGGATCCTTTGCGATTCTCTTAGGGGAACAGGCACTGTGAGCATCGTATAACACATACAGAATGTCCATGCGGGATGGCCCGACGCCGGCGGGGCCGGGCGCGCCGGCAACTCCCCGCGCGCCACCTCTCGCCGCCCGCCGCCCTTCGAGCGGCGCGGGCCCGGCCGGGCGACCAAGCGGTGGCCGAGTGGCGGCCAAGCCGCGCCCAAGCCGCGCCCAAGTGGCGCCAGCGTCGCGCCATGGCAGCGCCTGGCCTTTCGGGCATCTAACGTTAGGTAATAGAGGCGGAGTATTCCCTATCGTTATGTGCCGTCAGGTCATGCAGTTTCCTGTTAGATGCAGATGTCTGTGGTATGCAAAATTTTGCATTACCAAAAAACCATAGTATGGTCGGCGGAATGGCTGATCTAAGACGCGCCCTTGTGGGTGCGCGCAGCGGGCATTCAACAAGAAGAACAGCAAATAACTGATCTCTTTACGTTGGGAAACGTTCGAGGACAACATGACATCTGACGCAACGGCATCCGTCAATAAAAAGCGCTGGCTGCAGCTCGTGTTCGGCGTGATCTGCATGTGCATGATCGCCAACATGCAGTATGGCTGGACCTTCTTCGTCAATCCGATGCAGGAAGCCCATGGCTGGGATCGCGCCGCGATCCAGGTGGCGTTCTCCATCTTCATCGTCACCGAGACCTGGCTGGTGCCGGTCGAGGGCTGGTTCGTCGACAAATACGGCCCGCGCGTCGTGGTGCTGTTCGGCGGCGTGCTTTGCGGCCTGGCCTGGGTCATCAACTCCTATGCCGACACGCTGACCCTGCTTTATGTCGGTGCGGCGCTGGGCGGTATCGGTGCGGGCGCGGTGTATGGCACCTGCGTCGGTAACTCGCTGAAGTGGTTCCCGGATCGTCGCGGCCTTGCCGCCGGCATCACCGCCGCCGGCTTCGGCGCCGGCTCGGCGCTGACCGTGATCCCGATCCAGAACATGATCAAAAATCAGGGCTATGAAGCCGCGTTCTTCTATTTCGGTGTCGCCCAGGGCGTGGTGATCACGCTGATCGCGCTCTTCCTCGCCGCGCCGAAGAAGGAGCAGATCGCCGCCTTCGCCGCCAAGGCGATCGCCAAGGTCTCGCAGTCGGCCCGCGATTTCGCGCCGAAGGAGATGCTCTCCACCCCGCTGTTCTGGGTGATGTATGCGATGTTCGTCATGATGGCCGCTGGCGGCCTGATGGCGACCGCCCAGCTCGGCCCGATCGCCAAGGATTTCGGCATCGCCGATATTCCGGTGAGCCTGATCGGCATCACCCTGCCGGCGCTGACCTTCGCCGCTGCGATCGACCGCGTGCTGAACGGCCTTACCCGTCCGTTCTTCGGCTGGGTGTCGGACCAGATCGGCCGTGAGAACACCATGTTCGTCGCCTTCGCCATCGAGGGCGTCGGCATCTACGCGCTGAGCGTGCTCGGCCATAACCCGGTGCTGTTCGTCATCCTCACCGGCCTGGTGTTCTTCGCCTGGGGCGAGATCTACTCGCTGTTCCCGGCCATGTGCGGCGACGCCTTCGGCTCGAAGTTCGCCACCACCAATGCCGGCCTGCTCTACACCGCCAAGGGTACGGCGGCGCTGATCGTGCCGTTCACCAGCGTCATCACCACCATGACGGGCAGCTGGCACGCTGTGTTCATCACCGCTGCGGCCCTGAACATCGTCGCCGCCGTGATGGCGCTGGCCGTGCTCAAGCCGCTGGCGTCGGCCCATGGTCGGCGCGCGGCTGCCGCCGCGGCTGCGGCGAAGGGGTCGTCCAAGGTGATGGCGGCCGAATAGCCGCCTCTCCCCCACCACCCGTTTTCTTCAAGGGCCCGTCCTCGGACGGGCCCTTTTTCTTGTCCGCCACGCTGAGAGGCCCGCGCGCTCCTGCGGCGGACCCGGCAGATTGGCAGCATTCCAATTGTAAACAGGCGACGAAAATGGGGCGCGAACCGTGCGCTTTCGTGTCGTCGCCGCCCGAATGCGGTTGTCTCCAGTGACGAGGCAAAGTCTCCGTTCCCGAGCGTTCCTGCTATTCATCTTCTGTCGCGATTTGAACTGACGCAGGGGCGGCACGCGACAACGATGTGACATCTATTAAAGGCGATCTCGATAACAAGTGGAAAGTCTACAAGGTCTTTAGGCTTACGGAACGTGGGGTGAGTCGTAAATCGCAATTGGCATACATAATATTGTCGATTATGATCCGGCCTCAGCGGGTCGGTTCCGCAACCCTGCGTCAGGGCGCCTCCGAGGTTTCGGAACGCCACGTAAGGGGGCGGATACCGCGCAACCTTTGGGACCAAAATGCCGCTCAAGCGGCCGTCGCGGGGGCGACGCAGAAAGCGCCCCCGGGACCAACGACAAGCCGGCGCCCGAGCCGAACAGGCAACGGAACGACCGCAATAAAAAGCCGATCCGCGGCATTTATCGATTTGGGAGAGGAGATCGCCCTTGAGTACGTCCAAGACGCTGGCCGCCGTCGGGCCTGGCCAGGATTATTCGGAAAGCCGCCGTTGGCTTCAGCTTGTTGTCGGCGTCGTCTGCATGGTGGCGACCGCGAACATCCAGTACGCCTGGACCCTGTTCGTTCCTGAAATTCAGGAGACCTTCGGCTGGGAGCGCGCGTCGATCCAGATCGCGTTCACCATCTTCGTTCTGGTGCAGACCTGGCTCGCGCCGATCGAAGGCTATTTCATCGACAAGCTTGGCCCCCGCCTCATGGTCGCCTTCGGCGCCCTGTTCATCGGCGCGGCCTGGGTGATCAATTCGCAGGCCACCAGCCTGATGGGCTTCTACCTCGGCGCCGCCATTGGCGGTATCGGCGTGGGCTCGATCTACGCGACCTGCATCAACAACGCGCTCAAGTGGTTCCCGGATCGTCGCGGCCTCGCCGTCGGCCTGACGGCGGGCGGCTATGGCGCCGGCTCGGCCGCCACCATCCTGCCGATCGCCGCGATGATCGACAGCGCCGGCTTCCAGGAGACCTTCTTCTTCTTCGGCCTGCTGCAGGGCGGTCTCGCCTTCGTTGCCGCCTGGTTCCTGCGCTCGCCGAAGGCGGGTGAGGTCAAGGCCTCCACCAAGCTCAACCAGAGCCGCCGCGACTACACGCTCGGCGAAGCCATGAGCACCAAGCTTTTCTGGCTCATGTTCCTGATGTTCATCTGCGTCGTCACCGGCGGCATGATGGCGGTGGCCCAGCTCGGCGTCATCGCGCAGGATCTCGGCGTGAAGGAGTTCCAGGTCGACCTGTACTTCTTCGTCATGGCCGCGCTGCCGCTGGCCCTGATGCTCGACCGCGTCATGAACGGCATCTCGCGTCCGCTGTTCGGCTGGATCTCGGACCATATCGGTCGTGAGAAGACGATGGTCATCGCCTTCACCCTCGAAGGCCTCGGCATCATCGCGCTCGGCGCCTTCGGCCACAATCCGTGGGCGTTCCTCATCCTCTCCGGCGTGGTGTTCCTCGCCTGGGGTGAAGTCTACTCGCTGTTCTCGGCTCTCGCCGGCGACGCCTTCGGCACCAAGCACATCGGCAAGATCTACGGCGTGCTCTACACCGCCAAGGGTATCGGCGCGCTGTTCGTTCCGGTCGGCAACCTGCTGATGGAAGCGACCGGCACCTGGTCGACCGTGCTCTACACGGTTGCCGGCATGGACCTGTTCGCGGCCTTCCTGGCGATCGCGGTCCTGCCGCGCACGCTCAAGGCGCATGTGGCCCGTTCGGCCGCCATGCCGCCGGCGGTGGACAAGACCAGCACCGCCACGGCGCATGCCTGATCCATCGGCGGCCCGCGCGGCCGCCGGTCGGTCCTGCCAATTCAACGTCTCGACGGGGGGCCCTTGCGGGCCCCCTTTTCGTTTGCGCGGCGCGATGCGCCGTTCAGCCGATCTCGCCCGGCAAGGCGAGGGCGAGGTCGGCGAGATACCCAACCTTGAGGCTGGCGCGGGGGCCGAGCCCGGCGAGGGCCAAACGGTCGAACCAGCGCGCCTCCAGCGCGTCGTCGGCGGCCACCGCCTCGCCCGCGCGCCAGCGGCACAGCACGGCGATCATCGCGAAATGATGGGCCAGGGCGCCGTCGGGGCCGTGTTCGATGAAATCAAGCACGGTGAGCAGGCGGGGCATGTCGGCATGGATGCCGGTTTCCTCGTGAAGCTCGCGCAAAGCTGCGTCGAGATGGGTCTCGCCCGGCTCGATGCGGCCGCCGGGAAAACCCCAGAGCCCCTGGTCGGGCGGATTGGCGCGGCGCACCAGCAGCATCTCCTCCCCCCGCGCCACAAGGGCGAGAACGGCGGCGACGGGGCGGACCGGAGGCGGCAAGGTCATCGCGGCGATACTCCTGAAGGGCGCGCGGCCGGAGAGGCCCGGCCGCGCGGGAAAAACCTACTCCGCCGCCGTCGCGTCGCGATAGATCTGGCCGCCGCCGGCGCGGAAGCGTTCGGCCATGTCCTCCATGCCCTGTTCCGCTTCCGCCTGCCGGGCGGTGTCCCGGATCTCGTGGCTGATCTTCATCGAGCAGAATTTCGGCCCGCACATGGAGCAGAAATGCGCCAGCTTGTGCGCCTCCTTCGGCAGCGTCTCGTCATGGAAGGCCATGGCGGTATCGGGGTCGAGGGCGAGGCTGAACTGGTCCTGCCAGCGGAACTCGAAGCGCGCCCGCGAGAGCGCGTCGTCCCAGGCGCGCGCCAGCGGGTGGCCCTTGGCGAGATCGGCGGCGTGGGCGGCGATCTTGTAGGTGATGACGCCGGTTTTCACGTCGTCGCGGTTGGGCAGGCCCAGATGCTCCTTCGGCGTGACGTAGCAGAGCATGGCGGTGCCGAACCAGCCGATCATCGCCGCGCCGATGGCGCTGGTGATGTGGTCATAGCCGGGAGCGATGTCGGTGGTCAGCGGCCCGAGCGTGTAGAACGGCGCCTCGCCGCAGGTGGCGAGCTGCTTGTCCATGTTGGCCTTGATCTTGTGCATGGGCACATGGCCGGGGCCCTCGATGATGACCTGGCAGTCGTGCTTCCAGGCGATCTGCGTCAGCTCGCCCAGCGTCTCCAGCTCGGCGAACTGCGCCGCGTCATTGGCGTCGGCGATGGAGCCGGGGCGCAGCCCGTCGCCGAGCGAGAAGGTGACGTCATAGGTGCGCATGATCTCGCAGATCTCGGCGAATCGCTCGTAAAGGAAACTCTCGCGGTGATGGGCGAGGCACCACTTCGCCATGATCGAGCCGCCGCGCGAGACGATGCCCGTCACCCGATTCGCGGTCAGCGGCACATGGGGCAGGCGCACCCCGGCATGGATGGTGAAATAGTCGACGCCCTGCTCGGCCTGCTCGATCAGCGTATCGCGAAACACCTCCCAGCTGAGATCCTCGGCAATGCCGCCGACCTTCTCCAGCGCCTGGTAGATCGGCACGGTGCCGATCGGCACGGGTGAGTTCCGCACGATCCAGTCGCGGATATTGTGGATGTTGCGCCCGGTCGAGAGGTCCATCACCGTATCGGCGCCCCAGCGGATCGCCCACACCATCTTGTCCACCTCGTCGGCGACCGAGGAGGTGACGGCGGAATTGCCGATATTGGCGTTGATCTTGACCAGGAAATTGCGGCCGATCGCCATCGGCTCCAATTCGCCATGGTTGATGTTGGCGGGGATGACGGCGCGCCCGCGCGCCACCTCGTCGCGCACGAATTCCGGCGTCACCACATCGGGAATGGCGGCGCCGAAATCCTCGCCGTCGCGGATGAGGTCACGCATCCGCTCGCGCAGGCCGTTCTCGCGCAGGGCGACATATTCCATCTCCGCCGTGACGATGCCGGCGCGGGCATAGGCCATCTGCGTCACCGCGCCGGACTTTGCCCGCAGCGGGCGGTGGCGCAGCGGGAAGGGGGCCACCAGCTTGTCGGCCGGGACATGGCCATTGTCCTCCGGCTTCACCGCGCGCCCGTCATAGACCTCTATATCACCACGCGCGCGCACCCAGGCGTCACGCGGGCGCGCGAGGCCCGCCGTGATGTCGATGGTGGCGTCCGCGTCGGTATAGGGGCCGGAAGCGTCATAGACCGCGAGGTTGGGCTCGTTTGCGGAGGGGTGCAGCAGGATTTCTCGGAACGGCACCCGAAAGCCGCGCGCCGGGCATTCCGCATAGATGCGGCGCGAGCCGGGAATGGGCCCAGTGGCGACGCTAAGGCTGCGGGGAGTTTTGGTCGGCATGGTGGATCTCCAGAACCAGAGGTTGGGGAGACCCGGGTGTTGTGACGCTGGGGAAGGATGGCGATGCCAGGCACGGGTGCATGCCCGCGCGTGGCGACGCCATTCGGTTCCGATCCCTTCGCCGGCATGACCCGGATCAGGTTCGAAGGGTCATCGCGTTGCCCTGCCTTGCGGCATGGCCGGCGCTCTCTCAGCCCCCTAGCGGGGCTCCCCTTGGAACGCCATGATCTTCGACGAAAGTCGTCTTCGGGTCAAATCGCGCTGAGCCGTCACCCTGCGGCTGCCGTATTTCCTGTAGATTGCTGATCACAACGAAACGATGCCTGAGATATCGGGGGACCCATGGCCAGCACGACGTTTCCGCCCCGCACTGCGACCCGCCGCGCGTTGATCGCCGGCGCGCTTGCCTTCGGTTTGCTCGCGCCTGCTGCGGCCTTCGCCCAGGACAATTGCGGGCGGACGGGCGCCGGCTTCGATGCCTGGCTCGCCGGCTTCAAGCAGCAGGCGGTGGCGGAAGGCGTGTCGCCGCGCACGGTCGCGGCCGCGCTCAACGGCGTGACCTACGCCCCCGACATTGTCGGCACCGATCGTGGGCAGAAGGTGTTCGGCCAGAGCTTCTTCCAGTTCTCCGACCGCATGGTCGCGAATTACCGCATCCAGCAGGGGCGCCAGAAGATTCAGGCCAATCCCGAGCTGTTCAGCCGGATCGAGCAGCAATTCGGCGTGCCGGGCGCGGTGCTGGTCGCCTTCTGGGGGTTGGAGACCGATTTCGGCGCTTTCATGGGCGACAAGCAGACGATTCGCTCGGTCGCCTCGCTGGCCTGGGACTGCCGGCGGGCGGAGATGTTCCGCACCCAGCTGATGGCGGCGCTGAAGATCATCGACCGGGGCGACCTGACCGTGCAGACCATGCGCGGCCCCTGGGCGGGCGAGCTTGGCCAATTCCAGTTCCTGCCCGACCATTATCTGAACTACGGCGTCGATTTCGACGGCGATGGAAAGGTCGATCTCATCCGCTCGGCGCCCGACGCGCTGGCCTCGGCGGCCAACTACATCAAGGCACTGGGCTGGAAGGCCGGCCAGCCCTGGCTGGAAGAGGTGAGCGTGCCGGCTAACCTGCCCTGGGACCAGGCGGACCTGTCGATCAAGATTCCCCGCGCGCAATGGGCGCGCATGGGCGTGGTGCGGGCCGGCGGCGGCCAGCTGCCCGCCGACCAGCTTCCCGCCTCGCTGCTGCTGCCGATGGGGCGGACCGGGCCAGCCTTCCTCGTCTACCCGAATTTCGACGTGTTCACCGAGTGGAACAACTCGCTGACCTACGCCACCTCGGCGGCCTATCTCGCCTCCCGCGTCGCCGGGGCGGGGCCGTTCAACCGGGGCCAGGGCGACAAGATCCCGGTGCTCTCCATGGCGCAGGCGAAGGAACTGCAGACGCTGCTCAACGCGCGCGGCCACCATGTCGGGCGGATCGACGGCATCATCGGCGCGGCGACACGGCAGGCGGTGAAGACCGAGCAGCAGCGGCTCGGCCTGCCGGCCGATTCCTACCCGACGCCGGAGCTGGTGGCAGCGCTGCGGGCCGGGAAGTGAGCCTGTAGCCAGCAGATCAACGTCATGACCGGGCTTGGCCCGGTCATCTATGGGTTTCCTCCTCACCCAAAGACGTGGATCCCCGGGTCAAGCCCGGGGATGCCGGCGTGCAGCGACCTTTACAGTACCGGCACGCCCTGCTGCTTGGCCTTCACTTCCGGCTCGACATGGATGTTGACGAGCACATCGGCGACCTCGGCCTCCAGCGCGTCCTCGATGCGGTCGCAGATGGCATGCGCCTCGCTGACCGGCATGTCGCCGGGCACGACGAGGTGGAAGTCGACGAAGATCATGCGTCCCGCCTGGCGTGTACGCAGGTCATGCGCCTCGATGGCGCCGGTGGCCTCGGCGGCGATGCGGCGGCGGATGCGCTCCAGCGTCTCCGCCGGCACGGCCTGGTCCATCAGCCCGCCGACGCTCTCCTTCAGCACCGACCAGCCTGACCACAGGATGTTCAGCGCGACGAGCCCGGCCAGCACGAGGTCGAGCTTCTCCCAGCCCGAGAGCGCCGCCAGCGCGACGCCGAGCAGCACGCCGGCCGAGGAGACCACATCGGTCAGCAGGTGCCGGCCATCGGCGGCGAGCGCGGGAGAGCGGGCGCGGCGGCCTTCGCGAATCAGGATCGCGCACCAGATGCCGTTGATGACGGTGGCGAGGGCGTTGACCGCGAGGCCCTTGGGCGAGGCATCGAAGCTGTGCGGTTCGAGCCAGCCGAGATAGACCTCGCGGAAGATGGTGATGGCGGCGACGACGATCAGCACGCCGACGATGACGGCGGAAAAATACTCAGCCTTGGCATAGCCATAGGGGTGGGCGGCATCGGCCGGCTTGGCGCTGACGCGCAGCGCCAGCACCGCCGTGATGGCGGTGGCCACGTTGACGATGCTCTCCAGCGCGTCCGAATACAGCGCCACGCTGCCGGTGAGCATATAGGCCGCGTATTTCAGCCCGAGCACCACCAGGCTGATGCCGACATTGATCAAGGCGATCCGTGAGGAGAGAGCCATCGGCGCATACCCATTATGGCGCCGCGCGCCCGATGCCCAGCGCTTAGTCGCTCATGTCTGAAAAAGCAAGCAGCTGCAATGACTTGCAAGTCATTCGCAGAAGCGTTTGCAGTGCTTCGCGCCGACGCGGCTCAGGCGTTGGCGTGGCGGGGCAGCAGCGCGCCGCGATGGCGGATGACGCGGCCCGCCAGATGGTGCCCGGCCTGCGCCGCCGCTGCCGGCACGTCGCCGCCAAGGCGGGCGGCGAGATAGGCGGCGTTGAAGCTGTCGCCCGCCGCTGTGGTGTCGACGGGCTCCACCGGCTGGGGAATCGGCACGAGCTGCGCGGTGCCGCCGCTGACCACCAGCGCACCCTCGGCGCCGTTCTTCACCACGATTTCCTGCACGCCGAAGGTGGCGAGGCGCTCGGCGGTGGCGGTGGGGGAGCCGTCGCCCCAGAGCGTTGCCTCATCCTCGAAGGTCGGCAGGGCGATGGAGGTGCGCTTGAGCGCTTCGGCATAGACCGCACGCGCCCTTGCTACGTCGCCGCGCCAGTTGCGCGGGCGGAAATTGCCGTCGAAGACGATGCGGGTGCCGCGCTCGCGGGCGAATTCCAGCGTCGCCAGCAGCCGCCCGAGCCCGGCATTGGAATAGAGCGAGAGGGTGATGCCGGAGAGATAGATGAGGTCGGCCTCGATCAGCGCCTCGCACACCACTTCCCAGCCCGGCAGCTCGAACAGCTCGCGCGCCGGGGCGGTGTCGCGCCAATAGGTGAAGCTGCGCTCGCCCTGCGCGTCGGTGTCGATGAGATAGAGCCCGGCGGTCCTGCCCGGCACGCGCGCCATCAGCCTTGTGTCGAGGCCCTCGCCCTGGGCGGAGGCGCGGATGGCGTCGGAATAGGGGTCGTCGCCGAGCGCGGTGGCATAGGCGGTCTCGACGCCGGCGCGGGCGAGATAGACGGCGGTGTTGAAGGTGTCGCCACCGACCGACTGGCCGAAGCGCCCATCGGCGCCGCGTGCCAGCTCGACCATGACTTCGCCGATCGAAATTACCCGGGCCATGCGTCCCTCCCTATGCGCGTCGATTCGCGCGGGAGCCTCGCTTTATTCCATCAGCGAGGCAAGGTCGGGGCGGCTTCCGTCCCGCCCGGGGCGGGACGGAAGGGGCGGGCTCAGAACTGGACGCCGCGGGTCAGGGCGCCATCGACCACCAGATTGGTGCCATAGATGAAGCTCGCCGCCGGGCTCGCCAGGAAGACGGCGGCGTTGGCGATTTCCTGCGCCGTCGCCATGCGGCCCGTGGGGTTGAGCGCCAGCGCCTCGGCGTACAAAGCGGGGTTGCCGTCCTTGATCTGGTTCCAGATGCCGCCGTCGAAATAGGTGTTGCCCGGGGAGACGGTGTTGGCGCGGATCTTCTTCGGCGCCAGCTGGAAGGCGAGGCCCTGCGTGTAGTGGATCAGCGCCGCCTTGAACACGCCATAGGGGCCGCAGGCGAAGTCGATCTCGCGGCCGGACACCGAGGAGATGGTGACGATGGAGCCGGCGGCGCTCTGTTCGAGATAGGGCATGGCGGCGTTGACGAGACGCACCGTGCCCATGAGGTCGGTGTCGAAGCCCTTCTTCCAGTGCTCCTCCTCATGGCCGACCGCGAGCGCGCTGACATTGGCGACAACGATGTCGAGCCCGCCAAACGCGCTGGCCGCCTTCTCCACGAAGCCGGCGAGGGCGGCGCCGTCGGACACGTCGGCCCCGACGCCGAGCGTCTTCACGCCGGCCTCCGCCAGCCGGGCAGCGGTGGCCTGCGCCTCCCCGTCATGGCGGCTGCATACGGCGACGTCGCAGCCCTCGGCCGCCAGCGTCTCGGCGATGGCGAGGCCGATGCCCTTGGTGCCACCGGTGACGACGGCGCGCAGTCCCTTGAGTCTGAGATCCATGGTCGGTGATCCTTCAGAAGTGGGGGGAGTCTCGGCCCATGATCCCAACACCGCCGCCAACGCACAAGACACCTCGCCGGATTATCCCGGTGCGGCGTGCGGTGCGGCGCTTACGGCGCGATCATGATGATGCGCGGCGCGGTGGCGGGCGCGGTCGGCTGCCCAGTTTCGGCTGCGCTGCCTTCGGCCGGCTCTGCCGGGGGAGGCGCCGCCGGCCAGCCGCCTTCGGGAGCGTAGCGGGCTTCGAGATCGCGGGCGCGCTGTTCGTTGAGGCCGATCAGGCAGATCATCCGTTGCGCCATGATGCCCGAGCCGCCGAGCCGCCCGCCGACGCTCTGCCGGGGGCCCTCGCTCTCGAACGGGGCGATGCTCTGGCATTCGAAATTGCGCCAATGGACGAAGCGCCCCTGCGATTCCTCGAATAATCCGATCCACCGCCGCCGCTGCGCCGGCTGCAGATCCGCCCTCGCCTCGATCGTGGTGCCGACTCCCGCGACGCTCCGCTCCAGTGCGCGCTCGCCCGCCGCCTGCAACGCGGCGAGGCAATCGAGATAGGCGCGCGGTTCGGCATGCTGGCTCCGGCACGCCGCCACGTCCGCCCGTGCCGTCGAAATAGCGGCGCCGAGAACGAGTGGCGCGGCGAGGAGGAGGCCGAGGCGGCGGGGCAGGCGCCGTCGCGAGGGATGCGTCATCGGTCTCGGCCTCCGTTCGGCCCGCAGCACTCAGGCGGCGGGCGCCTTGCCCAGGAAGGCGTCCATGCGCTCCAGCGCGCGGGAGATGTTGGCGGCGGAATTGGCGTAGGACAGGCGAATATAGCCCTCGCCGAACACGCCGAAATCCGGCCCGCCTATGGTGGCGACTCCCGCCTCGTCCAGCAAGGCGGTGGCCAGCTTCTTGGCGGAGGCCCAGCCGGTGCCCGATATATTGGGGAAGGCATAGAACGCGCCCTTCGGCACGGCGCAGCGCACGCCCGGCAAAGCGTTGAGGCCTTCCACCACCAGATGCCGGCGACGGTCGAACTCGGCGACCATCTGCGCCACGCAGTCCTGCGGCCCGGTGAGCGCGGCCAGCGCGCCGAACTGCGCCGGGGCGTTGACGCAGGACCAGGCATTGACCGCGAGCTTGCGTGCGGCGTCGAACAGGCCTTCCGGCCACAGCGCCCAGCCGAGCCGCCAGCCGGTCATCGCATAGGTCTTCGACCAGCCATTGAGCAGGATCAGGCGGTCGCGGATTTCCGGGTAGGCCAGCAGGGTGGTGTGCGCCTCGCCGTCGAACAGGAACTGGTCGTAGATCTCGTCGGAGAGAATGGCGACGTGCGGATGCGCCGCCAGCCCGGCAATGAGGGCGTCGATCTCGGCCTTGGGGGTGACGCCGCCGGTCGGGTTGGCGGGCGAATTGAGGATGACGAGGCGGGTGCGCTCGGTGATGAGCGAGAGCGCTTCCGCGGCGGAGAAGCCGAAGCCGTTCTCCTCGCGCACCGGCACCGGGACGGGGGTAGCGCCGGTGAATTCGATCATCGAGCGGTAGATGGGAAAGCCGGGGTCGGGATAGAGGATTTCCGCGCCGGGCTCGCCCAGCATGAGGATGGCTGAGAACATCGTCACCTTGCCGCCGGGCACGATCATCACCCGGCCGGGGTCGATGTCGAGGCCGAAGCGGCGGTGAATGTCACCCGCCACCGCCTCGCGCAGCGGCTGGATGCCGACGGAGGGGGTGTAGCCGTGCTGGCCGTCGCGCAGCGCCTTGATGGCGGCTTCGACGATATGACCGGGCGTGGCGAAATCGGGCTGGCCAATGCCGAGATTGATGATGTCGCGCCCCTGCGCCGAAAGCGCGGCGGCGCGTGCCAGCACGGCGAAGGCGTTCTCCTCGCCGATCCGGTCGAAGGCCGCGACAGGGTGGGGCGGCAGGCGGGTGGCAGGCGTCATCATGTCCTCGTCGGCGTTGTGTTGGCGTTTCCGTTGGCGCGGCGCATCAAAGCTCTTGCAGTCTTTCGCATTCGTGTCACACGGGAGCGGGGCGAGGTTCAAGGGGCTGCGCCGGCCGGATCGGCAAATGGCCGGTCGCGTGGCCGGTGGCGCGTGGGTTGGGTGAGACGCTGATGGCTGTGCCGAACGACGAGACATCCGCGCCGCAGGCGCTGCCGCTCGGCGCCCCCGTTGACACCGCCCCGGCGCCGCGACCGTCGCGCACCCGCCTCTCCGGCCAGCATGTCGAGCTTGTGCCGTTCGATCTCGCCGCGCATGGCCCGGCGCTGTTCGCCGCCAGCCACGGGCCGGAACGCGACGCGCTGTTCGCCTATCTGCCGACCGGCCCCTATGAGGATTATGCCGCCTTCGCCGCCTATTACGGCGCGGCGGCGGAGCGCGACGACCCGCTGATGTTCGCCATTGTCGACAAGGCGAGCGGCGTGGCGGTCGGCCATGCGACGTATCTGCGGATCGACCCGGCGAACCGCACGATCGAGGTCGGCCATATTCTCTACACGCCGGCGCTGATGCGGACCCCGGGCGGCACCGAGGCGATGTATCTCATGGCCCGGCATGTGTTCGAGACGCTGGGCTATCGTCGCTATGAGTGGAAGTGCAACGCGCTGAACGCCCCCTCGCGCCGGGCGGCAGAACGCTATGGCTTCCGCTTCGAGGGGCTTTTCCGCCACCATATGATCGTCAAGGGCCGCAACCGCGACACGGCCTGGTTCTCGATTCTTGCGGAGGAATGGCCACAGATCGCCGTGGCGATGGAGGCCTGGCTGGCGGCGGAGAATTTCGACGCGGCCGGCCGACAGAACGTGTCGCTCTCAGTGCTGAATACGCGTGCGCTTGACGTGGAAGGCCGCACGCTGCGCCGGGCCGACCTGTCCGATCTGCCGGCCGTGGAGACGCTGCAGCGCGCGGCCTATGCCCGCAACCGCATCCTGCTCGGGGTCGAGCCGGTGCCGCTGCTGTGGGATTATGCCCGGGTGTTCCGTGAGCGCGAGGTGTGGGTGCTCGACGGCAATGAGGGGGTCGTCGCCGTCGCCATCCTCCAGCCGCGCGGCGAGGACCTTCTGGCCGACAGCCTCGCCGCCTGCCCGCGGGCGCAGGGATTCGGCCATGGTAACCTGCTGCTGGCGGCGGCGGAGGCGCGGGCACGGGCGCTGGGGCGGCCCATCGTGCGGCTCTATACCGGCGAACCGCTCTCGGCCAACATCAACTGGTACCGGCGCAAGGGCTACGTCATCGAGCGGGTGGAACAGCTGCCCGACCGGAGGCTGGTTCATATGTCGAAGCCGGTGGGATAGGGGTGGTGCGCGCCTGTTCTGCGCGCGCTTTCCTTGCGCCGGAGCGCGGATGGCTTACATTCGGCGCGGGTATTCGCCCTGAACCTGTGCTGTTGGACGTTCGATGATGAGCTATGTGGAGGCGGCCGGCGCGCCGCTGCGCAAGACCGGCCATATCAAGCTGCATGGCCCCGAGGGCTTTGCCGGCATGCGCAAGGCCGGGCAACTGACGGCGCAGGCGCTCGACCTCGTGCATGAGCTGGTGGCGCCTGGCGTGACCACCGAGGCGATCGACCGGCTGGTGTTCGACTTCGCCATGGACCATGGCGCGCTGCCGGCGACGCTGATGTATCGCGGCTACCGCAAATCCACCTGCACCTCGATCAACCATGTCGTCTGCCACGGCATCCCGAACGACAAGCCGCTGCGCGAGGGCGACATCGTCAATGTCGACGTGACGCTGATCGTCGACGGCTGGTATGGCGATTCGAGCCGCATGTATCCGGTGGGCGAGATTCCCCGCCGGGCCGAGCGGCTGCTTGATGTGACCTATGAATCGATGATGCGCGGCATCGCCGAGGTGATGCCGGGCCGCCATGTCGGCGATATCGGCGCGGCGATCCAGGATTTCGTCGAGCCGCTGCACATGAGCGTGGTGCGCGATTTCTGCGGTCATGGCGTCGGCCAAGTCTTCCACGATGAGCCGAACATCGTGCATGTGGGGCGGCGCGGCGACGGGCCGGAACTGATGCCCGGCATGATTTTCACCATCGAGCCGATGATCAATCTCGGCCGCCCGCATGTGAAGGTGCTCTCCGACGGCTGGACGGCGGTGACGCGCGACCGCTCGCTCTCCGCCCAGTTCGAGCACACGGTGGGGGTGACGGAGACGGGGTGCGAGATCTTCACGCTCTCGCCCAAGGGCTATCACAAGCCGATCTTCAGCAACGACTGAGCGAGGCGGGAGCCCGCATGGCGCGTAACCGAGCAGGGCGCAGCGGCGGCCGTGACGACCTGCCGGACGATCCTGATTCAGGAGCCGCGCCGGCCGGTTTCGCCGAGGCGGAGCCGCATTTCCTCGGCCATCGCGAGCGGCTGCGCGAGCGCTTCCGCAAGGCGGGAGGCGAGGCGCTGCCCGATTATGAATTGCTGGAGCTGGTACTGTTCCGCGCCGTCGTGCGGGCGGATGTGAAGCCGCTGGCCAAGGCGCTGATCGACCGTTTCGGCTCCTTCGCCGAGGTGGTCGGCGCCCCGCCCGGGCGGCTGCGCGAGGTGAAGGGCGTCGGCGAGGCCATCGTCACCGAGCTGAAGCTCATCGGCGCGGCGGTGGAGCGGGTGACGCGCGGCCAGGTGAGGGCGCGTCCCGTCCTCTCCTCCTGGAGCGCGGTGATCGCCCATTGCCGCGCCAGCATGGCCTTTGTCGAGCAGGAGCAGTTCCGCATCCTCTTCCTCGACAAGCGCAACCAGCTCATCCTCGACGAGGTGCAGCAGCGCGGCACGGTGGACCACACGCCGGTCTATCCCCGCGAAGTGGTGAAGCGGGCGCTGGAGGTGGCGGCGAGCGCCATCATCCTCGTGCACAACCACCCGACAGTCGCGCTGTAGGGTGCTGTGTCGAACCGTGGTGTATCATAGCGTAAGTGCTGTGGGGGCTAGATTTTAGCGCTTGGCGTGCTCCCGGAGGCTGTGGGATAGTGGGAGCGGCAAAAGGGATAGAGGACCGCTTTCCGATCCCAGTCGGCGATCCCGCTTCTCCTCGACCGATCCCAGTGCCCACGTGGGAGATGCGCCATGCCGAGCCTGACCGATACCGCCATCCGCCACGCCGTGAAGCGGGTGGAGACTAGCCGTAAGCAGGAGAACCTGCCGGACGGGGAGGGGCGGGGGACAGGTCGCTTGGTGCTGGTCCTGAAGCCCATGCCGAAGAGGGTGACTGCCGATTGGATGGCGCAGCAGTGGCGGGACGGTAAGCGGACGAAGAAGAAGCTTGGTGCCTACCCGTCGATGTCATTGGCGCAGGCGAGGGAGGTGTTCAAGCGCGACTACGCCGACTTGATCCAGAAGGGCCGGAGCATCAAGATCGCAACGGATACCCGGCCGGGTACGGTTGCGGATCTGTTCGAGGGTTATGTTGTATCGCTAAAGGCGGCGAACAAGCCGTCGTGGAAAGAGACGGAGAAGGGTCTCAACAAGATTGCCGGGACATTGGGGCGGAACCGCCTGGCACGGGAGATCGAGCCGGAGGAGATCGTCGAGTTGATCCGACCGATCTATGAGCGTGGCGCCCGGTCCATGGCCGACCATGTCCGGGGCTACATCCATGCCGCCTATGGCTGGGGCATGAAGTCAGACAATGATTACCGTCACGCTTCACCAAGACGCTTCCGGATTCCGTTCAATCCAGCCTCGGGCATCCCGACCGAGCCGAAAGTGCAGGGGACCCGGTGGCTGAGTGAGGATGAGTTCGTCCAGCTCTATCGGTGGCTGGAATGCCCGGACACCCCGATCCACCCATCTTATGCCCGGGCGGTTCAACTGATCATGCTGACCGGGCAGCGGGTGGAGGAGATCGCTCGTCTTCATGTTGATCAGTGGGACGCCAAGGAGCGGATCATCGACTGGTCGACGGCGAAGAACCTTCAGCCGCACGCGGTCCCTGTTCCCTCGCTCGCAGCCGAACTCATCGAGTCAATAACACCGAACGCATTCGGCTGGTTCTTCCCTTCAGCCAAGGATCCGACCCGTCCGGTCAGCCACGGCACCCTCTATGCCTTCGTCTGGCGTCAGCGTGATCGCGGCGTCATCCCGCATGCGACCAACCGGGATCTGCGCCGGACCTTCAAGACGCTCGCCGGCAAAGCGGGCGTCACCAAGGAAATCCGCGACCGGCTTCAGAACCATGCGCTACAGGATGTCAGTTCCCGCCACTATGACCGCTGGAACTATATGGTTGAGAAGCGCGCCGGTATGGACAAGTGGGACAAGTTCGTCCGCACCATGCTCGCGAAAAAGCGCGGTAAAGTCGCCGCTTGAGTGGCGACGGCCGGGTTTGCTCTCTACCTGCCCGTCGACTGCCCTCTTCAGCGACGTTCGCTTTGCGCCGCCGTCTCGGCCATTGATCGGGTAACGGCCGCAGCCCAAAAGCAGACATCAGCAAGTTGCGGGCGCGTCGGCACCATTGTGCCCTGATTATCGTCGGCGTGACGCGGTATAGCGCTTTATTTTGCATCGCCCGATGGAATATTGACACCGGTGGAACTCTAACGAGTTCTTTCGTTAAAGTTCGCCTATTTCGATGATATAAATCGGTTCGTCTTCGATTAGTACGGCCTGGCCACGCATGCGACCCCTTGACCGATGACACCTTTCGTTGCGAATTTCCAGCGTGTCAGTCCCGGCGCAACGTGGGTTATAAAAGAACTGGGCCATCAGCGGCCGCGAACACCTGCGGACTATGCATCCAAGCTTTGAGAGCTTGTGGGGAGCTATTAATATACAAGGCGAAAGCCGTGAAAGAAGGTCGCGTCTCGGCAGGCGCCTGATATGGTCTTTACCGCAATCGCGCCCGTACCTTCGAGATAGCATGTCTGCACCACCGCAACCCGCCATGGCCGTTCCGAGATGAGGTCAGCAGTGCATGAACGGACGGTGAAGCGACGGCGGCCAGCCTTCCTCGGCGTACTGCTGTGCAACATCTTGGAATGGTATGATTTCGTTATTTACGGCCTGCTCGCCGTCTATCTGGCGGGGGCCTTCTTCCCGCAGCAAAGCGACACCGTCGCGCTGCTGGCCACGCTCGCCGTGTTCGGCGTCAGCTTTGTGATGCGCCCGCTCGGCGGGCTGATACTGGGTGGCTTAGGCGACCGAAAGGGGCGCAAGCCGGGTCTCGTGATCACCGCTGGGCTGATGGGAGCCGCCACCTTCGCGATCGGTATCCTGCCGACCTTCGAGGCAATTGGGCTTGTCGCGCCGATACTGCTCCTGCTGGCACGGCTGGTTCAGGGCTTTTCCGCCGGCGGGGAATGGGGCATCGCCAACGCCTTCCTGCTCGAAGTTTCCCCCGAAGGTCGGCGCGGCTTCTCCACCAGCTTCCTGTCGGTCACCGTCGCGGTCGGCAGCGGCCTCGCCAGCGCGGTCGCAGCCATTCTGGTCAGCACGCTTTCGCCCGAGAGCCTGAAGGACTGGGGTTGGCGCGTGCCTTTTTTGATCGGTGGTTCGCTGGGGATCGTGGCGCTTTGGTTGCGCACCGGCATGGTCGAAACGCCGGTCTACGGCCCAGTGGCGGGGCGTGCCACGTCCACCGCTGAGGTACTGCGGCTGATACGTCGTCCCAGCCTGACCGTGATCGGTTTCACCATGCACTGGACGGTCTGCTATTACATCTTCCTCGTCTACATGCCGCTCTTTGCCCAAAGGCATGCCGGCTTGAGCGCGGCGCAGGCAACATGGTCCAACACGCTTGCCCTCGTGGCCATCATCCTGCTCGTGCCTCTGATTGGCAGGCTCTCGGATCGATTTGGCCGCCGCCCTTTTCTGCTCTGTTCCTGCCTGCTTGTACTGATGATGGTGATCCCCGCTATGTGGATGATCGTCGCGCTTCGCAGCTTTCCGCTTGTGGTGTCCATGCAATTGCTTTTCGCCGTTGCCATCGCGCTCTATTCCGGCCCGGCGCCGGCGGTCATTGCCGAGTTGTTTGCGACACCCGATCGTTCGCGCTGGTCGGCAGTGTCCTATGCCATAGCGGCGGCCGTGTTCGGCGGGTTCGCGCCGTTTATCGCCGTCTGGCTCACCACAGCACTGGACAGCCCTCTGGCGCCTGCCGGCTATGTGGTCGCCGCTGCGGCGACCAGCCTACTTGTGGTCTGGAACATGCCCGAGACGGCTCACAGGCCGATTTCCTGAGCTGCGACCCGCGCTACTCTCCGGCATCCGCAGGTGACGGCGCGCATCCGTAATAGGCGTGATAGGCGCGGGCGAAGCTAGAATAGCCCTCATAGCCGATGCGCCGGGCGACTTCGCTGATGGCGAGATCGCCGCTGCGCAACATTTCCTGCGCATGCTGCATGCGTCGTGCATGCGCATAGGCGTGGGGCGTGGCGCCAAAGAGCTTCCGGAAGCCCTTGGACAGTTCGTTGCGGTTCAAGCCGACACGCTGGACAAGTTGTTCGATGGTCGGCGGATCAGCGATTTCGCGCCGATAGATTGCCGCCGCCGTCTGGATCGCCCTTATCTTTGCCTGTTCGCCGATCAGGCGTGGCGCCGCGCGCTGGCGCAGGTCGTGCACCTGCGAGACGACGTCGCAGAGGATCTCGACAGCCTTCGCGCCCAGGAAGACGCCGCGCAACGGCTCGGCATAACGGCAGGAGACAATCTGATCGACCATAGCGATGCCGGCCGGCGAGAGCGGCAGGGAAAGAACGTCCGGCGTGCCGTGCTGCGAGAGGAATATCGGCCTGAAGGCAGGCGGAACGCGGTCAATATCGAGACCGTACCGCTCGATGAAGTGCTGGCGCTCGCAGACGATGAGGATGCCGCGCAGCCTTGTCCCGGCGTCCGTATCCGAGACGGACAGCGGAATGTTGCTCACCTGCAGCATATGCGGATTGACGACATCCATGCGCTGGCCGATCCAGCGGCTGTAGTGGCCGGCCACGATGGCCTGGATGCAGACCAAGTCGGTCCGCACCATCTTAAGACTGTAAGGCTCGGCCACATCGAAATTCATGACGTGAAGCAGGGTGAATTTGTCGAGGCGGCGGTAGCCGTGTTCACGAGTGCGAAACACGTCATCGGCATGTGCGAACACGCGGCTGGAGCGCACGAACTCGCCGACTCCCAGGCCCGAGCTTATGGCGCGAAAATCCAGATCCAGCTTGTGTTGCTTGTCCATACGCTGCAATCCGCGCCTGCTGCCCACTCGTCGCGACAGGACGCCAGCGACGCCACATCGTTCCTCGCGATCGTCCGGTCACATGCGAATCCCAGCGTGGCGGACTATCGCGTCTTTTCACAATCTATGTCCAGTTGTCACACGGGACTGTGCGGCCGTTGGGGAGCATGCGATCCGCCTCGTTCAGAAGCTCTCCGGACAGAACGACGCGCGTGCATCCCATTCTGTTCACCACCGCCGGCCTGCCGCCGCACCAGCAGTTCGGGGCATTCCGCGACGCCTATGAGGCGATCCTAGACATTGGGCCGCGTGCAGATGGCCAAACGTCCTTCGCCATGTCGCAGCGCATCTGGCCGCTCGGCCGTCTGGTGCTGACCAGCACGAGCCTGCCGCGCAAAGGTCATCCGGTCCGCTTGACCCATCTGCCCAAGGCCGTGCTCGACCACTGGTACGTCATGCTGCCGTGCCGCTTCGACGAGGCTGGTCTGGCGCATGCCAAGCCGGATGCGCGGCCCTGCATCCACTCTCTCGCGCGGCCCCTCGTCACAGAGATCGATGATGATGGGGTTCTGACACTGTTTGTGCCGCGGAACCTGCTGGCGGATTCGTGCCTCGACAACCTGCTGGACGTGCCGCTCGCCACCGGCCCGGGAACGCTGCTGGCCGATCTTATGCTGGCGCTGGATCGCCGGTTGCCGCTCATCGAGCCCCACAACGTCGATCACCTCGTCGAGGCGACGCGCTGCTTGCTCATCGCCGCCGCGCGACCGTCCCGCGACCATCTGGCCGAGGCCCAGGCGCCGATGGACCTTACCCTGCTCGAACGGGCCCGGCGGCTCATCCGGCTCCGTCTGACGGAACCGGCGCTCACGCCGGAGGCGATCTGCAAGGATCTCGGCGTGTCGCGCTCGCGGCTCTACCGACTGTTCGAGCCGATCGGCGGCATATCGGTCTATGTGCGGCGCCAAAGGCTGCAGGCGGCGCGGCACGCGCTGCTCGATCCGATGGAGGTCCGCCCGATCACACGCATTGCCGAGCAATGGGGCTTTCCCGATGCGTCCGTGTTCAGCCGCGCCTTCCGTCATGAATTCGGCGTGTCACCCAAGCAGGCCCGCGAAGCGTGCCGGATGGGCCGGCGTGGAACAGGCTGCCGCCCGAAAACCGCACTGAACTCCAGCCGCTTGCCGAGCCTCGGCGAACTTCTCCGCCAGCTTACCGCCTAGCTGGTGGAACACGCCCGCATCGCACACTCGGCGACTGTCTGGCTGCGCAATGCAGAATTCATGCTGCATGTGCGAGAAGTATTCATAATTGTTCTAGGGCGCGTCGCCATTTTTATTTCACACTTGTAGCACGTCGGGGACATGGCCTAGAGTAAATCGTGCAGATTGGGACTCGATGCCAACAAGTGGGACGCAATGCCCATTTATTGGTATGCCAGCTGGTCTATAGGTCGAGCACATACGCTCCCTGCTTTTTCAAGAGGCGCAACATGGCGGACACCTCTGCTGGCAAGCTCTCGCTTCCCGCCCTGACCGCGGTG
Organism: Xanthobacteraceae bacterium 501b; assembly: GCA_000378025.1. Lineage (GTDB taxonomy): Bacteria > Pseudomonadota > Alphaproteobacteria > Rhizobiales > Xanthobacteraceae > Ancylobacter. Next base: position 5,052,788 of record KB899087.1, read on the forward strand.
GTGGTGGGTTCTATGGTCGGCGCCGGCATCTTCAACCTGCCGGGCCGATTCGCCACCGCGACAGGGCCGTTTGGCGCGATCATCGCCTGGGCGATTGCCGGCACAGGCATGTACATGCTGGCGCGTGTGTTCCAGGCGCTGGCAGAGAGGCGGTCCGACATCGACGCCGGCGTGTTCGCCTACGCCAAGGCGGGCTTCGGCGACTATATGGGCTTCCTGTCGGCGTTCGGTTACTGGCTCGGAAGCTGCCTCGGCAACGTGTTCTACTGGGTGCTGATCGGCTCGACCCTCGGGCGCTTCTTCCCCGAAATCTTCGGCGACGGCAGCACCGCGACCGCGATCATCGTCTCGCTGGTCGGAATCTGGGCCTTCCATTTCATGATCCTGCGCGGTATCGAGCAGGCGACTGTGGTCAACACCATCGTCACCATCGCCAAGATCGTGCCGCTGATCGTGGCCATTCTCGCCTTCGTGTTTTTCTTCAATTACGCGCAATTCTCGGAGAACTTCTTCGGCGGTGTGAACATGCCCGAGAAGACGTTGCTGGCACAGGTGCGCGACACCATGCTGATCACCGTCTTCGTGTTCCTCGGCATCGAAGGGGCCAGCGTCTATTCGCGCTACGCCAAGAAGCGCTCGGATGTCGGCACCGCCACCATCCTCGGCTTCGTCGCCGTCACCGGCCTCATGGTGGCGGTGACCTTGCTCCCCTATGCCACCGCGCCGCGCGCGGCCATCGCCGGCGTGGCCAACCCCTCGCTTGCGGGAGCGCTGGAACTCGTCGTCGGGCACTGGGGGGCGGTGTTCATCTCCATCGGCGTTCTGGTCTCGGTGCTCGGCGCCTATCTCGCCTGGTCGCTGATCTGCGCCGAAGTGCTGTTCGCTGCCGCCAAGTCGCAGGACATGCCGAAGCTGTTCGCCGCGCAGAACGGCAACCGCGTGCCCGCCAACGCGCTGTGGCTGACCAATATCGTCGTCTCGCTGTTCGTCGTGTCGACCTACTGGTCGCGCGATGCCTTCAACTTCATGCTCGACATGACCAGCGTGACGGCGCTGTTGCCCTATCTGCTGGTGGCCGGCTATGGCGTTCTGCTTGCGCGCAGCGGTGTCGGCTATGAGGCGACCCCTCGGGAGCGCGGTCGCGACCAGATCATCGCCTGGATCGCCGTGATCTACACGCTGTTCATGTTCGTCGCCGCCGGGCTGAAATATGTGCTGCTGGTCGCCGTGCTGTTCGTGCCCGGCACGCTGCTTCTCTACTTTTGGGCACGCCGCGAGCAGAAGGCGCGCGTGTTCACCCGCGCCGAGCTGCTCGTCTTCGGCATCACGGTTTTGGCCGCCGCCGTCGGTGCCTACGGCCTTCTCACCGGCACCATCACACACTGATCGACCAGTCATAGGAGCTCCCATGATGGAAATCCCCTTCGGTGTTCACTCCGAAGTCGGCCAGCTGCGCAAGGTGATGGTCTGCGCCCCAGGGCGCGCTCATCAGCGCCTGACCCCGAGCAATTGCGACCAGCTGCTGTTTGACGACGTGCTGTGGGTCGATGTCGCCAAGCGCGATCATTTCGACTTCATCACCAAGATGCGTGACCGCGGCATCGACGTGGTCGAGATGCACAATCTGTTGACCGAGACGGTCGCGATTCCCGAGGCGAAAGCGTGGATCCTCGACCATCAGGTGGTGCCGAACACGATCGGCGTCGGCTTTGTCGACGAGGTGCGCTCCTATCTCGACGGGCTGCCGAACCGCCAGTTGGCCGAGACCCTGATCGGTGGCCTGTCGACCTATGAATTCCCTGAGACTATTGGCGGCGAAACGCTGGCGCTGATCCGCGACGCGGCCGGGGTGAACGAATATCTGCTGCCGCCGCTGCCGAACACGCTCTACACCCGCGACACCACCTGCTGGATCTACGGCGGTGTGACGCTCAACCCGCTCTACTGGCCGGCGCGGCACGAAGAGACCATTCTCACCACCGCGATCTATAAGTTCCACCCCGACTTCACCGGCAAGGTGAAGGTGTGGTGGGGCGACCCCACCAAAGATTGGGGCCTCGCCACGCTGGAGGGCGGCGACGTGATGCCGATCGGCAAGGGGAACGTGCTGATCGGCATGAGCGAGCGGACCTCGCGCCAGGCGATCAGCCAGGCTGCGGCGGCGCTGTTCGCGCAGGGCGCCGCCGAACGGGTCATCATTGCCGCCATGCCGAAGCTGCGGGCGGCGATGCATCTCGACACGGTGTTCACCTTCGCAGACCGCGACTGCGTGCTGCTCTACCCCGACATCGTCGACAAGATCGACTGCTTCTCTTACCGCCCAGATGGCAAGGGCGGCGTCGAGCTGCGCAAGGACAAGGGCGGTCTTGTCGAGACCGTTCGCGAGGCGCTGGGCCTGAAGGAAATGCGCGTCGTCCACACGGGCGGCAACGACTATATGCGCGAGCGTACCCAGTGGGATTCGGGTGCCAACCTTGTCTGCGCCTCGCCCGGCGTCGTGTTTGCCTATGATCGCAACACCTACGCTAACACACTGCTGCGCAAGGCCGGCATCGAGGTCATCACCATTGACGGCTCCGAACTTGGGCGCGGACGTGGTGGCGGGCACTGCATGACCTGCCCGATCATTCGAGACGCGGTGGACTACTGAAATAGCCCCCTCCCTCTTCCCCGATGGGGAGCGGGAGGGGACCCCACCATCGTCGCGCAGGCGCTCGCATGAACCAGCCCACGGAACTGAAATTCGCGCTGCCGACACTGACCGCCATGGTGGTCGGCTCCATGGTAGGAGCCGGTATCTTCTCGCTGCCGCAAACGTTCGGGCGGGTCACCGGTGGTCTGGGCGCGCTCATCGCCTGGGGCATCGCCGGCGGCGGCATGCTCATGCTGGCCTTCGTGTTCCAGACCCTGTCACGTCGCAAGCCGGATCTCGACGCCGGCGTGTTCGCCTATGCCAAGAGTGGCTTCGGCAATTATCTCGGCTTCGCCTCGGCGCTCGGCTACTGGACCGTCTGCTGCCTCGGCAACGTGTCCTATTGGGTGCTGATCAAGTCGACGCTCGGCGCGCTTTTTCCGGTCTTTGGCGATGGCAATACCGTTATCGCCGTGGCGGTGTCATCGCTGGGCGTGTGGACCGTGCATTTCCTCATCCTGCGCGGCGTGCGCGAGGCGGCGGCGCTCAATACCCTCGTCACCGTCGCAAAGATCATTCCGATCCTGATCTTTCTCATCTTTGTGGGCTTTGGCTTCAACGCCGATGTCTTTGCCGCGAATTTCTCGGGTGGCGCGGACGCCGGCGGCCTGTTCGATCAGGTGCGGGGCACGATGCTGGTCACCGTCTTCGTCTTCGTTGGGATCGAGGGCGCGAGCGTCTATTCCCGCTATGCGCGCAAGCGCTCGGATGTCGGCTTCGCCACGTTGCTGGGCTTCCTCGGCGTGCTGTGCCTGCTCGTCCTGGTAACGATGCTGTCCTATGGCGTCATGCTGCGGCCGGATCTGGCGGGCCTCCGCAATCCCTCCATGGCGGGCGTGCTGCAGGCGGTTGTCGGTCCCTGGGGGGCGGTCTTCGTTTCCGTCGGGCTCATCGTCTCGGTACTTGGCGCCTATCTCTCCTGGTCGCTGCTGGCGGCCGAGGTCCTGTTCTCGGCCGCACGGATGGAGACCATGCCGGCCTTTCTCGCCGCCGAGAACCGGAACAAGGTGCCCGTCGCCGCGCTTTGGCTGACGAATCTGCTGGTGCAGTTCTTCCTCATCCTGACGCTGTTTGCCGAGCAGGCCTTCCTCCTCGCGCTCAAGCTCACCTCGTCGATGATCCTCCTGCCCTATCTTCTGGTCGCGGCCTACGCGCTGAAACTGGCGTGGAGCGGCGATACCTATGCCGAGACGCCCAAGGGCCGTGCAGGCGATCTCGTGCGCGCTGGTATCGCGACGCTCTACACGGTCGGGCTGATCTATGCGGGCGGATTGACGTTCCTGCTGCTGTCGCTGGTGATCTATGCGCCCGGCACTGTGCTCTTCATCCTTGCACAGCGGGAGCGCGGCCACCGCATCTTCACGCCCATGGAGCGGCTGCTGTTCGCCGCGGCAGCTACCGGCGCGGTGATCGCCATCTTCGGCTTGGCGACCGGGCGCATCAGCGTCTGATCACCTCGACGGCCTTACACGAAATCGCCCCAGCGCGTGACGAGCGCGGGAGCTGCCGACGCTCGGAACGGTCCTTCTGAAGGCCAGCGAAGGGTTAATTCCGGCCGCAGACATTCATCGGCGATATGTCGGCTTTTCGATTGTAGTCCCCATAACCAGCCAGTCTGCCACCGGCCCCAAATCGGCCATTCATCGTCCCCGCAGCTAACGTCGGCTTCTGGCGCATCCTGCAAGTTTGAGGGGATGCCGTGCCGACGGCGACCGAAAGAGCCCGAACAGTTGCGTCACATGCCGCCATCGCCCGACTTTGCCGCCGTCCCCTGCAGGTTCAGGTGGTAGCGCGTATATCGGCGCTCGCCGGTGCGCGTCAGGGCGCCTTTCTCGACCAGATCGTGCAGGTCGCGCGTGGCGGTGGAGCGTGAGGTGGCGGTGATCGCGAGGTAGTTCTCCGCGCTCAGGCCTCCCGTGAAGCCGCCAGGGCCCTCACGGAAGAGACGGGCGATCACCTTTTCCTGCCGTTCGTTCAGCTTGTCGCGGAAGCGATCGTAACAATGTGCCTTGGCGATCTGGAAGGCGACGCGGCCGAGCGTCGTCTCCTGGGCCGCGATGATCGTTTCCGCGAAATAGACCAGCCAGTCCGTGACATCGAGCGTCCGCTGGTGAATTTCGAGCTGGTCCTAATAGGCCTTGCGGTGCGGCTCGATGGTATGGGCGAGCGCGATCAGGGTCGGTTGCCCGATGTTCTGGGCGAGGGACTTTTCCGCCAGGGTTCGGCCGATGCGTCCGCTGCCGTCCTCGAAGGGATGGATGCTCTCGAAATAAAGATGCCCGATCCCGGCCCGGGTGAGTGCTGGCAAGGGCGTTTCGCCGTCGGGGGCCGAGCCATTGAACCAGGCGAGATAGGCGGCCATCTCTTCCGGAACCCGGGAGGATGGCGGCGCCTCGAAATGCACGGTCGGCCGATCCTGGCGGCCAGACACGATCTGCATCGCGTCTTCATGGCGACGGTAGCCGCCGATCGTCTCCAGATGCCGACTGTCGGCCATCAGCATGCGGTGCCAGCGGAACAGCGCGTCAGCGTCAAGGGGATCCGCCCTGCTCCGATAGAGATCGACCATCATCTCCGCGATGCCACGCTCTTTCGGCTTCACGTTGCGATTGTCGGTGTCGAGGCCGAGCTGACGGCGCAGGGAGGATTGCACGCTGAGGCGATCCAGCGTCTCCCCTTCAATCGTGCTGGTCTTGACGGCCTCGTCACTGAGAAGTTCGATCCGCAGCAGGTCCCGCTCGTCATCGCTCACATGCCGGACCGCACCGATCACCTCGCCAGTGAGCAGCAGGAACCGCCGCTCCAGAGGTTCGAGGGCAACCGGATCATAGGCAAAATGCGGCCAGCCGTGCTGCGTCCAGTTCCACACCATGAGCGATAGTGTCTCCCACTATAGCTCACAGAATAGCGGATACGTGATTGATAGATAGCCGTCCTATCGTTCATGGCAGAGCCGCGCCATCGCGCCCCGCGGGCTGATCGAACGGCCCCATCCCATTTCTTGCGCTGGCAAAGGGAGCATTGTTTCAAGCCGTGAAGCGGAGACTCGCCATGCCGCTTCCGATCGCCTCACAGCAGGTCCGCCGTTCGCCTGTCGTTGCACGCCACGCTGCGACGCTGATCGAATCCCGTTGAACCGGCCTAATATCGGGCTCTTTTAATCATCCCCACCCGGGATGAGATCGTCATGACCCCGGCATTGTCGGGGTTCGCATGGCGGCAGCACATCATCATCCGGGTTTTGCCCGCGGCGCGCGGATGCTGCGCACGGCGCTGGGTCCGGCGATCACTCGGCATCTGGAAGACCCGGCCGTCGTCGAGGTGATGCTGAACCCGGACGGGCGGCTGTGGATCGACCGTCTCTCGGAGGGACTGTCCGACACGGGTGGGCGGCTCTCCCCCGCTGACGGCGAACGCATCGTGCGGCTCGTCGCGCACCATGTCGGTGCCGAGGTCCATGCGGGAGCTCCGCGTGTTTCAGCAGAGCTGCCCGAGACGGGAGAGCGGTTCGAGGGACTGCTGCCGCCGGTCGTGGCGGCGCCGACATTTGCCATCCGCAAGCCCGCCGTCGCGGTGTTCACGCTTGAGGACTATGTCCGCGCCGGGATCATGTCGGCCGGGCACGCTGGCGCTTTGCGCCAGTGTGTTGCCTCTCGCGCCAACATATTGGTGGCCGGCGGCACCTCGACGGGTAAGACCACGCTGACCAATGCGCTGCTCGCCGAGGTCGCAAAAACCTCCGATCGCGTCGTTCTCATCGAGGATACGCGCGAACTGCAATGCGCGGCGCCGAACCTCGTTGCCCTGCGCACCAAGGACGGGGTCGCCTCGCTGTCCGAGTTGGTCCGGTCAGCGCTGCGGCTGCGCCCCGATCGCATCCCCATCGGCGAGGTGCGTGGCGCCGAGGCGCTCGACCTATTGAAGGCCTGGGGCACCGGCCATCCCGGCGGAATCGGCACCATCCATTCCGGCAGCGCGCTCGGCGCGCTGCGGCGGATGGAGCAGCTCATTCAGGAAGCCGTCGTCACCGTCCCGCGCGCGCTGATCGCCGAGACCATCAATCTCGTGGCCGTGCTCTCCGGCCGCGGCGCGGCACGCCGGCTCACAGAACTCGCCCATGTCGAGGGCCTCGGCCCCGATGGCGACTACCGCGTCACCCCTGTCCTTACCGGAGACCATCAATGATCCGATCGCTCCTTCGCGCTGGCAACGCATCCCGGCTGGCTGCGTCTGTCACCTGCGTTAGCCTGATGGCCACGGCCAGCGCTCATGCCTCTGGTTCCTCCATGCCGTGGGAGGCGCCGCTGCAATCCATCCTTCAATCGATCGAAGGCCCCGTCGCCAAGATCATCGCCGTCATTGTCATCATTTCGACCGGGCTGGCACTGGCCTTCGGCGACACCTCGGGCGGCTTCCGGCGGCTGATCCAGATCGTGTTCGGCCTGTCGATCGCCTTCGCCGCCTCGAGCTTCTTCCTGTCGTTCTTCTCCTTCGGCGGCGGAGCGCTGGTCTGATGGCCGAGACGGTTGAGGTCCCCGGGTTCAGCGTTCCGGTCCATCGGGCGCTGACCGAACCGATTTTGCTCGGCGGCGCGCCGCGTGCCATCGCCATCGTCAATGGCACGCTTGCCGGGGCCGTGGGTCTCGGCCTGCGGCTCTGGCTGGTCGGCCTCGCCATCGGGGTGATCGGACATGTCGCGGCAGTGTGGGCGGCGAAGCGCGATCCGCTCTTCGTCGAGGTGGTGCGTCGGCATCTGCGTATCCCCGCGCATCTCTCGGTCTGAGCGGGGTGCCATGATGATGAACCTTGCCGAGTATCGCAGCCGCAACCGTCGCCTTGCCGACTTCCTGCCCTGGGCGGCGCTCGCCGCGCCGGGCATCGTTCTGAACAAGGACGGCTCGTTCCAGCGCACGGCGCGTTTTCGCGGGCCGGATCTCGACAGCGCCGTGCCCGCCGAGCTGGTCGCGGTCGCCGGGCGCCTCAATAATGCCTTCCGCCGCCTCGGCTCGGGATGGGCGATCTTCGTGGAGGCGCAGCGCCATGCCGCCGCGACCTATCCGGCAGGAACCTTCCCCGATGCCGCCTCCGCTTTGGTCGATGCCGAGCGGCGGGCCGATTTCGAAGAGGCAGGCAGCCATTTCGAGTCGAGCTATTTCCTGAGCTTCACCTATCTGCCGCCGGCCGAGGACGCGGCGCGCACCGAAGGCTGGCTCTATGAGGGCCGCGATCAGGCGGGCCTTGATCCCCATGAGACGTTACGCGGCTTTGCCGACCGAACCGATCGCCTTCTCAATCTGATCGATGCCTTCATGCCGGAATGCCAATGGCTCGATGACGCCGAGACGCTGACCTACCTGCATGGCTGTGTCTCGACGCACAGGCACCGCGTTCGCGTGCCCGAGACGCCGATCTATCTCGATGCCCTGCTTGCCGATCAACCGCTCACCGGCGGGCTGGAGCCACGCCTTGGCGACCAGCATCTGCGGGTGCTGACCATCACCGGCTTTCCCACGGTGACGACGCCCGGCCTTCTCGATGAGCTCAACCGGCTGGCCTTTCCCTATCGCTGGTCCACACGGGCGATCCGGCTCGACAAGACGGATGCGGTCCGGCTGCTCACCAGGATCCGCCGCCAGTGGTTCGCCAAGCGCAAATCGATTGCCGCCATCCTCAAGGAGGTGATGACGAACGAGGCCTCCGTCCTTGTGGGCTCGGATGCCGCAAACAAGGCGGAAGATGCCGACCTCGCCCTGCAAGAGCTCGGCGCGGATCACGCCGGCATCGCCTATGTCACCGCGACGGTGACGGTGTGGGACGCCGATTCGCGCATCGCCAACGAGAAACTGCGACGGGTCGAGAAGGTCATCCAGGGTCGCGACTTCACGGTGATGACCGAGACCATCAACGCCGTCGACGCCTGGCTCGGCAGCTTGCCCGGCCACGTCTATGCCAATGTCCGCCAGCCGCCGATCTCGACGCTCAATCTCGCCCACATGATCCCGCTGTCAGCGGTGTGGGCCGGCGAGAGTACCGACGCGCATTTCGATGCACCGCCGCTGCTGTTCGGCAAGACCGAGGGCTCGACTCCGTTCCGCTTCTGCCTCCATGTCGGCGATGTTGGCCACACTCTCGTCGTCGGCCCGACCGGCGCGGGCAAATCCGTGCTGCTGGCGCTGATGGCGCTGCAGTTCCGGCGCTATGCGAGAGCCCAAGTCTTCGCCTTCGATTTTGGTGGCTCGATCCGGGCCGCAGCACTCGCCATGGGCGGTGACTGGCACGATCTCGGTGGCGGGCTCAGCGAGGGGAGCGCGGAGAGCGTTTCGCTCCAGCCACTCGCGCGCATTGATGAAGCCGCGGAGCGCGCTTGGGCCGCAGACTGGCTCACTGCCATCCTCACCCGCGAAGGTGTTCCCATCACGCCGCAGGTGAAGGAGCACATCTGGACGGCGTTGACCTCGCTCGCCTCGGCGCCGGTCGAGGAGCGCACCCTCACAGGATTCTGCGTCCTCTTAGCGTCCAACGACCTGAAGCAGGCGCTGCGTCCCTATTGCCTCGGCGGGGCATGGGGCCGGTTACTCGACGCCGAAAGCGAGCATCTGGGTTCGGCCACGGTCCAAGCCTTCGAGACCGAGGGGCTGATCGGCACGGAAGCCGCGCCGGCGGTTCTGGCCTATCTGTTCCATCGGATCGAGGACCGGCTCGACGGATCACCGACCCTCCTCATCATTGATGAAGGCTGGCTGGCCCTCGATGATGACGCCTTCGCCGGCCAGCTGCGGGAATGGCTGAAGACGCTGCGCAAGAAGAACGCCTCCGTCATTTTCGCCACGCAATCGCTGTCCGACATCGATGGCAGCGCCATTGCACCGGCTATCATCGAGAGCTGCCCGACACGTCTTCTGCTCCCCAATGAGCGGGCCATCGAGCCGCAGATCACCGCCATCTATCGCCGCTTCGGCCTGAACGACCGCCAGATCGAGATCCTCGCGCGGGCGACCCCGAAGCGCGACTATTACTGCCAGTCGCGGCGCGGCAACCGGCTGTTTGAGCTCGGCCTCAGCGAGGTCGCGCTGGCGCTGTGCGCTGCATCCTCCAAGACCGACCAGCAGGCCATCGACAAGGTCTTCGCCGCGTACGGTCGCGACGGCTTCCTGGACGCTTGGCTGCGTCATCGCGGCCTCGGCTGGGCCGCCGACCTCCTTCCCAACCTCACCAATCTGGAGACGCAGCCATGACGCTGTCCCGTCCGCGCGCGCTCACCGTCGCCGTCGCGCTGCTGACCGCGCCGCTCGCCCTCGCACCCGTGCTGTCCCCGTCCGCGCAGGCCCTCACGGTCTATGACCCGTGGAACTACGCGGAGAACATGATGTCGGCGGCGAGGGCGCTGGAGCAGATCAATAACCAGATCACCTCGCTGCAGAACGAGGCGCAGATGCTGATCAACCAGGCGCGCAATCTCGCCAGCCTGCCGCATTCCTCGCTGCAGCAGATCCAGCAATCGGTGCAGCGCACCCAGCAGCTTCTGGGACAGGCGCAGAGCATTGCCTTCGATGTCGGCCAGATCGACCAGGCCTTCCAGCAGCGCTATGGCAACATCCCGCTCTCGGCCTCCGATACCGATCTCGTCGCCGGTGCGCGCTCGCGCTGGCAGACCACGGTCGGTGGTCTGCAGGATGCGCTGCGGGTGCAGGCCGGCGTTGTAGGCAATGTCGACGCCAACAAGGCCGAGATGGCGACGCTTGTCGGTCAGAGCCAAGGCGCGACGGGCGCGCTTCAGGCCACGCAGGCCGGCAACCAATTGCTCGCTTTGCAGTCGCAGCAGCTTTCCGACCTGATCGCGGTGATGTCCGCCAATGGGCGCGCCACGGCGCTCTCCGAGGCGGAACGCGCGACCGCGGCCGAGCAGGGCCGCGAGCAGCGCCGGCGCTTCCTCACTCCGGGCGCCGGCTATCAGGCCGGCAATGCCCGCATGTTCAGCAACTGAGGGAGGCCGACATGGACGGAGCCATGCTGGCTCGGCTCGGCGCGGTGATCTTCGTGGCCATCGCCGGCACGGCGGCGGTCTTGGAGATGAGCCGGGAGGAGAAGGCGGCGGAGCCTTCACCCAGTCGGACGGTCGAGGCCGCGCGCTATCCTCTGCGAGATGAGCAGCGGCAGTGTCAGCAGCTGGGAGAGGCGGCTGCGCAGGATGCAGCTTGCCTGAAGGTCTGGGCGCAGACGCGGGACCGGTTCCTCGGGCGCCCCTCGCCGTACGAAGGTCGCTGAGCCATGAACGGCACCGGCGTCATCGACACTTTCCTGGGGGTCTTCACCTCCTATATCGACAGCGGCTTCGGCCTGCTCGGCGGCGAGGTCGCCTTCATCGCCACCACGCTTATCGTCATTGATGTGACGCTGGCGGCGCTGTTCTGGTCCTGGGGCGCGGATGACGACGTCATCGCGCGGCTGATCAAGAAGACCCTGTTTGTCGGCGTCTTCGCCTACATCATCGGCAACTGGAACAACCTCGCCCGCATCGTCTTCGAGAGCTTCGCTGGTCTCGGGCTCAAGGGCTCGGGAACGGCATTTTCCGTCAGCGACCTCATGCGTCCCGGCAAAGTGGCGCAGACCGGGCTCGATGCCGGTCGCCCTCTGCTCGACTCCATCTCCGATTTGATGGGCTGGGTCGCCTTCTTCGAGAACTTCATCCAGATCGCCTGCCTGCTTTTTGCCTGGGCGCTGGTGCTGCTCTCCTTCTTCATCCTCGCCGTCCAGCTCTTCGTCACCCTGATCGAGTTCAAGCTGACGACGCTCGCCGGCTTCGTGTTGATTCCCTTCGGCCTTTTCGGCAAGACCGCCTTCATGGCCGAGCGGGTGCTGGGCAATGTCGTCTCCTCCGGCATCAAGGTCATGGTGCTCGCCGTCATCATCGGCATCGGCTCGACCCTGTTCGGCCAGTTCACCGCCGGCTTTGGTGGGCAGACGCCCACCATCGACGACGCCATGGCCATCGTGCTGGCTGCCCTTTCCCTGCTCGGCCTCGGCATTTTCGGTCCTGGCATTGCCGCCGGCCTTGTCTCCGGTGGTCCGCAGCTGAGCGCAGGCGCTGCGGTCGGCACCGGCCTCGCCGCCGGTGGCGCCCTGATGGCAGCGGGCGGTGCCGCCAGCCTCGCCGTCCGCGGCGGCGGGGCGGCGCTATCCGCGACGGCGGCCGCGGCACGGGGCGGCGCAACGGCCTACAGCATTGTTGCGGCTGGTCAGTCAGGCATGGCGAGTGTCGCTTCGGGACTGGGCGGCGTCGCGCGGGCCGCAGGCTCCGCCGCCGTATCACCGCTGGCGAACGCCATCAACGGCGCGGCCTCGGCGTCCACCACCGGCGAGGTGCCCGACTGGGCCAAGCGCATGAAGCGCGACCAGTCGCTTCGCCACGGCGTCTCCGCCGCCGCCCATGCTGTGCGCTCCGGTGACAGCCATGCCGGCGGCTCTTCCGTCTCCCTCAATGAGAGCGACCGCTTATGAGCCTCTTCAAGCGACCCGCGACCCATTACGGCACCTCGCCCGAACCGGTCACGCCCTATCAGAAGGCAGCACAGGTCTGGGACGAGCGCATCGGCTTGTCCCGTGTGCAGGCGAAGAACTGGCGGCTGACGGCCTTTGGCAGCCTGTTCCTCTCGGCTGGCTTTGCCACTGCGCTGATCTGGCAGTCGACGAGGGGCACCGTCGTGCCCTGGGTGGTCGAGGTCGATCGTCTCGGTCAGACGCAGGCCGTGGGGGCCGCAACTGGAGACTATCGCCCGACCGATCCGCAGATCGCCTGGCATCTCGCCCGCTTTATCGAGCAGGTTCGCAGCCTGCCGGCGGATCCCGTCATCGTGCGGCAGAACTGGCTCAGGGCCTATGAGTTCACCACCGATCGGGGTGCTGCCGCGCTCAACGATTATGCCCGCGCCAACGACCCCTTCACCCGGGTGGGCAAGCAGCAGATCGCCGTCGAGGTCTCCAGCGTGATCCGGGCCTCTCCGGATTCATTCCGTCTCGCCTGGATCGAGCGGCGCTATGAGAACGGCCAGCTTGCTGCCACCGAGCGCTGGAGCGCGATCCTGACGCTGGTGATCCAGCCGCCGCGCGATGCCGAGCGCCTGCGCACCAATCCGCTCGGCATCTATGTCAACGCCATCAGCTGGTCGCGGGAGATGAGCCAGTGAAAACGTCCTTCCGTAAACCCGCATCTCCGGCTCTGTGCCGATCCGCCTTTGCGGTTCTCCTGCTCTCCGCAAGCGCGCTGGGCGGCTGCGCATCGGCACCGAAGCCGCCGCAGATCAGCTATGACAGTGACGTGCCGGCGCTGCCGACGGTGCCGACAGTGGTTCCGGATGAGCGTCCGCGCCCGCTGCACACGCCGCCCGCCTGGACGCCGGCCAAGGGCGGCACGGATGCGAAAACACCGGTTGCCCGCGTCGAGAACGCCAACGCGGCTGCGCGGGTCGAGCCGCGCCGCGAGGGCTATTACAACGCCATCCAGATCTATCCCTGGAGCGAGGGCGCGCTCTATCGGGTCTATGCAGCGCCCGGGCAGATCACCAACATCGCGTTGGAGCCGGGCGAGAGCCTGACCGGCAGTGGGCTGATCGCGGCGGGCGACACCGCCCGCTGGATCATCGGCGACACGGAGAGCGGCGAGGGTGTGAGCCGGCGCGTGCATGTGCTGGTGAAGCCGACGCGGGCGGACATCTCCACCAACCTCGTCATCACCACCGACCGACGCAGCTACATGATCGAGCTGCGCGCCGGCGAGAAGCCCTATATGCCGGCCGTCGCCTGGGCCTATCCGCAGGTTCCGGCGGCGCAGCGCGCCAGTACTCCGCCGACGCCAATCATCCCGGCCTTCACGGCCCGAAACTACCGCTACGCTCTGACCGGAGACACGCCGCCCTGGCGGCCAATGGCCGTCTATGACGACGGGCGCAAGGTCTATGTCGAGTTCCCGCGTGGCATCGTGCAGGGCGAGATGCCACCGCTCTTCGTCATCGGCGCGGCTGGGGAAGCGCAGATCGTCAATAGCCGCATCCACCAGAACATCCTGATCGTCGACCGGCTGTTCGGCGCGGCCGAGCTTCGCCTCGGCGGCGGTGAGCGTCCGCAGAAGGTGCGGATCGAGCGCACGGACGGGAGGCCGGCATCATGAGCAACCCCGACACTCATGACCTCGAGGCGGATCTCGGCGCTCCGACCACCGATCACGCCGCGGCGATGCGGCTGCGTCCCGAGCCGCCGCGCGTCACGCGTCTCTCGCGCAAGGTCCTCGCTGGCGCCGGGCTGGTTGTCAGCCTCGGCATAGGCGGCGCCCTGATCTATGCACTGCAGGGGCGCGACAAAGGGACCGGCGGCGAGGAGCTATACTCCACCAAGAACCGCTCCACCGCCGATGGCCTTTCCGGCCTGCCGCGGGATTACACTGGCCCCATCCTTGGGCCGCCTCTGCCGGGCGATCTCGGCCGGCCGATCCTTGAGGCACAGAACCGCGGCCAGCCCGTCGTGCCGCCGACAATGACAGCGCCACAGGTGGATCCTGAGCAGCAGCGGCGTCTTGCGGAACAGGAAGCCGCGCGGACCAGTCGCGTATTCTTCCAGGCGGCGCAGGCTCGCGCGCCGACATCGTCTGCGACGAGTGCTTCCGGCTTCAGCGGCCTTGGCGCCGTCGGGCAGGGCGGTACGCCTTCAGCCCAAGACCGCCAGCTTACCTTTCTCACTGCCACCGTGGATCGGCGCGTCGTCGCATCTGACCGTCTCATGGTGCCGGCATCGCCCTATGTGCTGCAGGCGGGCGCCGTCATCCCGGCCGCGCTGATCACCGGCATCCGCTCCGATTTACCCGGCCAGATCACCGCGCAGGTGACCGAGAACGTCTATGACAGCCCGACCGGCCGCATCCTGATTATCCCTCAGGGCACGCGCCTGCTCGGCCAATACGACAATGGCGTCGGCTTCGGCCAGCGCCGTATCCTGCTGGTCTGGAACCGGCTGGTCTTCCCCAATGGCCGCTCGATCGTGCTCGAGCGCCAGCCCGGCACGGATGAGCAGGGCTATGCCGGCCTTGAGGACGGCGTCGACATGCACGGGTGGGATCTTGCCAAGGCGGTCGGTCTCTCGACGCTGCTTTCCGTCAGCGCCGAGCTCGCCATGGATGACGATGAGGAACTGATCGAGGCGCTGCAGAGCGGGGCCCAGGACACCATCAATGATGCCGGGCAGGAGATCATCCGCCGGCAGTTGCAGGTCGCGCCTACACTGACCATTCGGCCCGGCTTTCCGGTGCGGGTCATGGTCACCCGCGACCTTGTGCTCGAACCCTACAGGTATTGACCATGGCGAAGCTGAAGCTCGGACCGATCATGAACGACAAGCCGGTGAAGGTGGCGCTCTCCCTACCCGGCGCGCTGCACCGCGATCTTATCGCCTATGCGGAGGTGCTCGCGCGAGAAATCGACCAGCCGGTCGAGGATCCTATCAAGCTCATCGTGCCCATGCTGGAGCGCTTCATCGCCACAGATCGGGAGTTTGCCAAGGCGCGGCGCGAAGCTGTGTGAGGCAGAGCAAGATGCCTCTGCCCCGACATTCAGCCCCACGATGGGCCTCCGACCAAGCTTGCTAGCCGAGTGCCATGGCTTGGGTGGGTTCTGTGGCCACCGCCATCTTCGCCCGCGAGCTCGCATCGAATGTCGGCTATCAGAAAACCCATGGACATCGCATCTGTCTCAGATGTCGATCAGTCCGCGATAGATGGCAATAGCCACAGCATGGGTCCGGCTCTCTGCTCCGAGCTTGCGCAGGGCGTTTCGCATATGGGTTTCCGCAGTTGCCTCGGAGATTCCCATTATATCGGCCGTTCCGGACGTGGTTTTGCCGCGCGCCGCCCAGGAAAGTACCTCCCGTTCCTTGTCCGACAGGACGATGGGCTCGGCCGCCAACCGTCCCGCATTCACGCCAAAGGTGGACGACCTTGGCCGGAAGTCCCGCCGCTTCAACTCCGTGGCCCTCTGCGCCCAGTAAATCATGATGACATGGAGCTCATGCCGCTTGAGCGTGAACATGCTCATGAACCTCTGCAGGCAGTCCCGCCAGAACAGGACAACCAGGCTCGAATACATCCGGCCGATTTCGTCGGTGAAGTGGAACGGGATTATCAGCCCCTCCGACCAGCGGTGGTCAGCGGCAGCCTCCATCAGCTTGATGGCGCCTGGTTTCCTGACGCCCAGCTGAGCCGGAAGTGGCAGTGAGCCCCAGGAAAACGGCGTGTTGCTTCTGCGCGCACTCGCGATCCACAGATCGGAATGGACGAACCGATTGTTTTGATAGTCGCCCTCCCATCCTTTGCCCGAAGTGCCGTCAGTAAACGGCATATCCAGGTGCGGGTGCCCGGTATCCATGAAATTGAAAGCCGCGAACCCGTAGTTCTCGATGATGGCCTGGAGCGCAGTACGGAGCTCTTCATAGCTCTCGCACGCCTCGATCGCGCTGATGCTCTCCTCGATGCGCATTATTGCCCAAACTCACGGTTTACCGTGATTGCCCGCTTTTACAGCATCCCGCAGTTTTGCCCTCGATAGAGCATCTGGGGGCGGGCTCGAAAATGCAACGTTCGGGGGACGGAGTACGCGCTGTTATCTTCACCGCCGATGACGATCCGGCAAGTTTTTGCGCCTTCAGCCGCTTTCGACATCTCTATTTTGTCGAGCAGCTCGGGTGGCAACTGGACGTCAAGGAAGGCCTTGAGACCGATGCGTTCGACAGCGACGCGGCGATTTATTGCATCGTACTCGACCAGGGTCAGGTCATCGGCGGTTGGCGGGCGCTCCCCACGGAGGCCCCCTATCTCGCCCAAACCGCCTTTCCGCAGCTGGCGACGTTTGGGATCTACCCTCGGCGCCCTGACGTATGGGAGATGACGCGCCTTGGAGCCACACGTCATCAGGCGCTGATTTACGGACTTATGTTCCGTTTCGCGCTCCAGAGGCAGGTCCACTCACTGGTGGCGGTGGTCGACACCACCCATGAACGTCTGCTGCGCCGGCACGGCATCCGGACGCGGCGATACGGTGCGCCTCGGCATATCGGGGTCACGACCCGGGGCCGCGCCATCGAGGCGATCGCCGGCGAAATCCCGCTCGCGGACCAGGATCCGAGGGTCATCGACCGCTTCCTTGCTGGCACTCGTCTCGCGGAGATTAGCGATGGAACACTGGTTTTCAGATCTGCCGGCATTTCGGCATGACCCCCTCGGCTTCCTGATGCAGAGGGGCAGCACGGCAACGGGGCCATTCGTTCCGCTGAGGCTCGCGCCATTCCCGGTCTACCTTGTCACCGACCCGGACCTGGTCAAGCCGATCATGAAGATGAGCGAGGCAGAGATCGACAAGGGGCGGCTCATCCATAAGCTCCGCGCCATCGTCGGCAAGAGCTCGCTGACCACGAGCGGACCCGGCCAGCAGGAGCGCCGGGCGGCGCTTCATGCCCAAATGGCTCGCGGTATTGCTTCTTCTTATGTGCCCCAGATATCCGCCCTTGTACGCGGCACCTTCGCCCATCTCCTGTGTGAAGAGCAGTTCGACGCGCATCGGGTCAGTGCCGCGCTGGCGCTCCGCGTCATCGCGAATGCCCTGTTCGGCGAAGGCGTGCTCTCAAAAGGCGATGAGACTGCCTTGCTGCACGCCGTCAAGCTCGTTGAAGACGACCTCGCCGAAGGCATGTTCCGCCTCGGCCCGCCGGCACCATGGACCTGGCTCCGCAACCGTCAGCGCCTTCACGCCGCCCGGACGATCATGTCGGCGGTCGTCCAGAGAACCCGCAAAAAGGCGGCTGCCAGCAGCCTGCTCGCCTCTCTCAACGGGCTCGGCCTTTCGGATAGGGACCTCGAGGACGAGGTGCTTATGATCCTGCTGGCGGGGCACCACACCACTGGAAGCGCCGCAGCCTGGCTGCTCTACCACATTGCCGCCGACCCCAACCTGGCTCAATCGCTTGCCCAGGAGGCAAAGCGCTGCATGGACCGCGGAGGAGAGCTGCGCGCCTCCGAACTGCCCACGGCGTCGATCAGTCTGGGGGTGGTCCGGGAGGTCCTACGCCTCTACCCGTCCGCCTGGTGGTTCTCGCGCGAGGTGAAGGCGAGAAGGGTGGAGATCGCCGGCCACACGTTTCGGCGGGGGACCTCTCTCCTCATCAGCCCTTGGCACATGCACCGCGATGTCCGCTTCTGGCCGGAGCCGGAGCGCTTCGATGGGGCGCGGCCATCGACGAGTCGGGCCTATCTTCCGTTCGGCGCCGGCCCGCGCGCCTGCGTCGGGCTTGGTATGGCGATGCTCGAGCTCCAAGTGATTGCCTTGGAACTGGCTGCGACCTTCAACACGGAACTGCGGATGAGCATGCCGCCCGGCCTTCCGAGGCCCTCTATCACGCTGGTCCCGCCTTCAATCCCGCTGGCGCTTAAGCCACGGTCCCTGGGCGCTCTGGAAGTCGCGGCCGAATGAGCTGGCACGCGTGCGCGAGGCTGCGGACGGCGGCGCCTCCGGCGCCGCGCGCAAACCAACACTCGATTTGGGTGAACCAATGAATCAGCAGCAGATCTTGCGCAGAGTGAGCGAACTAAGGGACGAGATCGAGAGTCAGGCGGGGGGGGTACCAGCCTGGAGGGTCGCAGCTTGTCTGGCGACGATGGTAGAACAGGAAGTCGTGTCAATTCTATATGAGTGTATAACGTTTGAGGAGTCGAGAATATTGAGCAAAAAATCTATTCATAATTCTTCTGATATTACATAGCCACTTGACAATCAATATTTGGATGTTTCGTGAATACATATTCCGAGCTGGTGCAGGATACGGGCGTACTAGCGCCGTGGCGGTGAGCGTCAGTTGGTCTTGTCCTTCACGGAAAGTGCCGTGTTGGCGTGCTCTCCACATCGCCGTCCCGATCGAGTGTAATGATTATGTCGATATTCGGATAGTCCAGCTTCTTGCCGGTGGAGTCCTGTGTGTTCCCAGTTGGATAGGGTGCGCCGCAGGACGACATTACGCTGCTCCTGCGTGATCTTCCCGCCAGTCGGCGGTTTGGTGCTGGCCTTTGGATATTTCGGCGGCGAAATTGATGGCAAGATTGGACCGAAAGCGCGCGAATCTCTTGTGCACCTACAAACGGACTATGGCCTGAATTCTACCGGTACAATCACGCCCGAGTCGCTCAATGCACTCAAGATACTTGTACAGTAGAGACGAACAGCGCGCCAGATCGCGATGGGGCGATGTCGGAACGGAAAATGGGTGCAATGACAGCACCTTAGATTAATTCTTTTTCATGGGGGCATCGTCATGATTCGGTTGGCGTTCGGACTCTCGTTGCTATTAATAGCAGGTACTGCGCAAGCAAATACGCTGACGGTCGCCACTTGGAATCTCGGTTGGCACATGTCGCGTGATGAGGCTGCCGCCTGGATCAAAAAGTGTTCAGCGCCTTTCACCAAAAATATCCAGAGCGGAAAATGGGAGCCAGCATCGGAAGGAACTCCGGGTTGGGAACTTAGATGGGGCCGAGACGCACCGATCTCCTGGGATATCGCCAACTGGGCGCCATGTGATGTTTACAAGGCGAACTTCAAGATAGTCCACGTGACAGAGGCGGCTTACCGCAAGCGAGACGAGCAGATCGCCGATTTGATCAGAAGCCGACTTAAGGCAGATATTATCGCGTTCCAGGAAGTCACTGGCGTGCAGGCTATCCGGGACGTGCTACCCGACAATGGTAAGGATTACCAGATTTGCTCATATGACGCGTTCAAGGTTCAGCGGCTTGGTTTTGCGTGGAAAAAGGAACTCGGTGCGGGCGAGTGCAAGACTGAGATCCCTCTTAGCCTTCCTCAACTTCCCGTAAAAGATCAGGTGCGGCCTGGCCTTTTGCTGACGCTGAATATCGAAAAAGAGCGTTTCCATCTCTTCAACGTTCATCTGAAGTCGTCATGCGTTACGCCCGTAGAGAGCGAGCCGGGGAACACGCGCGGTGCTCTTGCCGGTGACAATCCGCATTGCCAGATACTGCAACAGCAGATTATGCCCCTGGAAAACTGGATTGAACGCGCTGGCGAGAACGGCGATCGGCTGATCGTCCTCGGCGATTTCAATCGTGCCGTCTGGCATGAGTTGCACCTCAACGAGCCCGTGCGGACGGACGGTTCGAGTCCGGTGGGACCGCTGACCAACTCCGCCAAGGTGAACAGTCTGCTGCGCGAGGTCAACGATGGCTCACCGACCTCAAGCAATCTATCTCTGCTCCCGGAACGATGTCCTGTCAGCACTGAGGCTCAGGCATCCTGTGCCATCGCAGAGGCACCGGCAGACAAGACTGCGTGGCGTGAAGCCACAAAAGCGCTGGCGGCGGCCAATGAACTTGGATGCCGCAACCCGGTAGGTTTGGACCACATCCTGCTAGGACCGGGCCTGTCTGCACCCGGAGCCATGAAACTTCCGCTACAGCGAATGGGACGCACCCTAGCTGCGAACGCGACCCACCCGGACCCGCTTCTGTCGCTGTCAGATCACTGTCCTTTAGTCGCCGATGTCACTATTAGCCCTTAGGCGACCTGTGGGGCGGTAGTTCGTGGGCGATATCTTCAGCAGCCGGCGCACTGCCAGCGAGGGACAGTGCGCTCGTTTCCGCTCGGGCAACTGATGGCCTTCCCCCAACAGCGAACTCTCCGGTAGAGCCGGTTTGTTTCACCGCGTGGTCCCGCACCGGCTTGAGAAACGCCTGACTGCGTCGCCTCAGGTGAGCGTCGATCTGGCCGATATGTCGGCTTAGCAGCGCCAAAGCGTCTGGATCAGCGCCGTCCATTACCATGCGGGCGCGCACACGGCTCTGAACCGCCCCGGTTTCACCGGAGGCCATTTGGTTTAAGTCACGCCGCCATTTGCTGCTCACCGAGCATGACGTAGTAGCGCTCCTCGGCTTCGGCCGGCGGGATGTTGCCGATAGGCTCCAGGAGCCGGCGATGGTTGAACCAGTCGACCCAGGTCAGCGTGGCGAACTCGACGGCCTCGAAGGATCGCCAAGGCCCCCCACGATGGATGACCTCGGCCTTGTAGAGGCCGTTGATCGTCTCGGCGAGTGCGTTGTCATAGCTGTCACCGACGCTGCCGACGGAGGGCTCGATGCCGGCCTCAGCCAGCCGTTCGGTGTAGCGAATGCTCACATATTGCGAACCGCGGTCGCTATGGTGCACCAGGCCGCCGCGATGGGCGGGCCGTCGCTCGTGAAGGGCCTGCTCCAGGGCATCAAGCACGAAGCTGGCATGCGCGGTCCGGCTCACCCTCCAGCCGACGATGCGGCGAGCATAGGCGTCGATCACAAAGGCGACGTAGACGAAGCCCGCCCAGGTGCTGACATAGGTGAAGTCCGAGAGCCAGAGCCGGTTAGGCGCCGGCGCATGGAACACCCGGTTCACACGGTCGAGCGGGCACGGTGCCGACTTGTCCGAGATGGTCGTGCGGACCGGCTTGCCGCGGATCACACCAGCGAGGCCCATGCCCTGCATCAGCCGTTCGACGGTGCAACGGGCAACGTCAAACCCTTCGCGCATCATCTGTCGCCAGACCTTGCGCGCTCCATAGACCTCGAAGTTCTCGGCGAACACGCGCTCGATCTCGGGCCGCAAGGCCGCGTCCCGTAGCGCCCGTGCCGAGCACTTCGACGGATCAAGCCGCCGGGCGACATGCGCATGATAGGTCGATGGGGCGATCGGCAGGACCTTGCAGATCGGCTCGACCCCATACGCACCGCGATGATCATCGATGAACGCGATCATGTCTTCGACCGGCGGTCGAGCTCCGCCATGGCGAAATATGCAGATGCCTTGCGCAGGATCTCGTTCGCCTGCCGCAGCTCGCGGTTCTCGCGCTCAAGGGCCTTCAGCTTCGCAGACATATCCGTCGTCACCCCGGCCCGCTTACCGGCGTCGACCTCAGCCTTCTTCAGCCACTCGTTCAGTGAGTGTGCCGAGCAGCCAATCTTCGCCGCTATCGACACAATCGCCTGCCAGCGCGACGGATGCTCAGCCTCATGATCCAGCACCATCCGCACCGCGCGAGCGCGCACCTCAGGCGAGAACTTGTTCGTCGTCTTGCTCGTCATAGCCCCATCCTCTCAGGAGTTGGGGTCTCCGGCAAAGCCGGGGCGGTTCAGTCCTCGCTCACCTCAAGCTGACGATCGAGAAGCTCAGGCGCGAGCTTTACGGTCAGCGCTCCGAGCGCACGGTGCGGCTCATCGACCAGATGGAGCTTCAGCTCGAGGAACTGGAGGCCAGGGCGAACGAGGACGAGATCGCGGCGCAGGAGAGTGCACGCCTAGCATCACTGCCGGCGCCCACTCCCCGCCGCAGGCCCGTGCGCAAGCCCTTCCCGGAACACCTGCCGCGCGAGCGCGTCATCGTGCCGGCACCGACCACCTGTCCCTGCTGTGGCTCGATGAAACTGTCGAAGCTCGGAGAGGACGTCACCGAGACCTTTGAGATCATGCCGCGATCCTGGAAGGTGATCCAGACGGTCCGCGAGAAGTTCACCTGCCGCCAGTGCGAGGGCATCGACCTCTCCGTCTCGACGCTGGCGGATCAGGTAGGTACGGCGACTGTGGCGCTGAAGCCGCTGCATGAGCTGATTGCCCGGCATGTCATGGCAGCGGAGCGCCTGCATGCCGACGACACCACCGTGCCGATCCTGGCCAAGGGCAAGACCGATACAGGCCGGATCTGGACCTATGTGCGCGACGATCGCCCCTTCGGCGGCGCCGATCCGCCGGCGGCCCTCTACTTCGCCTCGCGCGACAGGCGGCAGGAGCATCCGGACGCGCACCTCGCGGGCTGGCAGGGCATCCTCCAGGCCGACGCCTATGGCGGCTATAACGGACTGTATGATCCCGCGCGTCCGGGCGGACAGGTCACGTCCGCGCTCTGCTGGTCCCATGCGAGGAGGCGCTTCTTCGAACTGGCGGACATCGCCACAAGCGCGTGGCGCGGGCCTGGCGCCGCGCCGGTATCGCCCATTGCCCTGGAGGCGGTGAAGCGCATCGACGCTCTCTTTGACATCGAACGCGGGACCAGCGACTTGAGTGCGCCGGAGCGTCGCGATGCCCGGCAGGCGCAGAGCCGCCTCTCGTCGATGACCTGCACGCCTGGCTCGGCGAGCAGCGCCTCAAGCTCTCCCGATCGGCCTCGGTTGCCAAGCCGATCGACTACATGCTCAGGCGCTGGAACGGCTTTGCAACCGTCCTCGATGACGGACGCGCCTGCCTGTCCAACAATGCGGCGGAGCGCGCCCTGCGCGGCTTCGCCCTGGGACGCAAGGCATGGCTCTTCGCCAGCTCCGGCTGCGGTGCCGAGCGCGCTGCCGCCATGGCGACGCTGATCACCACGGCGAAACTCAACGCCGTCGATCCGCAGGCCTGGCTTACCGATGTGCTCGCCCGCATCGCGGGGACGCCGCGGACCCGGCTCGCGGAACTGCTGCCATGGCCCTGGCAAATGCGAAACTGCCAGACGCCATAGCTGCCCCAACGCGGCCCTCGCCGGATGCTTACGATCGAGCCGCGCTCCACCTTTCTCGACTTCATCGACAAGGAGCTGATCGAGGAATTCGTCCACGAACTGCGCAATCGCAATGTCGCGCTGCGCTTCGGCGCCGTCGTCGCGGCCGCATCGCCGTCGAGCCGAAGACGCTGCAGATCGCCGTGCCCCACATCTATGCGGCGGGCGATGTCATCGGCTTCCCCAGCCTCGCCTCCACCTCGATGGAGCAGGGCCGCGTTGCCGCCTGCCACGCCTTCGGGCTGGAGCCGCCGCCGCCCGAGTTCTTTCCCTGTGGCATCTATTCGGTGCCTGAGATGTCCACCATGGGCATGCCCCGCCCTCGCGCCTGCCCGTCTTTGCGCCTGGACGGGCAGTCGTTCAGTCTTCCGGATTTCTGGCCTGAGTGCGGGTCTTCGCGGCTTCGGCGGCGAGGGCGCGCCAGCGCTGCTGCGAGGCGAGGTGGAGGACGATGAGGTCGAGCCAGCCCTTGGCGTGGAACTCGGCCAGCACCGGGCCGGGCAGCGCCCGGAAGGCGGCATCGTCGACCAGCTGGAAGCCCTGCACCACGGCGCGGCCGGCATCTTCATAATTGACCTGCGCCGTGCGCGCCGCCAGCAGGCCGTTGGCCTTCAGCGCCTGGGCGAAGGCGCGCGTGCGTTCATGGTCGGCGGCATAGGCCTCGCACAGCGCGATGGCCGCCTGCCCGGCCGGCGTGGGGCCGCCTTTGGCGTCGAACAGCAGCTCGGCCTCCTCGTCCCCGGCGGCGAGGCGGTCACTGGCGAGGCGATCACTTGCGAGGTCTGCACCGAGCAGCGTCGCACCGCCCTCGGCCACCGTCATGCCGATGAAGGGATAGCGCCT
>KB899088.1:0-16532 GCA_000378025.1 Xanthobacteraceae bacterium 501b
GCCTTCTCCTTCTCCCGCTTTTCCCGTTCTCTGTCTTCGGCCTCGAGGCGTTTCCTCTTCAACGCGCGCTCAAGCTTCCCCTCACATGGGAGCCCAAAAAGCTCGAGGTTGGCACGAGGCGAAAAGCGGATTTGGGTGCCGATGTTGGACAGTTGATGGCAAAGCGCCGTCCATTCAGGCTCACTGCCGTGGATCGAGTCCGCGACGGACTGTCCACGATCCGATAGTTCGGCCTGGATCCATGTCTCGAATGAGAAGCCGCGCGTTTCCTCGTCTGGCAGGCCAAGAAGCAGCTCTGATACGATGCCCCGCATTTCGGCCAAGCGCTTCGAAGGGCGCGCCCGCAACTCCTTCGCTTCGTGAATCCTTTGCCGCAGCAGACCTGACGTCTTCCAAATCTCTGAGGGCGCGGAGTGTACAAACCCGAGCCGCTCCAGTTGGCGAAGATAGCTCTCAACGGATTCTGCGGGGGATGCGAACGGCAAGCCCGCATCCTTCAGGGCTTTGGCAATGTCCTCGGAGACCGAGCAGAAGCGCGGGTCGATCCAACTCCGCCTGACCAGGGCGGCGACGGCCGTTCGCGTTCTAAAGGGTTGGGATTTCGATTGCAGCAGGTCGAGGACAATTGCACCTTGCCACTCGGCGAGCGGGACCGTGAAACATCCGCTTCCGTTGACGGGGAGGTTGATCAGAGCATCCAAGCCGTCCTGTCGCAGGATAGCCTCGCACTCCCCACTCCCCCCTTCGCGAGCCGGAAGGCGGTGCCAATAATTTCGACGGTGCTCGTCGATGTACTTTTGCCGATCTTCGACACGTTGGCGCGCCCTCTCCTGCAAGCGGTTCCGGGCAGCGGGCTCGTGCGGATTGTGAAGCCAGATCCTGGGGGCGTTGTAGAGGATGTCGTCGGCTAGCTCATCCAATGCTTGATCCCGGTAGGCGGACAGGTCGATCTCGATCGCCCCGACATTCATGGTCTGGATGCGCGCGATTTTCACGTCATCGCAGGGGTGAGTGACTTTGAATTCAACGATGAGACGCCGATCCCGCAGTATCAGGACTACGTCCGGCACAATCGACCCATCCTTGGTTTCAAGAATGGCCTCGTCGAATACGAGTCTCGTTGCCCGCACCACAACTTCGGTATCGTCTCGATGCGAAATGAGGAGCTCGGGAAGCGCGATCTCCAGTCGCTCGTCGAGAACCTGTTTCGCTAACTTGTGGAGGGCCGTTTCGCCCGCGGACGTGCATGAAGCACCGTCGCGAGCAAAATGATGCGCGAAGTGGTGTGCTTGCAGATCCCCCTTCTTTGCAACCATTCGTCGGTCGCAGCCGGGGCATACGCATTGGCAGGCTAGCCCCGATGGCACGTCGTCGATGTGTCGAAGTGAACCATCAGCGGCTTCCGCAACCAGAACGCCGCCTTGCTCCGTACAATCGAAGAGCTGACCAAGCCGTATGCGTGTCATGCGTCCACCACTCCCTTGCGACAAGACGGTGGAATGAGCCATGGAGCGCCTCGCCATGGGCTGCGAATTTCGGATCCATCGGGTCTACCGGTTGTCCATCGCGACATCTTCGAGGTACTGATGCCACCCGCACATGTCCTCGATCGGCTCGGCCATGATGTCCTCCAACTGGTCGATCTCCCTTCTGATCCGGTCAAAGCTCCCCAGCGCGATGTACGCCTTGCGTTTCGTGCTGATCGATGTCGCCTGCTTTCGCCAACTGTTGAAGGGCAATATTGGGTGTTTGGGGGTCCAGTTCGGTAGAAGGCGTGCGTTGAGGTCTTCAAGGACCCTCATTCCCCGCGCCATCGCGAGTTGCTCATCATCGAGTGGCTTCGGCTCGAGACCCTTCGCCTTCAGCTGCTTATCGTGATCGCGGCGATGGCGGCGAATTGCCGTCAGAGTATCGGCCTCGAGTTGTACCGTCCGCAGGGTCGCAGTAGGATCGTCCGTCCCCGAACGTCCCCTCGCGATAATGCTGAAAGATGCCTCAGCTTCGTCGACCCTTGCGAGAAGGTGCCTACTTAGGGCCTGCTCGATGGGCGCCGGCGGCGAGGGACATTCGGCAACCCATCGGGCGCGCAGCCCCGCAATATCTACTTTCGCACCGTAGCGTTTCGCGGTAGCC
Organism: Xanthobacteraceae bacterium 501b; assembly: GCA_000378025.1. Taxonomy (GTDB): domain Bacteria; phylum Pseudomonadota; class Alphaproteobacteria; order Rhizobiales; family Xanthobacteraceae; genus Ancylobacter. The sequence goes on from KB899088.1 coordinate 2,134, forward strand.
AGCTCAGGCAAGAGGCGCCGCGCGGCGTCGGTGATGATCTCAGGCTCCCAACCCAGGTGGCGTTGAGTGCCGAGCAGTGGCTCAAGCAGCTCGGCGGCCAAGTGGAAATACAGGTGGGCGAGCTGGCCGATGACCGGATCGTCGCGCAGGCCGACATGGTAAAGTTGATTCCTGTAGCCGTGCAGGGTCGTGATTGCCTGAGCCTGCTCAGCCCGGATATGGCCGAGGTCCCGGAGGAGCCCGAGTTTCCTGTCGAAGGCGCGTCCCCGCGCGTCATTCCTTTGTTCCTGGGTCAGCCCGCGCGGGGTTCGGCCGCGGTCATCGGCTAAGAGATCAGTGCATTTCACATGACACATCAGCTCCAGGCCGTTGTCGACGAGGATCAGAGCGATGCGGCCATTGAGCGGGTGATTGATAGCCAGCTCGCTCAGGGCGCGGTCTAGCTGCTCGATGATTGTAATAACCGATCGCAAGTCTCCCCCTCCCACTATGCTCCGAGTGATGTCGCTTCGAAGGCAGGCTGCTGTGAGCCAAGCGTTGCGCGATCGTAGTGTCGTATCCAGCCAGTGTTTTGAATAATTCGTGCCCGATGGGTTCAAATTGGTGCAGTTTACACTGCCATCGAGTTCTCTCAGCCGTGAGTCCATTTCCGGTTCGCGGAATCAAACTGAACCGTTTGGAAGCGAAATTGGGCCTCCAGGCGATAGGGCAGGGGTGGTCCTCCCGCCGCGTTGCGGCGTGACCTGGCTCTATGCGCCACGCGCACCGAGTCACCAGCTGCGCCGGCGTCTCGTCCCTCTCGGGTGACGATCCCTTGCCCAAGGCGATCAGAGCGCGCCGAGGCGCGCCAGCTCTTTCGTAAAGAAGATGGGACCAGGGGGCGCTGCCCCCTCATCCCCAGCAAGGGCGATGACGCCAACCCCCAGCATTCGGCCGCAAAAGGGCCTGCCATGCCGGCGCGTAAACGCGCCGCCCTCCGGGTGGGCGGTCCCCCCCGTCATCATCCCCCTTGCCCCCCAACTCCCCCGGTCTCCGCGACCCTCAGGAAGCAGGACGCAGCCTGCTTCGCAGCGAAAAAGGGGAAGACAGATGGCAAAGGCAAAGCTCACCACCGAAACCCGGACGGACATCTATCAGACCGTCACCAATGCCATCATCGCCCAGCTGGAGGCCGGCACCCGCCCATGGGCGAAGCCGTGGAAGGCGGGCAGCACCCCGCGCCCGCTGCGCCACAACGGCGTGCCCTATTCCGGCATCAACACCCTGTTGCTCTGGATGGAAGCGCAGGCGAGGGGGTATTTGTTGAATTCCATTGAGATCTGACCCGTCTGCCGGGGATTTTTCCATCGAGAAGTGACCCATGTTTTCACCACGTCTCACGCGGGCTACGCGGGGGACAGCGGAGTGATCGACATGGAGTTATTGAGCGTCATCAGACGCTGGCATCATCGGGATCGTCGCTCGATCCGAGAGATATCCCGCAGCACCGGCCTCTCGAGGAACACCGTGCGCAAGTATCTGCGGGCGGACAGCGTCGAGCCGCAGTTTCAGGCTCCTGACCGGCCGAGCAAACTCGATCCCTATGCCGACAAGCTTGCGGCGATGCTGCAGGTCGAGGCTGGCGAGTCGCGTAAGCACAAGCGCACGGTGAAGCAGCTGCACGCCGATCTTGTGACGCTGGGCTATGAGGGATCGTACAATCGGGTGGCGGCCTTCGCCCGGGACTGGAAGGCAGCCCGGCTGCGCGAGCAGCAGACCAGCGGCCGCGGCACCTTCGTGCCGCTGGCTTTTGTGCCCGGAGAGGCCTTCCAGTTCGACTGGTCTGAGGACTGGGCGATCATCGCCGGCGAGCGCACCAAGCTGCAGGTCGCTCATGTGAAGCTGTCCTACAGCCGCGCCTTCATGCTGCGCGCCTACCCACTCCAGACCCATGAGATGCTGTTCGATGCCCATAACCACGCCTTCCGGGTTTTCGGCGGCGTGCCGCGGCGGGGCATTTACGACAACATGAAAACGGCCGTCGACAAGGTCGGCCGTGGCAAGCAGCGCCAGGTCAACATCCGCTTCTCGGCCATGGTGAGCCACCTCCTGTTCGAGGCCGAGTTTTGCAATCCGGCCTCGGGCTGGGAGAAGGGGCAGATCGAGAAGAACGTACAGGATGCCCGCCATCGGCTCTGGCAGCCCCTGCCCAACGTCCCGTCCCTGGCAGCCTTGAATGACTGGCTGGAGAAGCGATGCCGGGAGTTGTGGTCACAGATCGAGCATGGCTCGCAACCCGGTACGATCGCCGATGTGTGGGCCGAAGAGGTCCGGCACCTTATGGCGATGCCCCGCCCCTTCGACGGCTTCGTCGAGCACACCAAACGGGTGACGCCAACCTGCTTGGTTCATCTGGAGCGCAATCGATACAGCGTGCCGGCGTCCTTCGCCAATCGACCCGTCAGCTTGCGCGTCTATCCCGACCGGATCGTCATCGTCGCCGAGGGGCACGCGATCTGCGAGCATCGCCGAGCCTTTGTCCGATCTCATGATCGCCAGAGCCAGACGATCTACGACTGGCGGCACTATCTGGCGGTCGTCCAGCGCAAACCCGGAGCCCTGCGGAACGGGGCTCCCTTCGCCGAGATGCCAACTGCCTTCCGTTCCCTCCAGCAACATCTGCTCAAAACACCGGGTGGCGACCGCGAGATGGTCGAGATCCTGTCCCTGGTCTTGCAGCATGACGAACAGGTCGTGCTCACGGCCGTCGAGTTGGCATGCAAGGCCGGCGTGCCGACCAAGACCCACATCCTCAACCTTCTGCACCGACTGATCGATGGTACGCCGCTGACCACACCAACGATCGACGCCCCTCAGGCCCTCACGCTGACCACCGAACCGCAGGCCAACGTCGAACGCTATGACGCCCTGCGGCGGGCCAGGGAGGTGCGCCATGCGTCATAATCCGGCCAGCGGGGCTATCGTCATCATGTTGCGCAGCCTCAAGATGCACGGCATGGCCCAAGCCGTTAGCGAACTGACGGAACAAGGCTCTCCGGCCTTCGAGACCGCCATGCCGATCCTATCGCAGTTGCTGAAGGCCGAGACCGCCGAGCGGGAGGTCCGATCAACGGCCTATCAGCTCAAGACCGCACGCTTCCCGGCCTACCGCGACCTCAATGGCTTCGACTTCGCCAGCAGCGAGGTCAATGAAGCACTCGTTCGCCAGCTCCACCGCTGTGAGTTCCTCGACGAGGCCCATAACGTCGTCCTCGTCGGCGGTCCCGGCACCGGCAAGACGCACATCGCAACGGCGCTGGGCGTTCAGGCCGTCGAGCACCATCACAAGCGGATCCGCTTCTTCTCCACCGTCGAACTCGTCAATGCCCTCGAACAGGAAAAGGCCCAGGGAAAAGCCGGACAGATCGCCACCAGGCTCGCGCACTCCGATCTCGTCATCCTCGATGAGCTCGGCTATCTGCCCTTCAGCGCATCAGGCGGCGCCTTGCTCTTCCACCTGCTGAGCAAGCTTTATGAGCGCACCAGCGTCGTCATCACCACCAATCTCAGCTTCTCGGAATGGGCCACCGTCTTCGGCGACGCCAAGATGACCACGGCCCTGCTCGACCGCCTTACCCATCACTGCCACATCCTGGAGACCGGGAACGACAGTTTCCGTTTCCGGAATAGCTCGGCAAAACCCGCCAAAACAACCAAGGAGAAATCCAGGAACTTGACCGCCACCTGACCACAGACCACCATCCGGCCGGGTCACTTCTCAGTGGAAATCCAGGGTCAAATCTCCGCGGAAATCAACAGGGTATTCCTCGAATTACTGGATGACCTACCGACAGGCCCAGGAACTCGGCGCCCAGGTGCGCAAGGGCGCCCGCTCATGCGTCGTCGTTTATGCCGGCGCCATCGAGCGCAACGAAGTCAACAATGACGGGGAAGAGGTGGAAACCCGCATTCCCTTCCTCAAGACCTATAACGTGTTCAACGCCGAACAGATCGACGGACTGCCCGAGCACTACACGGCCGCGCCCGTTGCGCATGTTCCGCCTGCCGGCCGCTATCAGGTCGCAGATACCTTTGTCGCGAACACCGACGCTCTGTTGCGTCACGGCGGTTCCCGCGCGTTCTACAGCCCGGCGATTGATCTTATCCAGATGCCGCCCTTTGAGGCATTCATTGACGCCGAGAGCTATGCCGCCACACTTCTGCACGAGCTGGTGCACTGGAGCGGCGCAAAGCCGCGCCTCAATCGCGACTTTGAGGCCAAGCGTTGGGGGGATGCCGGATATGCGGCCGAGGAACTGGTCGCCGAGATCGGCGCGGCCTTCCTCGCGGCCGACCTCGAAATCACTCTGGAACCCCGCGAGGATCACGCGGCCTATGTGGCAGCCTGGCTGAAGGTGCTGAAGGAAGACAAGCGCGCCATTTTCACAGCCGCCGCGCACGCCGAACGGGCCGCCGGCTATCTCCACGGCTACCAGTCCGCCGCAACGGAGGAGGCCGCTTAACAGCGGCCTCCCAGGCGAGGGAAGAAAAAACGGCCCCGCTCACGCGGGGCCGTTTCCTGTTGCGTCCATGTCTAGATCGACTCTCAACATAAGTCCCGCAGAAAATGGCGATGAAGGCGCCAACTTACTGTATAGCCTTCCCGATTTATTGCCTCTATGTGACGACTTCCTCACGTTCCCTATTGACTGCCAAACGGCAGAAACACCGATAGTAGGGACATCTGCGATGAAACTCATAGTCGCCACGCTGGCCGGCCTGGCATTGTCTACCGTGGCCGCGCCTGCCTTCGCCCAGAGCACCGGATCGGCGTTCAATGACATGTGGGGCGCGGACTATTCGGCCGCGCCGTCCAATTGGACCGGCTCCTATATCGGCATCGCCGCCGGCTACGCCGGCGCGAGCGCTTCACAGAGCCTGAGCGTCGCCCCCTTCGACTTCGCCGCTCACACCTCCCATTCCGATGGGGGGGCGATGATCGGCGGCTATGCCGGCTACAACTATCAGTTCGATTCCTACGTCATCGGCGCTGAAGGTACGTTCACCTATCTCGGTCAGCGCCTGGGTGGCGCATTCCCGGCCGATATCGACTGGCAGTTCGGTTTGGCCGTGCGCGCCGGCTACGCCTTCCAGGACAACACCCTTCTTTTTGTTCGCGCCGCGTGGGCACTCACAGATGTGCGCTTCGCGAAGCTCGGCGAGCTGGCCGGAACCGCCTACACCGTGAAGGACGGCTATCGCAGCGCCCTCCAGCTCGGCGCCGGCGTCGATATCAAGCTCGATCCGAACTGGATCCTGCGCGTCGAAGGAAACTACACCTTCGAGGGCGGCGACGCCGAAATCATCGACTACAGCAGCGGAATGAGCGTGAAGCTCGATCCCTCGCTCTACGATGTGCGCGCCGGCCTAGCCTATCAGTTCTGATGCGAGGGCGGGTAGAGGATCACCGGGCTCACGCGCATGGTGGCGCAGTATGCCCGGTCCATCAGGCTGAAATGGTCGGGCGGGCAATTATTGCCCGCCGCGCGCCAATCGCGCGCGATGACGAGCGCCTGGTCCTCGACACGGTCGCTGGCCGGCAGCGAGCGGATGCCGGCCAGCGTGATCATCGCTTCGACCTTGTGGCGGGCGTGGCCCGGCTCGATGCCGGTCCGCTCCATGAGCAAGACCGCCCCGCGATATGCCGCGCTGCTCGACGTGTAGACGCGCGAGGCCGCCTCGATGGCCGAGCACAGATCATCCGAGCACGGCTCGCTGGCAAGAATGGTCGCGAAGGTCACGCCCGGCACATAGAGGGAAGTGGCGGACGTGCCGACCGGCACATGCCCCGTCAGTCGAGGGCCATCAATCTCGGCTTGCAGCGCCAGCAAGCGCTGCTTCAGCGGCAGCGCCTTCACGCGGCTCTCCAGCATGAACCGGGCGGACTCCCGGACCACGTCCGTCAGCCCCATTCCCATCTCTCTGGACAGGCGGCGCACCACACGATCGGTCTTCTCGCAACGTACATGGAACGCCATGTTGTACTCCTGCTGCTAAGCGCCCAGACGACCGGACGGCGTCACTTCAAAAAGATCGCTCAGTATCGTGGTCAGCATCAGAAGATCGTCATGCCAACGTTCATTCGCACGGCGCTTATCCTTGATATACCGATAAGCCATATACACGCTTGTGCTGTCCCGCCGACCAATTGCCGCCGCGATGGTCTTGGCCGTCTCTTTCGTCAGCCGCGCGGCCAGGGTCAGCGCGACATAGCGGAAGGGCACGAGAGCGTCATCAGTGACCCGGCGCGTGACGGCGCTCGATCCGACGAGGGCTGCACGGCTCAGCCCGTAATAGAGCGTCGTAACCGCGACAATGTCCTCGATCGCCAGCGGCCGCCGGTGCTCATTGCTCCAATGTGCCGCATAGACGGCGGAGACGCCCGCCGCAGGCATGAGAGGCGGCAGGACGGAGCCCGGCACTCGTGCCGGACGCATGACAACCCCGCAACGTTGAGAGCCCGGCGAAATCTCCGGGTGATAGTAAATCTCTATAGGGCGACTGATCCGGGTACGCGAAACAACCGTCGCGTTAACGCCACACGCGGCCATCTAACGCACTCCAATCAGATGTGCGTGATATCGCAATATTGAAGCCTTTCTAAAGAATGAAAACTGCATGAGCGCAACCAAATTATACCTTGCCAAGGTCCCGTCGCCCGGTCGATTAGCTTGCTTCACATCTTGCGCGGCGGTTCGCGTGGAGCGTTCCGAGCCGTGCTGGACAACAACAAGAAATCACCCGCCAACTGAAATCCACGCCGATCGCCTTTGGTTTCTGAACAGGGGGCTCCCGTTCTTCGACCGATTTACGGCTGATAATATGCATAGGAGATTCGCATGCCAATCCCCCAGACGGCGGATACCCGCCAGATGTCCAGGACGTATATGATGAGATTAATCAATCTCATCATGGAAAATCGTCGCCCGGGGGAGACCGCAAGTCGGCGTCTAAAGCAGGCCGGTCTTATGTCGTGTATCTACACGATGCATCTCGCGGGCGAGGCCGTGACTGTGACAAAGCTGTGCGAGAGGGTGAAGGCGCCTCGTAATGTCGTGGTCGAGATCGTTAAAGCGCTCGAAAGTCGCGGCTTTCTGACCTACAAGACCAATTTACACGATGGCGGGCGCGGGCGCGTGTACGTCTATTCGCTCACAGAGAAGGCCGCAGCGCTCGTCAGCGTAGCCGAATAAGATGTATATGAGGTTAATATGTCACACCGAGCCGGGCGGATAATGCGGGCGGGTGTGGATAAAGAGCTACCGCAGTGCCTGATTATTCCCGTTGGTTTCGGGAAGTAATGGCCGGCTCGCCGGGATGTCCTTTTCAGGATCATCCCGGCCATTGCAGCGCATTTCCTTGCGGCATAAGGCCCCGGCGGGCAGGGTAGTCAAAAGACAGTGGCGCCGCCCGTGCTGCGGCGCGTCCAAAGGTCAGTTCCCACGCCGCTTTTCGTCAAGGGAAGGGCATAGGCCACATCGCTGTACGTCTGATCCTCGGTGAAGGTGAAGGGCGCCCAGGGCAGGGCGTTCCATATCCGCGCCAGGAGAGAGCTGTGCGGCAGCGTCACCTTTGCCACGAGAACATTCTTATCCGAGCTGGCATAAGCGGCGGCGCCCGCCGGGAAGGCGAATGGAGCGCCGCGCACTAGAGCCGCGCCGTTGCTGGCGCTCCAGCGCACCTTGAGGCCATCCCCGGCGTTTCCCACGCTGCTCAGCACCACTGTCGGGGCGCCGTCCATGGGCTCCAGCATGGTCGCGGTCATGGCCCGATAGCTGTTCCAGCGAGCATCGTCGATGGTTGCATCCATGGATGCCAGCCGCGCCAGCGCGTTCGCGGCCCAGGCCACCTTGTTCTGGACGATCACCGTCTCGGCAAGGAAGTTGCCGCCGACGAAGACCAGCACAAGAACCGGCAGCATGAGGGCGAATTCCACCGTGCCGACGCCGCGCTCGTCCGAACCTAATTGTCTGAGATATCGCATCGTGGTTGCTCACAGCGGGGGTGCATAGGGGTCGATCCGGAACACGGCCTGCGCGGTAACGATCCGCTGGCCGCCAGGGCCGGTGATCAGGTCGGGCAGGAAGCCGGTCAGCGACGGCAGCGCCAGGACGGCCCGCACGAGCATGCTGTTGCCGGCGACCCCGTTCCCGGCTCCGAAGGCGTCATCGTCGACAGCGCCCTCGTCGTCGAACATGGACGGGACCGGTGATCCGTCGATGATCCGCACATCGAGCTTGAGGGACGCAGCGCACGCGGCTTCACCCACCAGGACCAATGTGCCCGAGCAGATGGCCTGGCGCGCCAGAGACCGCGCGTCCTCCGCCGATAATCCCAAAGCCTCGCCGCGCTCGATCGCGCGCACGGCATTGGAGGTGTTGGACTGCAGAACCTGTTGAGCCAACAGGACCAGCCCGATTTCGATAATCCCGACGATCACGACAACCAGCGGAATAAAAAGCAGGCCGAACTCTACGAGCATCGACCCCGATTCCTCGCGCTGCAAGCGCGCGAAAGCTCGCATTGCCATCGCATCACCTCGCAGCGGCCGCAGCGGCATTCGTCCGCTCTTGCACCTGTGCGCCGATCGGTATCGTCACCTCCGGCGCGTCGCCGATAGACTGCGTCGGCGCACAACGCGGGTCGCACGCGAAGGTCGCGCGCTTGTCTCCATGCGTCACCGTCACGAGGCCGGGGGCGCGCACCACGCGCACCTGCGCGCTTTTCACGGTGTCTCCCGATTCCGTCAGGAACAGCACGTTGGTCGCGCCAAAGCTCCGGCCGGTGAAGATCGCACCCTGCCGATCGAGGGTGAACACCACATCCGTGATCGCCGGGTTTCCGATGACCACGGTGGAAACCCCTGAAGGCACCGCGAACACGCGGGCCTCATCGACCGGGATCTCCACCTTTCCACCGAGCGCCGGCGGTGCCGCCGTGCCCGTGGACTGAGCTGCCGCTGGCGCCGCCACAAGCGCCGCCGACAGCATAATGACCGCATGCTTCATCATGTCAGTGTCCTCTCAATGTTGAAAATCCGACTGATACGGCGCCGTCTAGCCGACGTTGTCGTATAGGCTAGACGAGACGCAAATCGGCTATCCAAGAAAATCAGCATTCCGAACCTGTATAGCCTATGCCGCTGCGTTGACCCGTCCAACGTCTCGCGAGTAGGCATGAATACGCCTGATAAGAACAGGCGAAACACCCACCTATACAGGAGACGAGAATGAAGAATGTCATCAACGGCGCCAAGAAGGTCCTCGGCGACGAGTCCGGTGCGGCCACCGTCGAATACGGCCTCATCACCCTCGGCGTCGTCGCCGCCGTGACCGGCGCCGCCGGTGCTTTCAAGGGCCAGATCACCGCGCTCTTCACCGACGTCGGCACCACCCTGACGGCCGCGCAGACGACCGCCAAGGCCTCGTCCAACTGACGCCGACATACCCACCATCGAGCGCGGAGCCGGGTCCTCGTGGACCCGGCAACGCCCTTCAAGGAGCGCGAGATGACAGACCTTACCGCCTATGTCCGACGACTTCTGAACGACGACACGGGAGCCGCGACGCTCGAATACGGCCTGGTGATCATCGCCGTTGTCCTGATCGCCGCCGGCGCCATCAGCATGATCGCCGGTCGCTACGACGAGCCGCTTAACGCTGCGGCGCAAGACATCGCCACATCGCGCGAGTCCCTGTCCTACAAGCCGTAAGAGCTTCCATCTCCAGATCGTCACGAACCACAACAGAGCTTCCGCATGGCCGCGCTTTTCCCAAAAGTAGTCTTTACCGGCCTGCTGCTCGTCGCTCTCGTGATCGACATTCGATCACTACGCCTGCCTAACCGCGTCGTTTTTCTCATCATCGGCGCCTTCATCATCTGCGCGCCGCTTCGGCAGCTCTCCCTTGAAGACACGCTTATCCATATCGCCACGGGCGCCGGGCTGTTCGCCACGTTGTTCGTCGTCGCCCTCGTTGGCGCCCTGACCTCCAGCCTGCCGCTGGGGGGAGGGGACGTTAAATTCGCCGGGGCGATCGGACTTTGGCTCGGCTTCGGCCATCCGTTCTTTGTCTTCGTCGCCTGGCTGCTGATTTTTCTGGTGGCGCTCATCGCCTTCATCGTCGCCCTGGCGATGTCGCGTCAGCTCCCGTTCGTGATGCCGCTTACCGGCATTGTGTGGGTCGATGACGTCACCCTCGGCGCCGTGAGCATCCGCAAGGCGCGCGTTCCCTTCGGCGTGCCGCTCGCTCTCGCGGCCATTGCCGCCACCTGGCTCAGTTGAAATAGAGGTGCTGCGTGAACCTTAAGCGCATCGGCGTCTTCGGCGCCTCGTTGCTTTCCGGTGTCGCCGCTTATGCGGTCCTCGCCTCCGCTCCGTCAGCCCCAGGGCCAGCGGTAACGGTCCAACCCGCTCCCTCGGGCCGCGTCGAAGGTCCGGCGACCGTCGATCTTCTTGTCGCCGCGCGAGAACTTCCCATAGGTGCGAAGCTCGCCGCGAGCGATGTGCGCTGGGTGAAGACCGTCGAGGGTTCGCACCCCGCGACCGCCATCCTTCACAGATCGACGGACGACGCGGCCAAGATCGAGGCCGATATCGTCGGCAGTATCGCGCGCCAGAGCCTGCTGGCGGGCGAGGCGATCAGCCGCCAGCGCCTCGCCAAAGGGACCGGGAGCCTTCTCGCCTTCAGCCTGCCGGATGGCAAGCGCGCCGTCGCCGTCGACATTGACGCGCGCGGTAGCCGCTCCGCCGGCAATTTCATCATGCCGGGCGACCATGTCGACGTGCTTGCCGTCGAAGCGGGCGGCGCCGGTAGCGCGAAGGCGGCCACCACGCTCATGCGCGATATCCGCGTCCTCGCGGTCGGCCCCAATCTCGGCGCCGACGCCATGGGCGGTACGCCGGTCACGGGTGACACCGTCACGCTCGAACTCGACCCAGCACAGGCCGAGCGGATCGCGGGCGCCGCCGTCGGCACCATCAAGCTCGCCCTGCGCCCGCGCGGCGAGGCCGGCGACGCCTATGCCGGCACCAACCTTCAGATGATGACCGTCCGCTACGGCATCGCCCGTAAGCAGTGAAGCCGAGGAATCGCAGATGGCTCCCTCCCGTGCGCGGTGCGCCACGTCGCTCGTAACGATCACGTCCCTTCTGCTCGGATCGCTCGGCACGGCCGCCGCCCAGCAGGCCCAGCCGGCGCGCGCCAATCCGGGCTTTGTCGCGCCCGATTTCAATACCGCGTTCAACCAGACAGGGGCCGCGCCGGCAGCATCCGCGCCGGCCCGAGGCATCATCCGCAAGACCCTCGATGTCGGGCTCGGTCGCTCCTACGTCTTCAACGTGCCGCGCGCGGCGGCCGATGCCTATGTGGCTGATCCCAAGGTCGCCACTGCCACGGTGCAGACAGACCGACAGATCTACATCACCGGCATCGGCCCCGGCACCACCACCATTCTCATCAGCAGCGACGACGGCTCCCAGATCGCCGAGGTGGAGGTGCGCGTCGCGCGCGACGTCGGCAGCCTGAGCAGCATTCTTGCGGCCGCGCTCCCGGGCGCGTCCATCTCGGTCCGCATGTCCGCCGATTCCGTCGTCCTCTCCGGCGCGGTGCCCAGCGCCGCCGTCGCCACCAAGGCCATGGATATCGCGCAGGGCTTCGTCGGCTCGGCCGAGCGCGTCGTCAACGCCATGACCATCAGCGCCAGCGAACAGGTCATGCTGAAAGTGACGGTCGCCGAGGTGCAGCGGAATGTTCTCAAGCAGCTCGGCGTCAACGCCGCCGGCACCTGGGAAATCGGCGACGTCGCTATCGGCGGCGTCATGTCCAACCCCTTCGGCGTCGCCGGTCAGGCGCTGTCCTCAACGTCAGGGGTGATCTCGGGCTCCGATGGCACCCTGTCCGTCGAGGCCATGGAGCAGGTCGGCGTCGCCCGTACCCTCGCCGAACCCGTCCTGACGGCCATTTCCGGCGAGACCGCCAACTTCCTCGTCGGCGGCGAGGTGCCGATCCCGACCGGCGTCACCTGCACCAATGACAATTCGTGCCAACCCAGCATCGAATTCAAGAAATTTGGCGTGTCGCTGACCTTCGCCCCGACCGTGCTGTCCTCCGGCAACATCTCCCTGCGCGTTGCGACCGAAGTCTCCGAAGTCGATACGCAGAACCAGCTCACCTATCCGGTCAGCAACAACAGCACCGTCACCATCCCCGCCTTCAAGCTGCGCAAGCAGGAAACCACCGTGGAACTCCCCTCCGGCGGTTCCCTTGTAACGGCCGGGCTCATCCAGCAGGGCGGCCGGCAGGCGATCACCGGCGTGCCCGGCCTCATGCACCTGCCCGTCCTCGGGGCGCTCTTCCGCTCCCGTGACTATCAGCGCCAGGAAACCGAGCTTGTCATCATCGTGCAGCCGATGCTGGCGCGACCGCTGCACACCAAGCAGGCCACGCGACCCGATCAGGGTTTCGCCGACGCTCCCGATCCGCGCGCCGTGTTCTTCGGCCAGGTCAACCGCATCATCGCTCCTGCCAGCGGTCCCCGGAACACTCCCACCAAGGCCGGGCCTCCCGTCGCGAATGGCTACTACGGCCACGCCGGTTTCATCGTCGACTGATCCGAGGCACGATCATGAACAGCACCCATTTCTTCGCCGCCTCCCTGGTCGCACTCGCAGCCGCCGGCTGCACCCAGCAGCGTTTCGATACCGGCTACTACCCGTCCTCCGTCGATGCGCGACACCCTATCGAGCTGGTCGACGAGGCCCGAAGCCTGCCCGTCTATCCCTCCACACTTCGCGGGCTAGACAGGCGACAGGCCGATGACGTTGCGCAGTTCGCGCGCGCCTACCGGGCCGATAGCCGCAGCAATGTCATGATCCGCGTCCCCGCCGGGGCAGGGCGCGCTGATCCGCTCACCCGCCAGACCGTTTCCACCGTCCGTGCCGAGCTTGTCCGCCAGGGTGTCCCGGCCCGCGCCATCACCCAGGCGTCTTATGATGACGCCGGCATCACCAGCATCGCCCCCATCTACCTCTCCTACCGAGCCCTTGCTGCCGCCGTGCCCCATCCGTGCGGTCAATGGCCCTTCGATCTCGCCGGCGGGGGCGGGGGAGGGGGGCAGATTTCACAAGCCGCTGCCGACAATGAGTGGTGGTCGAACGAGCCCTATTGGAACTTCGGCTGCGCCTATCAGTCCAATATCGCCGCCCAGGCTCTCGATCCGCTCGACATTCAGCGGCCGCGCACCGCCGCCGCCGGCGACGCCGGCAAGCGGGTCAATGACGTGCGCGCCCTGCGCGAAGGCCGCGACCCCAGCACCGGCTACACCGCCGAGGCGATCTCCGTGCAAGACGCGGGAGGCCGTTGATGCTGGTCGCGGTCGACACCACCTCTCCCTCGCCCGAGCCGGGCATCCGCGCGCTGCCGCGGCTCTCTCTGGTGGCCGCTCACACGACAGCGCCGGTCGGCGCCGTCCTGTCCGCCGCGATCCGCCACGCCAGCATGTCGCGCGTCACCAGCCTCCTCGGAGAGGACGGCGTGCCCGGTCTCATTCGCGCCATCCAGCAGTTGGGCGCTGTTCCCGATATCGTCGCGATCGAGATGCAGCCCGGCCAGGGCGCCGATCAGCTGATGGCCGAGCTCGCGCTGCTCGCGCCCCATTGCGGTGAGGCCACCCAGGTTTTCGTCATCGGGCACCACAACGACATTTCGCTTTATCGCCGCCTGAAGCGCGAGGGTGCGGCGGACTATCTCGTCGCCCCCTTCGCGGCGGCAGACCTCATCCGCTCCATCGGCGATCACATCCTGTCGCGGCGCGAGAGCGACGGCGCGATCGGCGCCGTCACTCTCGTCATCGGGGCACGCGGCGGCGTCGGCGCCACCTCCATCGCGGCCAACCTCGCATGGCTCGGGGCACGCTCGGGCTCCAGCCTGCTCCTCGATATGTCCGCGCCCATGTCGTCGCTACCGGGCCTTCTGGTCGAGTCCATCCCCGACCTGTCGCGCATGCTCTACCAGCCTTTCGAGCTGGATCAGGAGATGCTCGACAAAATCACAATGAGCACGCCGCTTTCGCCGAACCTCGGCATTGTCAGCGCCGAGAGCGACTTTGGCGCCAGCGTCGATCGGCGGGGCATTCCCAGCCTTCTCAACACCGCCCGCAAATCCGCCCGCACGGTCGTGACGGACTTCCCGGCATGGCTCCTCGGACCCGATACCCTTTCGGCCCTCGCCAGGGCCGATCACCTGGTCCTCGTCGCGACACCCGATTTTGTCGCGATACCCCGCGCCAGCGCCATACTGCGCGAGATCCGCGCCGTCGACGGTCCCGACCCCGTTCTGGTGCTCAACCAGGCCGGGCAGGCG
>KB899088.1:17462-31709 GCA_000378025.1 Xanthobacteraceae bacterium 501b
GGAAATTCCGCAAGGAACGCCTCACCCTCGAACAACTTGTCGCCGCCGGTTCGCTCAGTCCCGAGACCATGGACGTCATCGCCGTCATCGGCCGGTGCCGCCTCAACATCCTGATTTCCGGCGGCACGGGTTCCGGCAAGACCACCCTGCTGAATTGCGTGTCTTCCTGCGTCGACGAGCGCGAGCGCATCGTGACCTGCGAGGACACCGCCGAACTCCAGCTGCAGAAGCCCCACGTCGTCCGCATGGAGACCCGGGCCGCGAATGCGGAGGGAACCGGCGAAGTCACAATGCGGCAGCTCGTCCGCAACGCGCTCCGTCAACGCCCGCACCGCATCATCGTTGGCGAGGTGCGCGGCGAAGAGGCGGTCGACCTGATCCAGGCGATGAACACGGGCCACAGCGGCTCCATGGGCACCGTGCACGCCAATGACCCCCGGCTCGCCCTCTCCCGCATGGAAGCGCTTGTTCGGACGGCGCCGGGCTACCAGTCCGTGCCAAGCCTGAATATCAAGCGCGACCTCGCCGACTCGCTCGACGTCATCATTCAGACCGAGCAGCTGATCGACGGCAAGCGCGTGGTGACGCACGTCACCGACGTTCTGCGCGTCGAGGGCGAGACGATCACCACGGAAGACCTGATCGTCTACGACCACGCGCGCGGCCGACATGTCGGCAAGGGGCAGCTGCGCCCCTCCTTCTACCGGGTTGCCGAACGCTATGGCCTCGCCGAGCGCCTGGCCTCCGCGCTGTCGACCCTCAACATGACCGCGAGGGAGCCGTGATGCAGACCCTCGCAGCTCTGTTTGGCGGCTTTTCCGTGTCGCTGCTCGTGGTGGCCTCGTTCTATCCGTACCTCCGGCCCTCGCTGGCGGACGACCGCAAGCGAGCCTTTGTGGATCGCACAAGAGCGGCCCTGTTCGGGGATGAACGCACGGCGAGACACGCACGCCGTCAGATGATCATGGATCGCCTCGCTCAGCTCAGCCGTGACGAGCAGGCCCGCAGCAGCGCCGGCGATCGCGCCCGCGCCGTCGAACTCCGCCTGGAACGGTCGGGCCTGTCCTGGTCCAGATCACACTATCGCCGCGTGCAGATCGGCGTCAGCGGCCTCGTCTTCCTCGTCCTTCTTGTTCCCACGGGATCGGCCATCATCTCCCTGCCGCTTGCCATAGCGGCCGGCATCATGCTTCCCGCCGCCTATCTGGAGCGCAAGATCGCGGCGCGGTACGCCGCGTTCTCGCAAGAGCTTCCGAATGCCCTCGATGTGCTGGTGCGCGGAACCCGCGCCGGTCTGCCCGTCTCAGAATGCATCCGCTCCGTCGCCAAGGAGGCTGCCGAGCCCGTCCGGACGGAATTCGAGCTGGTCGTTCATGCACAGGGCATCGGTGCCTCGCTAACAGACGCAACCGAAATGCTGGCCCACCGGGTGCCCATATCAGACACCCGGTTCCTCGCCATCGCCATCAGCATCCAGGAGACCGAGGGCGGCGCCATCGCCGACACCCTCGGCAATCTCTCGAACACGCTGCGCGAGCGCCGCAAGCTCAACGAGAAGATCGAGGCCATGGGGTCATCCGCGCGCTCCAGCGCGAAGGCCCTCGCCGCGATGCCGTTCCTGCTGCTGGGCCTGACCTACTTCATGGACCCCGAGCGAACCCAGGTCCTCTGGACCACGACGAGCGGGCGCATCGTTACCGCTGTCTGCATCGTCTGGGTGCTGATCGGCTTCTTTGTGCTGAAGCGGATGCAAGACAACGCCATGAGCGGCGGGTGAGCATCATGTCAGCGCAGCTAGCACTCGCCTCCGCTCTTATCGGCGTCTCGGTTTTCACAGCTCTGCATGCGCTGTCCATGGGCCGCGCCCGCGACCGGAGCCGCCCTCGCATGCTGGCCGGCACGCCCGCCGTCCCGGCTCGGCCCGCGCCCTATCGCGACGCCGTCGCCGACTATCTCGTGCGGACCCTCGCCCTCAGAAAGTGGTTCGCCATGGAGAACATGCGGGACCGGCTTCATCGCGCCGGCAAGCGCGGCACGCGCGCCGAGGCCACCTATCTCGCGGCGAAGTTCCTGTTTCCCTTCGCCGGTATGGCGATAGGCGTAATCTATTTCGGCGTCCTCGATGTGATGGCGCTGCCCCTGCCGCTGAAACTGAGCGCCGTAGTCTTCGCCGCCTATATCGGCATGAAGGTCCCGGACATTCTCGTCGACCGCGCCACGCGCAAGCGCCAGGCGTCCATTCAGGACGCTTGGCCCGACGCTCTCGACTTGATGATCATTCTCGTCGAGGGCGGGCAGTCGATCGACGCCGCGCTGCGGCGCGTCGCAACGGACATCAGCATCCGCTCGCGCGCGCTTGCCGAGGATCTGACGATCCTCATCACCGAAATGTCCCTGCTGCCGGAAAAGCGGACCGCCTTTGAGAATTTCGGCCGTCGCTCCGACGTGGTCGAAGTCAAAAGCGCCTGCATGGCCTTCATCCAGTCGGATGAACAGGGAACCGAAATCGGGCCAGCTTTCAGAGCCCTCGCTGCCGACGGCCGCACCATCCGCATGTCCCGCATCGAGAAAAAAGCGGCCGCCACAGCCGCGATCATGGCCCTTCCCGTCGCCGTTTTCTTCCTCCTGCCCCTGATGGTCCTCGCGGTCATGCCCGCCGCCATCGAATTCTTGCACTGGAACTGACAATGACCGGACTCTTCAAGAGACATATCGACCGCCTGTGCTCCTCCTCCGAGGGAAGCGTCGCCGTGTTCGTCGGGCTGTTCCTCGTCGCCGCCCTCGGCGCCGGCGTCATGGTGGTCGACTACACGCGCGCCTCCACCCTGCAGAGCAAGTTGCAGCATGCCATGGATACCTCAGTGGGCGAGGCCGCACGCGGCAAAACCGACGCGCAGGTGATCGCCCTCGCCAAGGCCCAGATCGCCGAATTTCTCAAAGACGGAAACTATGCGTCCGTCGACGCAGCAGACTTCTCCATCACCCGTGACAATGGTCGCGTAACCCTCTCCGGCACGCTTCCCTACAGCCCCCTGTTCGGCCCGCTTTACGGACTGGTTGCGCCGTCCGGCAATCTGCTCGTCGCCTCCGGCTCGACCGCTCGTGAAGCCGTCTGTACGCCGCTGGCGTCCGAACGTCGCTGGAGCGCGAAGACCGGAGCGTGCGCCGCCGGCCAAACCGGCAGCCATACCTGGGAGGCCGAAGAAGAACGAACCTCGTCCTGTGCGGCGGGTGCCTCGGAACCGAGCTGGAGCGGCTGGGTCGCGACGGGCGCTGTTCGCACCGACGTCAACACCTGCGTCGCCTCAACCTGCACTTGGGTGCGCGTGGGCACGGCCCATGCTTGCCTCGCGTGGGGAGAGGGTAATCCCAAGGGCGGAGAGACCGGCGGCGGAACGTGTTATTCCCAGGCCGAGCTAATGGCGCAGGCGACCGCCACCGTGGAGGCCGGTCAGTCCACGCCTCAATTCGAGATGTTCTCGGCGAAACCCGGCCAAAAGGGGCCATCATGGGCGCGTGGTCGCCAGTGCTGGTCCTATCAAGGGGCGCTTTGCAGCCAGAGCGGCGCCACTCTCAACCGCAACCTGTTTTATGAAATCCGCTGCGACTGACATGTATCAGCGACATGAACAGTTGAAGGCGAGCGGAAACCATATGCAAAAGCTCCTTTGCGTGGGCACGATCTTGCCAGGGCTGCTGTTAGCCGGGTGCTCATCTCTCACAAAACCGGCGGCTTTCGCCGCCGGTTCCCCCTCTTCCTCTGTCATCGCGGAAGCCCAGGCCCTTCAAGCCCAGGGCCAGCGCGAACAGGCCACGGCCGTCCTTCGGGTCGCGGCCGTGAAGAACCCCAATGATCGCGAGCTTCGTGCCGCCTATGGCAAGAGCCTCCTGAATGCCGGCCAGGTCGGAGACGCCGAACGTGTCCTCGCTCAGGCCCATACGCCCGATCGCCCGGACCCGTCCGTCCTCAGCGCCCAGGGGGTGGCGGCCGCGCAGAAGGGCGACTACGCGACCGCGCTCGCCTTCTTCGATCGCTCGCTCAATCTGCGCCAGGACCCGCGCGTCATGTCCAACAAGGCCATGACGCTCGCACTCGCCGGCCGCCTGCCCGAGGCCGAAGCCCTCGCCAAACAGGCCGCCGAGAGCCCCGACGCCGATGCGCGCGTGCGGCAGTCCTACGCCCTTGTCCTCGCCATGCAGGGCAAGGGCGACGCCGCCGCTGAAACCTATGCCCGGGACCTGTCCGCCGACCAGGCGGCCGCGAACGTGGCCCTCGTGCAGAAGATGCGGCGGCAGGGCGTATAGCCCTGCCACGTTCCTCCCTAACTCGCGCCGGGGCTGGCTCACTTGCTCCGGCGCCCTTTCTCAAACACGATATCCGCCGCCGATCGGGAGACAGGCCATGCCGACCTCCATACAGTCCGGGCCGCACGTCGACATCACCGATCAGGAGATCGACAGCGCGATCGCCGCATGTGGTGGAGATCCGCGCGAGGCCATCCGCGCCCTGCTCGTCGGTCAGGCATGGCTGCAGCACGACATCGAGGCCGCCCGACGCGGCTCATGCGCAGGGTTCAGCAGAAAGATCCCCGCCGACCGCATCGCTCAGTCCTGAACCTCGGCGGGGACGGGCTTCCTCCAGGCCGCGGCGTTGCCCTTTTTGCCGGGAACGCGCTCGATCAGGCCTCGATCGCGGAGGCGGTAGAAAACCTCCTTCATCTGATTCTCGGAGCGGATGCCGGTCAGGTCCCTCGCGAGCTTGTTCCGGATCTCCTCGTTGTTCGCGAGGTATTCGATGATAAGCTCTTCCGGCGAGGCGAGGGGGGTGTGCGGAATGGTGACGACGACGTAGTTGTTCTCCTCTTGGAGCTTAGGGCTTTGGAGCTTCCACTCTTTCATCTTCTGGAACGCAGTGTTCAGACCCTCACCGAGATCCTTGTTCGGTGGCGTCTTATAACGCGCCAGGCAGCGGACGATTTTTGAATTCCGGCTGTAGCGAACGTCGAGGAAGTTTTCGGTAGTAACGAATCCCGGCAAGCGCCCCGGGCTACGAATCTCGATCCTGTCCTGGAAGATGACGACCTGGATGTCGTCGGCGATCGAGTAATCCCGATGGATAACAGCGTTGACTAGAATCTCCCAGATCGCCTCGGGCGGGTAGTCGACCTTCTTGTATCCGTCCTTCGTCTGGATGCTGATGTTGGACATGATAGACTGGATCTCGGCCACGGCGCGGTGGATCAGGTTATAGAGAGGCCCAGAGATCGTGATGTTTTTCTTGAGATGCTCGCGCTCGGGAACGATCTGACGGGTGTCATAGAACACTATCTTGATGCCGCACCGGCGGGGGAAGACGGCTTGCGGATTTTCGTTGAAGAGAAGGACGCCTGCGGAGTTGGGCACGTAACTCTTCCGATCGATGAGGCCCTCGTTTACGCAAAACGCCAGCGGTTCCTGCGGGGGGGTGATCTCCGCGCAGAATTCGGCGAGGACTTTGGAGTCAACGATGTCCTCCGCGGTCAGATTAGGAAGCACGGTATCCTCGTAGCTTGCTGCGCCCTTGGCGAAGGCGAGCGCCGTCACTTTTGCCGGATCGGTTACGGGGAGGGATTGTGCGCCTCTGCGCTGATAAACCTTGCCGTCGGCGGTGGTGGATACGTTCACGCTTTTGGCAACGAACACACGGAGGACGACGTTTGGGTAGGATTCGGCCTTCAGGAACTCGTGGCGGAAGTCGATCGCCGGGTTGAGGTTGACGAGCGCCTGAATGTGACTGTTGAAGTCCTCCGGATTTGGCAGGCCCTGCCAACGTTTCGTGACGTCCGGTTCGTCCTTGTCGTCCGCAATTCCGATGACAATTTCGCCGCCATCAGCGTTGGCGAAAGCGACGGCGATTTTCTGTATGCCTCGCCCGTCGATTTTCGCGGCCTTGCGGTCGAAGAAATCGCCTTCGACGCGGCCGGCTACGGCGATCGCATCTTGGCGCGTCACATTAATGTAGTCGTCCATGCGTCCCCCGCCGAGTCATGCTGACAATAATGAGCACCTTGCTCGTCCGAGTAGCAAGTGCGGTTGTCCAAGGCCCAACCGTTCAGCATGTGAGGCTCATTGCCCGAGGGCACACAGAGCGCGCCAGGCGCGCCAGTCGCTTTCGTGAAGCGCGTGGGGCCAGGGGGCGCTGCCCCCTCTGCCCCAGCAAGGGCGATGACGCCACCCCCCAGCATTCGGCCGCAAAGCGGCCTGCCATGCCGGCGCTCCGCGCCGCCCTCCGGGTGGGCGGTCCCCCCCGTCATCATCCCCCTTGCCCCCAACTCCCCCGGTCTCCGCGACCCTCAGGAAGCAGGACGCAGCCTGCTTCGCAGCGAAAAAGGGGAAGACAGATGACCGACACCACCACCGACCTGCACACCATCCCCCTCAACAAGCTGGTTCCCAGCCCCGCGAACGTCCGTCGCTTCCGGTCCGATGCAGGCATCACCGAACTCGCCGCCAGCCTCCACGCCCACGGCCAGCTGCAAAATCTCGTCGTCAGCAAGGGGAGCAAGGGCAAGTTTGAAGTCGTGGCCGGCGCCCGCCGCCTCGCCGCCTTCGCCCTGCTGGCGAAAGAGGGCAAAATCACAAAGGATCATGGCATCATGTGCCAGTTCCGTACCGAGGCCAACAATGCCGAACTCTCGTTGGCCGAGAACATCGTGCGCGAGCGCATGAGCGAGGTGGACGAAATCGCCGCCTTCCGCACCCTCTCCGAAGGCGGGTTGCCCCCGGAGGAAATCGCCGCCCGGTTCGGCATTTCGCACATGACGGTGCGGCGGCGCCTCAAGCTCGCCCACCTGTCCCCCCGTATCCTCGCCGCCATGGGCGAGGGGGATATCACCCTTGAGCAGGCCGAAGCTCTCGCCCTGTCCGACGATCACGCCGAGCAGGAAGCCGCATGGTTCGACGCCACGGGCTACTATGCTCGCGAGCCCCGAACGATCCGTGAAACTCTCAGCCGCGAGCATGTGAAGGGTGATCATCGTTTCGCGCGCTGCATTGGGTTGGAAGCCTATGAGCAGGCCGGCGGCGCCGTATCCCGCGACCTCTTTTCCGCCGCGAGCGATGTCTATCTGACGGATCGCCCCTTGCTCACCCGCATGGTCGTGGAGAAGCTGAACGAAGAAGCCGAGGTGCTGGCCGCCGAGGGCTGGGGTTGGGCGGAACCCGACCTTGAGGGCAACCTGCATTATGCGTCCGGTTATCACCGCATCTATCCCACGCGGCGGGAGCCGACGCCGGAGCAGCAGGCCGAGATTGAGGCGCTACAGGCCGAAGCCGATGCGCTTACCGAAACGCTCAACGCCGACGATGGCACCGAGGCCGAGCTTGAAGCCGCCTCCGAGCGTTACGACGCCGTGCAGGAGTGCCTTGAAGCACTGTACGACGCAATGACCACCTATGACCCCGCTTTGATCGGCAAGGCCGGTTGCGTGGTCAGTGTCGGTCGCGACGGTTCGATGCAGATTTCCCGTGGCCTTGTGCGGGCCGACGACTGGAAGGCTGTCGAGGCCATCAGGAACGGCGCGACCGCCGAGGAAGCCGACGCGCTGGTGACGGACGAGGCTACCGACGACGACGCGCCCGCGATTTCTTCCGTGCTGGTGGAAGAACTGACAGCCCAGCGCACCGCCGCGCTGCGCATCACGCTCGCCGGCCGGCCGGATATCGCCCTTGCCGCCAGCCTTCACCCGCTTCTGATCCGCGCCTTCTACAAGAACAGCATGGGCTATGCGTCCTTTGAGAGCGCCGTGGAGCTTCGCGGCGAGCAGAAGGACCTGACGCCGGCGATCCAGAACCCCGCCGCCTGCGCCGCTCTCACGGGCTGGAATGACCTGATCGAGCGCATCAACCAGTCTTTGCCCGGCGACGTGGCCGAGCTTTGGGAATGGCTCATCGAGCAGAAGCTGCCGACCCTGCTGGACCTGCTGGCCGTGGTGACGGCGATCAACCTCAATGCCGTGCAGATGCGCCACGAGAAAAAGCGCCCGGTGCGCCTTGCCCGCGCCGATGAAATCGCCCGCGCCGTGAACTTCGACATCACCCGGCACTTCAAGGCAGACCAAGCGTTCCTTGAGCGCCTGTCCAAGAAGCAGCTTGCCGATATCCTCGCCTCGCAGGACGTGCCGGCCGACCGGATCGCCAGCATGCAGAAGCTGCCCAAGTATGAGGCCGTGATCCGTACCGTTGCCGAGATGCGCGCCGACTACGTGCCGGCCTGCATCGAGACCCCGGCTTTCCCCGACACGGCCGAGGACATCGAGGACGCCGAGGACATGGGCGACGACGACAGGGGCGACGACGTGGCGCTTGCCGCCGAGTGAGCAACGGGCCGGGGCGTATCGCGCCCCGGCCACCTTTCATCGCGGGGACGCAACATGACAGACCACCCGGAAACAGCACTGCGCCGCCTCTGGACTGAACAGGGCGTGCCGACTGAGCAGCAGAACCGGATGATTGAGCAAATCAAGGCCAAGGCGCAGACGGGCCAGCACGTCGGTCCTTTTGTCATCAAGGCGACGCCAAGCGGCTGAGGCGCCGAGCGCGGCCGCCGCGCGGATCGACCGCGCAGCGGGCCGCCGCGAGAGTGGGGCTTTGCCACCCCTCTCGCCTCTCCCCCCTCGATGCCGGCGACGACATCCACATTCACATAGAGCGCGCCAGGGCGCGCGAGATCCATCGTAAGCGCGTGGGGCCAGGGGGCGCCGCCCCCTCATCCCCAGCAAGGGCGATGACGCCACCCCCCAGCATTCGGCCGCAAGCGGCCTGCCATGCCGGCGCTCCGCGCAGCCCTCCGGGTGGGCGGTCCCCCCGTCATCATCCCCTTGCCCCCCAACTCCCCCGGTCTCCGCGACCCTCAGGAAGCAGGACGCAGCCTGCTTCGCAGCGAAAGGAGAAGGAAGACCATGGCCGAGCCCGTAACAATTCAGCCCGAGGGCGCGCCGGCGCCGCTGCCCATAACGTTCTCATACTGCTACCCGACCGGAATCATTGGCTTCGGCCGGCATGTCCCCGAGGGCGCCTTTTCCCTGCTGCATGGCGATGACGAGACGGTGCGGGATATCGTGACCATCCATGCGCGCCACGCCTATGACGGGCACACCCTGATCGTGCCGGGCTTCCCCGAGGCCGACACCGCCGACGAGGCCAGCGATGCGGCTATCGCCTTCTATCGCCGGCTCCTGATGGCTCTGGAAAGGCGGATGGCATGACCGACGACATTTTCACAGAGGCCGAGCTGTTCAACTGCTGGACCGGCGGCAAGCCCCCGACAACCGAAGAAATCGCCCTGTTCGACTGGCTGGAGGTTGGCGGCGTGCGCGATGTTTCCATGCCCTTCGATGACGGGACGATTTTCGAGGCGTGCGACGACGCCGATGCAGAACTGTGGTCCGTCTATGGACGGTATCGGCCGACCGAGACGCATGCCGGGTGCGAGTGCATCACCGATGGCCCGGCGGGCGATATGGCCCGCGCCGTGGCGATTGCCGAGCACCTTGGGCAGCTCTGGGGGCTTCCCGTCAAACGGCGCTAGCTCATAGGCGCGCCCAGCGGAGACATTCTTAACATCGAGGACGATAAGAAACGGGATCGAATTTGAGGGCAGAAGCAGCCGGCGCGAAGCCAGCCCGCGCCACCGGGAAGATTGGCCTCCCGGCCGAGGCAACGGGCCTTGCCCTCAAATGGAGGACACGCAATGTGGTTTATACCGCTGAGTGTGTCGTTTAGTTTGAAGAAAACCCGGAGCGGCTGGCAGGCCGCGCTCCGGGTCTCGATCTTCATCTAGGCGCAAAGCTGGGGAGCGGGCGAAAGTCCGCTCCCCTACCTCCACTTATATAGCACACCCCCGATCCAGGTTGAAGTGCCGTGCGCGGCCGCCGCGCGGATCGACCGCGCAGCGGCCCGCTGCGAGAGTGGGGCTTTGCCACCCCTCTCGCCTCTCCCCCCCTCGATGCCGGCGACGACATTCCGGTGGCTATAGAAACAGGCCGGCCTCACCTCGTTCACGGACGGACCATGTCCCGCCCATCAGTCAGCCCAAACCATTCTTCTTCGATCATCCGGCTATGCGATAGATGCTCCATTAATACTTTTCGCCCCAACGGCACGCCGCCAAGATTTATAAGGCATTGTCCGAAGAATCTTATTACCCTCCGCCCTGCAAGGTTCTGCCTTTCGTCCTCACCCGCCTCGTCAACAAGGTAGGCCCCAGACATTATCTTTGATGTATAGTGCTCTGTTGCGCGCATCATGGCCGTCTTCCGGCCTATGACGATCGGCTCGTAACCGAGCCCGCGATTGCCGATGACACATTCAATAAGGGCTATATTGTGCCATTCATCCAAAAAGGCGTTGAACCCTATAGACGTGGCATGGCTGCTGTATTCCGATCGAACGTACTCTAGGTTTTTTCTCTCGAATTCCTCGATGTCATTTGATGCTCGGTACAGCGCGTGCCGCCTCATCAATGTTTCATCATCGAGCTTTTCATAATGGGATATTGGCTCAAACATCGCACTAACCCTGTAGCTGCAACCATATTTACAGAGATAATTCCATCTGTAATTACAAGCGGCCGCATAGGATTTATCAAGCCCTCCAAGCCTTCTATACAAGTCATCCCGCCGCGGCGCGTCGTGACCGGGCTCTATGCGCCAGGCGCACCGAGCCACCAGCTGCGCCGGCGTCTCGTCCCTCTCGGGTGACGATCCCTTGCCCAAGGGCACATAGGGCGCGCCGAGCGCGCGAGATCCATCGTCAGAGGCGCGGGGCCAGGGGGCGCTGCCCCCTCTGCCCCAGCAAGGGCGATGACGCCACCCCCCAGCATTCGGCCCTAAAGGGCCTGCCATGCCGGCGCGTAAACGCGCCGCCCTCCGGGTGGGCGGTCCCCCCCGTCATCATCCCCCTTGCCCCCCAACTCCCCCGGTCTCCGCGACCCTCAGGAAGCAGGACGCAGCCTGCTTCGCAGCGAAAAAGGGGAAGACAGATGGCAAAGCTCACCAAGGCCCAGATCAAGGCCCACAAGGAAGCCGAGGCGATCCTGACCAAGGACTGTCTGTCTGATGATGAGCGCGCCTTTGTCTTCGACAACTGGCACGAGGGGCGACCCACAACAACGGCACGCGGGCGCGTTCTTCACTCCCGACGGCCTTGCTGGGGATTGCGCCATTGATGCCGTCGCCGGCCGTGTCATCGACCTGTGCGCGGGTATCGGCGTTCTCGCTTCCAACGTGATCGCGCTGGGTTCCTCCCGGCCCGCTGTCCGGGAAATGGTGTGCGTCGAGATCAATCCGCGTTACGCCGAGATTGGCCGCAAGCTGGTGCCCGAGGCCCGTTGGATCGTTGCCGACGTGATGGACTGGCGCAACTGGTGGAAGGCCGACCTTGGAGGCGCGACGTTCAACAGCGCTATTTCTAATCCCCCGTTCGGGAAGGTGCCCCGCAGCGGCCGAGGCCCGCGCTATCACGGCCCGGAATTTGAGTTTCACGTCATCGACATTGCGAGCCAGATTGCCGATCGCGGCACGTTCATCATCCCGCAGATGTCTTCGAGCTTCGTCTATTCCGGCGCGCAGTTCTACGATCGCAGGAAGGAGGGGCGCGGCGTCGACTTCGAGCGGTTGACCGGCCTGCACATGGAATGCGGAATCGGCGTCGATACCACCTTTTACCGGGACAGCTGGAAAGACGTTTCTCCCCTCTGTGAAATTGTCACCATCGAGTTCGCGCCAGCCCGCGAGCGCAAGAGCGTGGCGGCCGAGCTTACCGCGTCCAGCTTTCACATTCCGGCACGCCCCGCCGAACAGCTCGCCCTGCTTTGAGGTGCGCTATGATCGAGCTTGCCCGCTACTCCCTCGAATGGCGCCGGCCGGGTATTGCCTGCCCGGGCCCCGCTGTTCTGGCCGAAATGATCGTGCCGCGCGGCGCGCGCTGTCCGGCCGAGCTTGAACAGATGTGGAAGCCCGGCCGGGGCTATGCCATTTGCTGGGGGCTGGTTTCACAGAAGCCCATCCGCCGATGGAGCCGCGAGGCCAAGGCACGCGCCCGCCGGCGGAACCTGCAACGCCGGATCGAGGCCAAATTCCCCCTCTTTGCGCAGATATTCGTCGCCGCCGAGCTTGAGCGCCGGCCGGGCTACTACGACGCCGATGATCCAGCGTAGCAGCGGCCGGCTTGCGCACGCCCAGGCGGATCGACCACCAGGGCGTGCGGCGAGAGTGGGGCTTTGCCACCCCTCTCGCCTCTCCCCCCTCGATGCCGGCGCCGACATCAACGATCCCATAGAGCGCGCCAGGGCGCGCCAGTTCATTTCTGCAGGACGTGGGACCAAGGGGGCGCTGCCCCCTCTGCCCCAGCAAGGGCGATGACGCCACCCCCCAGCATTCGGCCGCAAAGCGGCCTGCCATGCCGGCGCTCCGCGCCGCCCTCCGGGTGGGCGGTCCCCCCGTCATCATCCCCCTTGCCCCCCAACTCCCCGGTCTCCGCGACCCTCAGGAAGCAGGACGCAGCCTGCTTCGCAGCGAATAGGAGAAGGAAAACCATGGCCGAGCACACCACCCCCGACTTGAACGGCACCTTCCAGACCGTCGCCATGTTCGACGCTGATACCCTCGCAATCAGCGCCGGCGGCTTCTCCCTCTCGCTCACCGTCAAGGGGATCGAACGCCATTGGGACGCCCTGTCCCATTTCCCGGATCGCCGCGCCCGCATGGAGCTTGGCGCCCTCGGTGAGCGCGTCAACGCCTTCGCCGCCCATGTCGTCGCGATCGTAGCGCGGGGGGGCATTCTGGACGCCGGCGCCGAGATCGAGCGTTTCACAGTCCGCCATGTGTCGCTGACGCGGCGCGCTTGGGCGATGGAATCGCGGTGCATGTCGTGGTTCGTCGTCGGGCCGGCCCGGTTCCCGGTGGATCGGAACCGCAAGCGGCAGGCATCGGCAGACAACGCCTTTCGCGTCGTGAGCGAGCACGCCAAGGCCGCCCGCGCCGCCGTCGAGCGTACCGCCTTCCCTCATGGCGCCCCAGGCGAGCCGATCCGCGCCAGCAACCCGGATGCGCCGGCACTGATCCGCGCCGAGATCGAGAAGCGCCAGGCCGCGCACGCCATGATGAAAGCCGCCAACGCTGCTATTCGTTCGGCGAAGGGCAAAGACGTGGACGCCAAAGTGCAAGCCGTGGTCGACGCCACGGGCTGGCGCGAGGCGAAGGCGCGGCGCTGCGTTGTGCCGCCTCAAGAATGGATGGGCGCCGGCTTTCCCGCCTATCAGCTTTCGGGCGAGCTGGCCGAGATCAAGCGGCTTGCGACACGGCTGGCGACGATCGAGGCGAACCGCGAGCGCGGGACGGTCGAGCAGGAACACAACACCACAGCCGGGCGCCTGCGCGTGGTCGAGAATGGCGACGCGGCGCGCATTCAGATGTTTTTCGACGGCAAGCCCGAGGCCGCGACGCGCGACCTGATGAAGCGCGAGGGCTTCCGTTGGGCGCCGTCCGAGGGGGCTTGGCAGCGCCACCTCAACAATGCGGGGCGCTATTCCGCATCGCGCGTGGTGTCGGCTCTCCAAGGGGAGCGCAGCGCATGACCTGCCGCCCCGGCTTCAACACCTTCGCCGGCCGCGTCGCTCTGGCGCGGCAATCGGTCCTTTCCGGCGCGTCGGCAGACGCTTTCGATGTCTGCTTCAAAATGTTCGACGGCGAGATGGTCGCCGCCGCCCTTATGCGCGCGGCTGAAAAAGACGCCGCGCTCGCGGACGCCATGCCCAAATATTTCGACATTGAACTGCTGCAAGAGATCCACGCCCGCCACGCATCGACCGACCTTGAGGCCGCCGCCGCCGCGATCCGCAGGAAAGAGGCCGCACAGAGCCGGGCGAGGGCGAAGAGGTGGGAGCTTGAGGGTGACGGGCAGGCGGCGCTGTTCTAGCGCCCTGCAAGGCGAAGACGCCCCCGACGATCACAGCGCCGGGGGCAGCGCTTTCCCAATCCGATGGCCCGACGAGCGGCCGGCCGGTCACGCGCCCAGGCGGATCGACCGCCCGCGCGCGTGGCGAGAGTGGGGCTCCGCCACCCCTCTCGCCTCTCCCCCCCCTCGATGCCCCGCCGGCATCCCCGAACCGCGGCGCGCGCCAGGGCGCGCAAGATCCTTCGAGAAGAACGCGGGGCCAGGAGGCTCTGCCCCCTCTGCCCCAGCAAGGGCGATGACGCCACCCCCCAG